>NZ_AP024660.1:3709352-4036690 GCF_019977395.1 Arthrobacter sp. NicSoilC5 | reverse complement strand
CATGGTGGGCCGCCAGGCGCCGTTGCTGGCAACCTTCGTCCCGCTGATCCTGCTCTTCATCCTGGACGGACGCAAGGGCTTGAAGGACTGCTGGCCTGCCGCGCTGGTCATCGGATTCTCCTTTGCCGCAGCGCAGTTCCTCTGCTCGAACTTCTTCTCCTACGAACTCACCGACATCATGGCCTCGCTGGTGGGCCTGGGCGCGGCTGTGCTGTTCTTCCGCTTCTGGAAGCCCCGGGGCACCACAGCAGCGCGTGACCGGCTGGGCGTCGCCGCGGAGGCCGCTGCGGCTGGCACCACGCCGGCGGGCCAGGGTCCGCGAAGCGCCCGGTCCGGCAGCGTCGCCACCGTAGAGGCGGCCGACGGCGAAAGCCTCACCCCGGCACGCACGTGGCTGGCACTGTTTCCCTACTTCCTGGTCATCGTGGTGTTCGGCATCGCCAAACTGTGGAAGCTCGGCGTCGACCTTCCGGCCGCCCTCGCCGCCACCGATGTCAAGGTTCCATGGCCTGTCCTGCACGACGCCCTGGTGAGCGCCGACGGCAAGCCGCTGTCCTCCACCGTCTACGTCTTCCAGTGGCTGTCCAGCCCGGGCACGCTCCTGCTGATCACGGGGTTGATCGTCGCGGCCGTCTACGCCCGCTTCGACGACGGCGGCCGCTTCCACATGACAGTAGGCAACGCCGTGGCCGAAATCGGACGGACCATCTTCAAGATGCGCTGGGCCGGCCTGACCATCATCACGGTGCTCGCCCTCGCCTACGTCATGAACAACTCGGGCCAGACGGTCTCGATCGGCGTCTGGCTGGCCGGCACCGGAAGCTTCTTCGCGTTCCTCTCCCCGGTGCTCGGCTGGCTGGGCACGGCCGTGACAGGTTCGGACACCTCCGCGAACGCACTGTTTGCCAAGCTGCAGCAGACTGCCGGCCTGAATGCAGGCATCGACCCGAACCTGCTTGTGGCCGGCAATACGGCGGGCGGTGTGGTGGGCAAGCTCATCAGCCCGCAGAACCTCGCCATTGCCGCCACCGCCGTGAACCTTGACGGCCAGGAGTCGGTCCTACTGCGTAAGGTAGTCGGATGGAGCGTGGGGTTGCTTCTGGTGCTGTGCACCATCGTCTACCTGCAATCCACCCCAGTCCTGGGCTGGATGCTCCCGTAGCCCTCCACCCGCGCACAACCGGGGTGCGGGCCCTCCCGGCCCGCACTCCCCCACTCCAGAGGATCGCCCGTGACACCCGCCGCAGCCGGAGCAGCCCCCCGACGTCGAACCCACGATGCGCTCCTGAAAGACATTGAAGCGGACCTGCGGGCCGGCACAATCAAGGTCGGAGACCGGCTCCCGGGCGAACGGACCCTGGCGGAAAACTATGGAATATCCAGGGCGTCCGTCCGCGAGGCCATCCGTATCCTCGACGCCATGGGCGTGGTCCGCAGCTCGGTAGGCTCCGGTCCCACCTCCGGCGCCATTGTGGTCTCCGATCCGTCGGCCGGACTCTCCTCCGCCCTCCGGCTGCATGTTGCCAGCAACCGGCTGCCGGTCCAGGACATCGTCCAAACCCGTATCCTCCTGGAGACGTGGACTGCCCGCGCCGGTGCCGCGCGCGAAGGCGGCGACGCGGAGCGCAAACAAGCAGCCCAACTGCTGGAGGCCATGGACCAGCCCGAGCTGGACCGGGCGACCTTCCACGAGCTGGACGCCAGGTTCCATGTGGCGCTGAGTTCGCTTGCAGGCAACGAGGTCATGGCCACCATCATGGAGTCCCTCAGCGGCTCGATCGTGGGCTACGTCAAGGGAGCCATGGACGCGATGGAGGACTGGCCGGCGGTCCTGGCAGCCCTGCGCACCCAACACCACGGAATCTTTGATGCCGTCCAGTCCCGTGACGGCGAACTCGCCGCACGCCTGCTGCGCGAACACATCGAATGGTTCTACCAGCGGGCCGGGGACGCCACCCCGCCCCACCCCATTACCTGATTTCTTGGAGCCACGCATGAGAACCACAGCCGCAGGAGCCGAATCCCCCGTCCACCTGCTGGATCCGGATACCGTCAGCACGCGGGACCTGGACCGCCACGCCATGGCACATGACGCCTCGCACTACCTCCTGGTCCCGCAAGGGGTGGCCACCCCACGCAATGCCGCCGACGTTGGCGCCCTGCTCCGGCGCAGCCGGGAGCTTGGGCTTCCCGCCACCTTTCGTTCCGGTGGCACGAGCCTGTCCGGTCAGGCCCTGAGTGACAGCCTGCTGATCAACACCCGCCAGCATTTCCGCGGTGTTGAGGTGCTCGACGGCGGCGGCCGGGTCCGTGTCCAGCCCGGCGCCACAGTGCGCAGCGTCAACGCCCGGCTTGCCCCCTTTGGACGCAAGCTCGGCCCGGATCCCGCCAGCGAAATCGCCTGCACCGTGGGCGGTGTCATCGCCAACAACTCCTCAGGAATGGCGTGCGGCACCGAGCTCAACACCTACCGGACGCTGGAATCAATGGTGCTGGTGCTGCCCTCGGGCACGGTCATCGATACCGCCGACGCCGACGCAGACCGGCGGCTGCGCGAGCTGGAACCGGAACTCCACGAGGGGCTCCTGAAGCTGCGCCGGCGGGTGCTGGGAAACGACCAGTCCGTCCGCATCATCCGTTCACTGTTCTCGATGAAGAACACCATGGGCTACGGCGTGAACTCCTTCCTGGATTACGAACGCCCCGTGGACATCCTGATGCACCTGATGATCGGCAGCGAGGGAACCCTGGGCTTCGTGGCGGAGGCTGTCTTCCGGACCGTCGAGGTCAAACCCGCCGCCGCCACCGGGCTGCTGGTCTTCAACACCCTCGACGCGGCAATGGGAGCCCTGCCGGACCTGGTGTCCACCGGCCTTGCCACCATCGAACTCATGGACGCGGCAGCGTTGAAGGTGGCCCAGGCCGCCGCCGACGCCCCCGCCGCGCGATCCGTACCCTGCCGGTCCAAGGACACGCCGCGCTGCTGGTGGAACACCAGGGCTCGGACGCCGCCGAACTGTCCGGCAAGCGGGCAGGCTCGCAGCAGCTGTTCGACTCGCTGGACCTTGCAACACCCTTCGCGCTGACCTCGGACCCGAAAGACCGGGCTGCCCTGTGGCACGTCCGCAAGGGCCTGTACACGGCCGTGGCAGGCGCCCGCCCCTCCGGAACCAACGCACTGCTGGAGGACATCGTTGTCCCGGTTCCCGCCCTTGCCGGCACCTGCGGCGAACTGACGCGGCTGTTCCACGAGCACGATTACAGGGAATCGGTGATCTTCGGGCACGCCAAGGACGGAAACGTCCACTTCATGCTCAACGAGCGCTTCGACGATCCGGACCAACTGCTGCGCTACCAGGCCTTCACCGACGAGATGGTTGACCTGGTCCTCGGCGCGGGCGGTTCACTCAAGGCCGAGCACGGGACCGGCCGCATCATGGCCCCCTTCGTCCGCCGCCAGTACGGCGACGAGCTCTACGCAGTCATGCAGGAGATCAAGCGGCTGATCGACCCGGCCAACCTCCTGAACCCGGGTGTGCTGCTCGCCGACGAACCCCTCTCCTACATCGAAAACCTCAAGGTGGCTCCCACCGTCGAGGAGGAAGTGGACCGCTGTGTCGAGTGCGGGTACTGCGAACCGGTGTGCCCCAGCAAGGACATCACGCTTACTCCGCGCCAACGCATCGTGCTTCGGCGTGACATTGCTGCCGCTGAGCAGCGCGGCGACCACGCCCTCGCCGCCAGCCTGCGTAGGGACTATGACTACGACGGCGTGCAGACCTGCGCTGCGGACGGCATGTGCGTCACCGCCTGCCCGGTGCTGATCAACACCGGGGACCTGGTCCGGCGGCTGCGCAAGGAAATTGCCAACACCGTCGCCGCGGCCGGCTGGAACAAGGCCGCCGAAAACTGGGGCGCCGTGACCGCCGGCGGCGGCCTGGCCCTGACTGTAGCCAAGGCCATGCCGGCGCCGCTGCCAAAGGCCGCGACCGCCGTCGGCCGCGCGCTGCTGGGACCGGAGGCGGTGCCCGCCTACGCCGACGTGCTGCCCGGCGGCGGTTCCAGGCGCCGGGAACGCCGGGACCCAGGCAGCGTGGCGGTGTTCTTCCCGGCCTGCATCGGCACCATGTTCGGCCCCGCGGAGGGCCCGGAAGGCAAGGGAAAGGGCTCAGCCCAGGCATTCCTGGACCTCTGCGAACGTGCCGGAGTGGGCATAACCGTCCCCGAAGGCATCGAGAGCCTGTGCTGCGGCACGCCGTGGAAATCCAAGGGCTTCTCCCAGGGCTACGACGCCATGACCGCCAAGGTCCTGGACCAGCTGTACGAGGCCAGCGGCCGCGGCAGGCTGCCCGTGGTGTGCGATGCCGCTTCCTGCACGGAAGGCCTGGAGACCATGAAGCGTCTTGCCGGCGCGGACGGAGAACGGTATGCCGGACTGCGCTTCGTTGACTCGGTGGAGTTCGTCCACCAGCACGTCCTGGGCCAGCTCACGGTAACCGCTCCGCTGGGTTCCATGGCCCTGCACCCCACGTGCTCATCCACCCAGCTGGGAACCAACCCCGCGCTGCTCGACATCGCCGGGGCCGTCACGGATGATGTGTTCGTGCCGCTCAACTGGGGCTGCTGCGCGTTCGCCGGCGACCGGGGCCTGCTCCACCCTGAACTCACCGACTCCGCCACCAACCGGCAGGCCGGCGAGATCAACGAGCGGGAGTTCGATGCCTATGCCTCCACCAACCGCACCTGCGAGCTGGGGATGTCCAAGGCGACCGGCCGCTCCTACCGCCACCTGCTGGAAATCCTTGAGGAGGCCACCCGGCCCTGAGGCATCCCGCTAGACTGGCCGGGCAAGGACGGATTGGGGGATCCAGGGCGGCGCAGCCGCTTGTTCCGCTGGTCGGTCGCCGCCAGCAGATGCAAGGATCACCATGACCTTCTTCCAGGACTTTCCCGTTCCTCCCCTGCCGCCCCGGCCGCGGTCAACCAGGCACGTCCCGCCCCCTTGGGTGGCTGCACCCGCCTATGAACTGCCTGCCGTTGTCCATCTGGGCACGTTCGTGAGCCGGACACCGGGAATGGTGGTGGCGGTCAAAGGCGCCGAAGTCTTCTCTACCGGGTGCCTGTTCAGTCTGTCCTGGCTCTTCCGCCGGACCGATCAATCCGATAGGGACTGGGACGATTTGCAGCCGCTGTTCTTCCAGCCCGGCAGGGGCTTTCGCGGGCGCAGCGAGCGGCAGACCGGGCTGATGTTCGGCGTCGAATTTCCTGACGGTTCAAAAGCGAGCACCGGCAGCCAAATTCCCTACGGGCTGATGGAACCGGGCACCAACCCGGAGCCTCCGGTCCTCGCCCTGAACGGCGGCGGTGGCGGCGGGGGCGATGAGGAGTTCTCCGGCAGCGGCACCCTTTGGCTGTGGCCGCTGCCCCCAGCCGGGGATCTCCGGCTGGTTTGCCAATGGACCGACTTCGGCCTGGAGGAAACATCGTTGATGCTCGACGGCGGGGCCCTGCGTCAGGCAGCGGCTTCCGTTCAGCCGTACTGGCCGGAGGAGGAAAACAATGGGTGACTTTACCGGGCTGGTCCTGTTTGTCCTCGTGGGAGCCGTCTTCTTCTACATCCTGTACGGCGTGATCCGCGCGGGGGTCCGGGACGGCATCCTCCAAGCGGACGCGCGGCGCGCCGCGCGCTCCGAACAGCTGAATTAGGCCTCCACTGCGGTGACGATGCTTCCGTACCCCTGCAGGAACATCCGCCGGCCCTGGCCTTCGTCCGTCCATACCCAGATAACGGAGTAGTCGGAGGTCACGGCATCCACCACCCCGGTGCCGGAGACGGTTCCCTCGGCGAAGCGGACCCTGTCCCCCACGGCGATCCGGGGATGCCTGGTCCGCTTCCTCCTGGGCTTGAGGGCGGTTTGCCCTGCCGTTGCAGGGTCTGGCGTGCAGGTGCTGGCGTGCTGGCGCATGGAATTCCTCTGGGCTCGCGGGCGGACGGTCAGCTCATTACGACCCTGCCCGCTGCTCCCAGGTCACGCACTGGGCGTGGTGGGAAAAGACTAACGCGGCGGCGCCCATATGGGCACCGCCGCGTCCCTTCACACCGAGTGTGACTGGTTCATCCCGTCACCTGCTGGATAGTCAGTCCAGCGCCGCCACGGATCCCAGCGCGTCCCAGGCGAAGCTGGCCAGCCAGTGCGTGGACATGAAGTCGCCACTCTCCAGCCCGCGGAGGCCGGCCTTCAGCAGCGGGTCCAGGGCCTCGTTGAGCTCAGCCGCCGCGGCGGACGCCACGGACGTGGAGGATTCCCGGAGGGTGGCGATGATCCGGGCCACCTGTCCGGCGCGGGTCAGGTTCAACCCGTGGAGGTGCACCAGGTAGCCGTCGGTTTCGTCCGTGACGCTGACAGGCTGCAGGATCCGCGACTCTGCGGAAAGGCCGGGGAGGAACGCCGCGAACCAAGCGGCGAACTCGTCGGCGGACAGGACACGGCGCATCAGGTCCGCCTCGCTCAGCCCGGCGGAGAGGAAGTCCTGGCCGCTGAGCTCCCAGTCGCCCGGCCAGCCACGGTCGTTCCCGAACCAGGTGCGGGCCGCTTCCTCGCACGCCGCGGCAGCATCAGCCCGGCCCAGCGACCGGAAGGCATCCAGCATGTAGCCGACACCGAACGCGGCGTTGGTGTGCAGCCCGTGCCGGACCGGGTACTGGGCCTTGGCCATCCACGCCACGCTGAGTTCCGCCACGGCGTCCACCAGCGGCTCCAAGGCGGTGCCCCATTCCCGGAGCTGCGCATCGGACGATGTGGAACATGTGGCGGCCAGCCGCATCAGCCACGCCCACCCGTAGGGCCGCTCCCAGGAGGGGTTGGCCACCAGGTAGTCCCGTTCCACGGCCAGTTTCGCCGGCGTCAGGTTGGCACCCAGTGCTTGCCGGAGGGACGCCTCGGTGGAGCTGTCCACCCAGGCCGCCCTGCCGCCGTCGGACGCTCCTTCCGGAGCAGCCGCAACAGCCGGCGAACCCAGCAGGCTGGCCCCCAGCCAGTGCATGTGCACGCAGGAGTGCCAGTCGAAGGAGGTGTAGAAGGCGGGGTGGATCTGCTCCGGGGTGGGCCGGTCGTCGGCGGACACCTGGGTGTGGTGGGCCGAGTGCGGGAAGGGCTCGGAAAGGTTGCCCAGCACCACGGCCGCGTAATCCGGTGCCGCCTGTGCGCGAAGATCGTTGTCCATGGTGCTCCTTTGCGAAGGGGTTTAGTGGAAGGCCAGGAAGTACATCAGTGCGATGTTGACCGCCAGCAGCGGGATGGCCGTGCCCACCTGCGCCGTGATGACGCCGTACTTGTTCTTCATTTCCAGCAGTGCGGACGGCACCAGGTTGAAGTTGGCGGCCATGGGGGTGCAGAGCGTGCCGCAGAAGCCGGCGAGCATGCCGATCGCGAAGATGATGGCGGGGTCGCCGTGGAAGGTCTGCACCAGCACGGGCCAGCCGATGGCGGCGGTCATGATGGGGAAGGCGGCGAAGCCGTTGCCCATGAGCACGGTGAAGAGGAACATGCCGATGCAGTAGACCAGCACGCCTGCGATCAGCGAGCCCTTGGGCAGCAGCCCGGAGGCCAGGGTGCCCACGGCGGTTCCCACGCCGGCCTTGGTGAAGAGGATGCCCAGCGTGGTGAGCATCTGCGGCAGCAGCGCGGCCCAGCCGATGGATTCGAGGATGCGGCGGCTCTCAAAAATGGGTGTGGCCGGGTTCTTGGGCTTGAGGATCAGGAGGGCGACGACGACGGCGGCCACGGCGCCGATGGCCAGGGCTACCAGCGTGGTGTTCTTGGGGTCCAGCAGCGGGGTGCCGCCGATGTTCAGAACGGGCGCCGCAAGGACCAGGATGACGGTGACCAGGGGCAGCGTCAGGGCCGGGATGAAGAGCTTGTTGCCGAAGCGCTTCGCGAAGGCCTCGCGCTGCGGGCCGGTGGAGGTGCGGTGCTTGCCGTGGCCCAGCAGGCCGGTGGAGGCCAGGACAACCAGGATCAGGACCGCGATGCCCAGGATCCAGCCGGGTGCGGTTCCGGCCTGGACCCAGGTGCTGTAGAAGAAGCACAGGCCCAGCAGGCCCCAGAAGGCGGAGCTGCCCCAGCGGCGGGGGTGGTTGGCATCGGCGGCAATCAGCGATGCCCAGGCGACGAACAGAATGCCGATCAGCCAGTAGACGGCTTCAACGTTGATCATTTGGCTTCTCCTGCGGTTTCCTTCTGGGCGGTGAGCTCGTATTCGCGGTATTCCTTGTCCAGTTGCTTGTCCAGGCGCAGGAGCCGGAAGCCGTGGATGAGGAAGGCGGCGATGGCGGTGGGGATGGCCCAGAGGGCCAGCTGAAGCGGTTCCAGGTGGAGGTGGTACGTGGTGTCCACGAACGTGGTGATCAGCAGGATGGAGCCCACGGCCACGAAGACGTCCTCGCCGAAGAACACGCCCACGTTGTCAGCGCCGGCGGAGTGGCCCTTGATCTTCTCGCTGATCTTTTCCGGAACGTGCCCGTAGCGGCGCAGTGCTGCGCCTTCGGCCATGGGGAACACCAGCGGGCGGACGGTCTGGGCGTGGCCGCCGATGCTGTTCAGGCCCACGGCGGCGGTGATCTGGCGGACGGCAAGGTAGCCGATCAGGACGCGGCCTGCCGTCAGTTTGGCCAGGCGGCCGATGAGGACCTTGGCCTGCTCCTGCAGTCCGAAGTACTCGATGATGCCCACCACCGGCAGCACCGCCACGAAGATGGTGACCGAACGGCTGCTGGCGAAGCCGGTGCCGAACGAGTCGAGGATCTGTGCGGGGTTCATCCCGCCCAGCAGTGCGGTGACGATGCCGGCGACGGTGACGACAATCAGGGGGTTCAGGCGGATGGCGAAGCCAACGATCACCAGCAGCACCCCGATGAGTACAAGCATGATTATCCCTTCCCAGGGGACCCGTGACGGGTCTGCGAAAGTGGGGGCCGGCGCGTCCGTGCCCGGTTGACTGGTTGGGCGGCGCCGAGGGGCGGGAGCCCCGGTTACGTCAGAGCTGCAGGATGTAGTGAGCTGCAGAACAACGGTGTGATCCACAGCATACCGTTTTGTTCAACAATCCTGCAACCCCTCCCCGGGAAGGGCCTGGGTCAGCGTTCGACGGCGGCGAGCAGCTGCGCTTCGGCGCGGTCCAGGTAGGCGGACAGGAAGTCCGCTGCCGCGGCCCGGTCCCCGGCTTCCATGAGCTCCACGATCCTGGCGTTGTCCTCCACGTACGGCTCATGGAATGCGGGGTTGGCGGCCATGGAATGGAACACCAGGCGCATTTCGGCCAGGACCTGGTCCATGAGGCTGTTGAGCCGCTCACTGCCGGCACGGTTAACGAGGGCACGGTGGAAGTCCTGGTTGGCGCCCGCCATGCCGGGAATGTCTCCCTCCACGGCGGCGGCCCTCGCTGCCTTGATGATCGCGGCCAGGGCCTCCATGGAGGTCTCGCCGGACCACAGCACCGCTGCAGGTTCCAGGAAGCGGCGGACGCGGTAGATTTCGCGGATGTCGTCCGCCGTGGGGTGGGCGACGAAGACGCCCCGGTTGGGAATGCGGGTGACGATGTGCTCGGCGTGGAGCGCGGTAAATGCCTCCCGCAGTGTGTTGCGGGACACGCCAAGGGCCTCGCGGAGGGCTTCCTCCGCGAGCTTGGAGCCGGGCTTCAGCTTGCCGGCCTCGATGCGGCTGCGGAGCTGGGCGGCCACCCAGAGGCCCGTTTCGGCGTGCTTTGTGGTCCTGGCCTGGGCCTGGAGATCGGCCAGCACCTCGTCAAACGTCATGGGACCACGATATCCGGCAGGACACCGGTACCCTGTCCGCACCGGACGTATTCCGCCATCATGGTGACCATGACGTGGCTTGACGGCCTCCGGTTCGACCCGATCGCCCCGCTGCTGTCCAGCGGCCACCCTGCCGTGCGCGCCTGGGCCGTCCGCGAGCTGGTCCCCGGGCCGGGAGGGCTGCCAGCCGCTCCCGCGGGTGCGCCGGACGAGGCACTCTGGGACCTTCCGGTCCCCCGCCGGATCCTGCGGCACCAAGCGGCGGATGGGTCGTGGGCCTATCCGGGAAAACGGGCCCGGGACCGCATGGACTACGACCTGCTGGAGACCTACCGGCAACTCGGGTTCCTCGTCGAGATGTTCGGGCTCACCCGCCGGCATCCGGCCATCGCCGCAGCCGCCGGTTATGTGCTTTCACACCAGTCCGAGCTGGGTGACCTTCGGGGGATTTACGGCAACCAGGTGTCTCCCAACTACACGGGAGCCCTCATCGGGCTCCTGTGCAAGGCGGGGTACGGCGACGACCCCCGTGTAGAACGCGCGTTCAGCTGGCTTGAGGCGTCGCGGCAGGACGACGGCGGCTGGGCCCTTCCCATCCGCACCCGTGGGAGGAACCTGGACGCGCTGGACGAGCCGCAGACCATTCCCGGCGATCCGGCGCAGCCGTTCTCGCACCTGATCACCGGGGTGGTGCTCAGGGCCTACGCTGCCCATCCCGCGAACAGCGCAAGCACCTCCGCACAGAAGGCCGCGGAAATGCTGGCGGCCCGCTTCTTCGAGCCGGACGCCTATCCTGACAAGGGCCGCGTCTCCGACTGGACCGAGTTCTGCTTTCCCTTCTGGATGACTGACCTCGTTTCCGCCCTCGACGCCATCAGCATCATCCGCCCCGGCCTGCGAACGGAAAAAACCAACCAGGCGCGCGACTGGCTCTCCGCGCACCAGGAACCGTCAGGGCTCTTCACCGGCCACCTGCTCCGGGACAGGTTCCACGACCTCCAGCTCTGGTTCAGCCTTGCGGTGTGCCGCGTGTTCTCGCGGATGCCCTCGTGACGTGCGCTTAGGAAATCGTGGTGAGCACCTGCCCGGGCCCGACGGCGTCTCCGGCCGCGGCGTACAGCTCACCGACGGTCCCGGCACGGTGGGCGGCCACGGCCGTCTCCATCTTCATGGCTTCGAGCACCAGTACCGCTTCGCCTTCCTCGACGCTTGCCCCGGGCTCAGCCAGCCACTTGACCACGGTGCCGGCCATGGTGGCCAGCAGGTCGCCGTCGTTCTTCTCCTGCAGCGTCTCCCCGCTGGCCTCCTGGCCTTCCGCGCTCCGCCGGCCACCGCCGTCGAGCAGGGAATCCAGCAGCGCCTTGGGCAGTCCCAGCTCCATCCGTTTGCCGTCCACCTCGATGCCGATGGTCCGGCGGGGTTCATCCGGCGCGGCCGGGCTGAAGGCCGGGTCCGCGTCCAGGGCGGTGGCGAATTCGTTCTCAATCCAGGTGGTGTAGGTGTCCAGCCGGTCCTCGCGGGTGAAGTCCGGCGCCCCGACCACTGCCCGGTGGAAGGGCAGCACGGTGGCCAGTCCGCCGATCCGGAACTCCTGCAGGGCGCGGCGGGCACGCCGGAGGGCCTGCTGGCGGTCTGCGCCGGTGACCACCAGCTTGGCCAGCAGCGAGTCGAACTGCCCGGGCACCGTAGAGCCGGCACGGACGCCCGTATCCAGGCGGATCCCGGGCCCGGTGGGCACCTCGAAGGATTCCACGGTCCCGGGCGAGGGCAGGAATCCGCGGCCCGGGTCCTCGGCGTTGATGCGGAATTCGAAGGCGTGGCCGCGCGGCTCCGGGTCCTCCAGGACGGGGAGCTGCTCCCCCGCCGCGATGGCCAGCTGGGCAGCCACCAGGTCCACGCCGGAGGTCTCCTCGGTGATCGGGTGCTCCACCTGCAGCCGCGTGTTGACCTCCAGGAAGCTGAGGAAACCGGAGCCGTCCAGCAGGTACTCCACGGTGCCGGCGCCGACATATCCGGCCTCCCGGCAGATGGCCTTGGCAGAGGCATGGATGGCGGCCCGCTGGTCCGGCGTGAGGAATGGCGCGGGGGCTTCCTCCACGAGTTTCTGGTGGCGGCGCTGCAGCGAGCAGTCGCGTGTGCCCACCACCACCACATTGCCGTGCGTGTCCGCGATGACCTGTGCCTCCACGTGGCGGGGGCGGTCCAGGAATTTCTCCACGTAGCACTCGCTGCGGCCAAAGGCTGCAAGGGACTCGCGGACCGCCGAGTCGAAGCTTTCCTCGATATCGGCCAGGTTCCGGACGACTTTGAGGCCGCGTCCGCCGCCGCCGAAGGCAGCCTTGATGGCCACGGGGAGGCCCACCTGCTCGGCGAAGGCACGGACCTCGGCGGCGCTGTCCACGGGCCCGTCACTGCCGGGTGCCAGCGGGGCGCCGGCCCGGACGGCCACCTCGCGGGCGCTGACCTTGTCGCCCAGCAGGCGGATGGTGTCCGGGGAGGGGCCGATCCAGGTCAGGCCGGCGTTCAGCACGGCCTGGGCAAAGCCTGCGTTCTCGGACAGGAAGCCGTAGCCGGGGTGGACGGCGTCGGCGCCGCTCTTGGCCGCAATGGCCAGGATCTTGTCGATGTCCAGGTAGGTTTCCTGGGGCCTGGATCCGGCCAGCGAGTATGCCTCAGTGGCTGCTGAGACGTGCAGTGCGTCGGCGTCGGGGTCGGCGTAGACGGCCACGCTTTCCAGGCCTGCATCGTCGCAGGCATGGGCGATCCGGACGGCGATCTCGCCGCGGTTGGCTATGAGGACTTTACGCATGGGGGCTTTCCTTAGCTGTTTCGGGCAGTTCTGCCGGGGGTGCTGCAGCGGTGAACCGCACGGCGGCGCCCGGGGGAAGTTGGGCCGCTTTGTCCAGGTCCGCGTGGACGACGACGGCGATCACCGGGTATCCGCCCGTCACCGGGTGGTCGGAGAGGAAGAGGACAGGCTGGCCTTCCGGCGGCACCTGGATGGCGCCCCGGACCGTTCCTTCGCTGGCCAGTTCACCGTCGCGGCTCCGGGTGAGGGCGTGGCCGTTGAGGCGCAGTCCGATCCGGTTGGACTGCGGCGTGACGGTCCAGTCCTGTTCCAGGAAGTCCTGCAGGGTTTGGGCACTGAACCAGTCCTGCCGGGGTCCGGGCACCACGCGGAGCACGGTTGCCGCGGACTGGTCCGGAAGGGGTGACGACTCGGGGTGGCCCACGATGCTGCCCGGCTTCGGTGCGAGCACGGGAAGGATGGTTCCAGCCTGGAGCGGTTCGGGCCCGATCCCGGACATGGTGTCCGTGGACCGGCTCCCCAGCGCGTCGGGGCCGCCGATCCCGCCGCGGACGCCGAGGTAGGAGCGGAGCCCTGCCGTCGGGTTTCCCACCGTCAGCCTCTCCCCCGCCAGCAGCGCGAAGGGGGCGCCGCACCCGGGGTGCCGGGCCGCCGTCGTACCTGCTGCCGCGTCTTCCGGCGGCGTGATCCCAAGTGGAACCTCTGCGCCGGTGACGGCCAGGACCTGGTCCGAGAGGGCCTCGAGTTCCAGGCCGCCGAAGAGGAGTTCGATGCCGGCCGCGTCCTCGGCGTTGCCCACCAGGCGGTTGGCGCGGCGGAGGGCCGCCCGGTCCATGGCGCCGGCGCTGCTGACGCCGAGGGAGGCGTAGCCCGGGCGGCCCAGGTCCTGGATGGTGGCCTGGAGTCCCGGCTTCCGGACGGCAAGCCCTGCGGTGGCGGGGTCTGTTGCCGCGGTGCTGGCCGCGTCCGGCCCGCGCTGTTCGGTCACAGCGTGGTCGGCCACGGTGGCCTGCGACCGCACCGCGTTGAAGCGGACCGTGTCGCCGGGCCGGATCAGGGCCGGGTTTTCGCGGTCCAGGTCCCACATGGCTGCTTCGGTCCGGCCGATCAGCTGCCAGCCGCCGGGCGACTGCCGGGGGTAGACCGCCGAGTACGCGCCGCCCAGTGCCACGGCACCGGCGGGCACAGCCGTCCTCGGTGAGTGGCGCCGCGGCACTTCCAGGCGGGAATCTTCGCCCGTGAGGTAGGCGAAGCCGGGGGCGAAGCCGGCAAAGGCGGCGGTCCAGAGCTGGCCTGTGTGGGCGGCAACGACTCCCTGGCGGTCCAGCCCGGTGAGCTTCGCGACCTCGTCCAGGTCCTCGCCGTCGTACACCACGTCGATGGTGACCAGCGTGCTCTCGGTGCCGGCCGGGGCTTCCAGGTCGATGCTGCGCACGTGAGTGGCCAGGTCCCGTGCCGCGTGGGGCGAGTCCGTGGTGATGAGGACGGTCCGGGCTGCGGCAATGACGTCAACCTGCCCCGGCTGGGGGTGTGCGGTGAGTTGCGCCTGGAGACTGAGGACGGAGTCCAGGGTGGGGAGCTCCACCAGGATGGCGCAGTCTCCGGCGGCCCGGACACCGGTCAGTGCGGCGTGTGGCGGCTTCTGTGCCTGCTGCTGTTTGGTGGGCATGGCTAGGCGAAACTTTGGATCTGGATGCCGGCGTCCAGCAGCGCGGCGCGGACGGCGGCGGCCATCGCCACGGACCCGGGGGTGTCACCGTGCAGGCAGATGCTCTCGGCCTTGACGGGGACCAGGGAGCCGTCGATGGCACGGACCACGCCGTCGGTGGCCAGGCGCAGGACGTGTTCGACGACGTCAGCGACCTCGTGCAGCACTGCGCCCGGTTCGCGCCGGGAGACCAGGGTGCCGTCCGGATTGTAGGCCCGGTCAGCGAACGCCTCGGCCACGGTCCGCAGTCCGGCGGCTTCGGCCTGGCGCTGGATCTCGGAGTTGGGGAGCACCATAAGGGGCAGCGTGGGGTCCACGGCGAGGATCGCTGCGACCACGGCGCCGGCCTGCTTGGGGTGGTTCACGATGGTGTTGTAGAGGGCACCGTGGGGCTTGACGTAGCGGACGGCTGTTCCTGCTGCGAGGGCTACTGCCTGGACTGCGCCGATCTGGTAGACGACGTCAGCGGTCAGCTCTTCCGGGGTCATGTCCACGAAGCGGCGGCCGAATCCGGCCAGATCCCGGTAACCGGGGTGGGCGCCAACGGTGACGCCGGCCTTCACAGCAGCCTGGCAGGTGGCCATGATGCCCACGGGATCGCCCGCGTGGAAGCCGCAGGCTACGTTGGCGCTGGATACACTTTCGAAAATGGCGGCGTCGTCGCCGAAGGACCAGTTCCCAAAGGACTCGCCGACGTCGCTGTTCAGGTCGATGCTGGGCATTGTGATCTCCGTCTCGGATTGGTGTCCTTCAAGAATGCCCTAAAAAGCCGGATTGTTCAACAATCCATTACCCTCGTTACGAACCTCTCCGCGACGCGGCATCATGTCCTGCCCCTTCTCCCCCAACGCGGCATCACATCCTGCCCCTTCTCCCCCAACGCGGCATCATGTCCTGCCCCTTCTCCCCGAACAGCATCACATGCTGTCAGGTAGTGGGCGGGAAATGATGGCGGGTCCGAGGAATCCGGGCAGGATGGGATGGCGCGTTGGGCCATGGCCTGAGGGTTTCCCTGGGACGGGGTTCCGCTCGCTGCGGCGTGGGGTGTTTTGTTTGTTAAATGTGGGAGGCCCCAACCGTGTGGTTGGGGCCTCGACCATTAATAGTTGTTCCGGCGGTGACCTACTCTCCCACACCCTCCCGGGTGCAGTACCATCGGCGCTGTGGGTCTTAGCTTCCGGGTTCGGAATGGGACCGGGCGTTTCCCCCACGCTATGACCGCCGTAACCCTTTTACCCGTCACCAACCCCTTGGGGGTGGTGTGGGAAGTCTTGTGGTTACAACATCCCTGCCCGTGGGCAGGGGGTGGTGTTGTATTCAATTGTTAGGTTCCGCCAACAGGGTTGTTGGTTGGGAACCACATAGTGGACGCAAGCAGAATGTGTATGTTTCTGTGTGGTGTAAGTTATTGGCCTATTAGTACCGGTCAGCTTCACGAGTCGTTAGTCCTCGCTTCCACATCCGGCCTATCAACCCAGTGGTCTGGCTGGGGGCCTCTCACACATAAATGTGTATGGAAATCTCATCTTGAAGCGAGCTTCCCGCTTAGATGCTTTCAGCGGTTATCCCATCCGAACGTAGCTAATCAGCGGTGCACTTGGCAGTACAACTGACACACCAGAGGTTCGTCCGTCCCGGTCCTCTCGTACTAAGGACAGCCCTTCTCAAATTTCCTGCGCGCGCAGCGGATAGGGACCGAACTGTCTCACGACGTTCTAAACCCAGCTCGCGTACCGCTTTAATGGGCGAACAGCCCAACCCTTGGGACCTACTCCAGCCCCAGGATGCGACGAGCCGACATCGAGGTGCCAAACCATGCCGTCGATATGGACTCTTGGGCAAGATCAGCCTGTTATCCCCGAGGTACCTTTTATCCGTTGAGCGACGGCCATTCCACAATGTACCGCCGGATCACTAGTCCCGACTTTCGTCCCTGCTCGAGATGTCTCTCTCACAGTCAAGCTCCCTTGTGCACTTACACTCGACACCTGATTGCCAACCAGGCTGAGGGAACCTTTGGGCGCCTCCGTTACTTTTTAGGAGGCAACCGCCCCAGTTAAACTACCCATCAGGCACTGTCCCTGACCCGGATTACGGGCCGAAGTTAGATGTCCAAAGTGACCAGAGTGGTATTTCAACGATGACTCCACCCGAACTGGCGTCCGGGCTTCAACGTCTCCCACCTATCCTACACAAGCCACTCCGAACACCAATACCAAACTATAGTAAAGGTCTCGGGGTCTTTCCGTCCTGCTGCGCGTAACGAGCATCTTTACTCGTACTGCAATTTCGCCGAGTTTATGGTTGAGACAGCGGGGAAGTCGTTACTCCATTCGTGCAGGTCGGAACTTACCCGACAAGGAATTTCGCTACCTTAGGATGGTTATAGTTACCACCGCCGTTTACTGGGGCTTAAATTCTCAGCTTCGCCGTGAGGCTAACCGGTCCTCTTAACCTTCCAGCACCGGGCAGGAGTCAGTCCGTATACATCGTCTTGCGACTTCGCACGGACCTGTGTTTTTAGTAAACAGTCGCTTCCCCCTGGTCTCTGCGGCCCCGATCCCCTCCCGGACGCGAAGTCCGTTCAAGGTTGGGGCCCCCCTTCTCCCGAAGTTACGGGGGCATTTTGCCGAGTTCCTTAACCATAATTCTCTCGATCGCCTTAGTATTCTCTACCTGATCACCTGTGTCGGTTTGGGGTACGGGCGGCTAAAACCTCGCGTCGATGCTTTTCTCGGCAGCATAGGATCACCAAATCCCCCCAAACGGGGGTCCCATCAGATCTCAGGCTATATGAGTGGCGGATTTGCCTACCACTCGCCCTACATCCTTAGACCGGGACAACCATCGCCCGGCTCGGCTACCTTCCTGCGTCACACCTGTTAATACGCTTGCCTCCCAGGATCAGGTCCCGCGCTCCACCAAAACCCTTCACCCACAAGGGGTGTCAGGCAGGTCTCGGGCGGTTAGTATCCCCTGTTCAACATGGACGGTTTTTCGCCGGTACGGGAATATCAACCCGTTGTCCATCGACTACGCCTGTCGGCCTCGCCTTAGGTCCCGACTTACCCAGGGCAGATTAGCTTGACCCTGGAACCCTTGATCATTCGGCGGACGGGTTTCTCACCCGTCTTTCGCTACTCATGCCTGCATTCTCACTCGTGTAGGCTCCACCGCTGGTTTACACCGCGACTTCACTGCCCACACGACGCTCCCCTACCCATCCAGACGCCTGAACCACAAGGGCTTAGCTAAATATCTGAATGCCACAACTTCGGCGGTGTACTTGAGCCCCGCTACATTGTCGGCGCGGAATCACTTGACCAGTGAGCTATTACGCACTCTTTTAAGGGTGGCTGCTTCTAAGCCAACCTCCTGGTTGTCTGGGCAACTCCACATCCTTTCCCACTTAGCACACGCTTAGGGGCCTTAGTTGGTGGTCTGGGCTGTTTCCCTCTCGACTATGAAGCTTATCCCCCACAGTCTCACTGCTGCGCTCTCACTTACCGGCATTCGGAGTTTGGCTGACGTCAGTAACCTTGTAGGGCCCATTAGCCATCCAGTAGCTCTACCTCCAGCAAGAAACACGCAACGCTGCACCTAAATGCATTTCGGGGAGAACCAGCTATCACGAAGTTTGATTGGCCTTTCACCCCTACCCACAGCTCATCCCCTCCATTTTCAACTGAAGTGGGTTCGGTCCTCCACGACGTCTTACCGTCGCTTCAACCTGGCCATGGGTAGATCACTTCGCTTCGGGTCTAGATCACGCCACTCACACGCCCTATTCAGACTCGCTTTCGCTACGGCTGCCCCACACGGGTTAACCTCGCGACGTAACACTAACTCGCAGGCTCATTCTTCAAAAGGCACGCCGTCACCAGAATCAGACTGGCTCCGACGGATTGTAAGCACACGGTTTCAGGTACTGTTTCACTCCCCTCCCGGGGTACTTTTCACCTTTCCCTCACGGTACTGGTCCGCTATCGGTCATTAGGGAGTATTTAGGCTTATCAGGTGGTCCTGACAGATTCGCACGGGATTTCTCGGGCCCCGTACTACTTGGGATACTCTCACAGGCGGTACAAACACATTACGGTTACGGGACTAACACCCTCTCTGGCCGGCCTTTCAAAACCGTTCACCTATGCGCGCACATCACACCCCACCAGCCCGGCAGAACTGGTATGGAAAGTCCCACAACCCCGACCATGCAACGCCCGCCGGCTATCACACATGGAACGGTTTAGCCTGATCCGCGTTCGCTCGCCACTACTAACGGAATCACTATTGTTTTCTCTTCCTGCGGGTACTGAGATGTTTCACTTCCCCGCGTTCCCCCCACGCACCCTATGTGTTCAGGTACGGGTCACCAAGTCACTCGCGCGCTTGGCGGGGTTTCCCCATTCGGACACCCTGGGATCACAGTCCGGTTATCGACTCCCCCAGGCTTATCGCAGATTCCTACGTCCTTCTTCGGCTCCTAATGCCAAGGCATCCACCGTGTGCTCTTAAAAACTTGACCACAAAGATCAAAAACATTTTCGAGAGAACCACGAAAACTGTCCCGCGCACCCAAAGGCACACGAACCAGATCCAGGTTCATTTATCTTGGAAATTGCTTCTTATACAAGATGCTCGCGTCCACTATGTAGTTCTCAAACAACAACCCCACACCACACACCCCACACACACGTGCGTGGACCGTCATGGCAGGGAAACCAGAAACAAACAAACCCACCAGAACACCACCCACACCCCGAAAGGCGAAGACAGCGAACCCGTGGTCCTGTTGCCTCAGGACCCAACAGTGTGCCAAACACGAAAACCACCACATCACCACGCCCACCGTTCCAGAACCACCAGGGTTCGTACTAGGAAAAGACACGACAACACAACGGCCGCTATTTGTTGATATTCCACCCATGAGCACCCGCCGCAGGACAATCGCCTGCGCAACGGGCTTGCTTCCTGACAACCCCCACACCCGGACATACATCCAGGCCGGTTGTTGTAGGTGCTCCTTAGAAAGGAGGTGATCCAGCCGCACCTTCCGGTACGGCTACCTTGTTACGACTTAGTCCCAATCGCCAGTCCCACCTTCGACAGCTCCCTCCCACAAGGGGTTAGGCCACCGGCTTCGGGTGTTACCAACTTTCGTGACTTGACGGGCGGTGTGTACAAGGCCCGGGAACGTATTCACCGCAGCGTTGCTGATCTGCGATTACTAGCGACTCCGACTTCATGGGGTCGAGTTGCAGACCCCAATCCGAACTGAGACCGGCTTTTTGGGATTAGCTCCACCTCACAGTATCGCAACCCTTTGTACCGGCCATTGTAGCATGCGTGAAGCCCAAGACATAAGGGGCATGATGATTTGACGTCGTCCCCACCTTCCTCCGAGTTGACCCCGGCAGTCTCCTATGAGTCCCCACCATCACGTGCTGGCAACATAGAACGAGGGTTGCGCTCGTTGCGGGACTTAACCCAACATCTCACGACACGAGCTGACGACAACCATGCACCACCTGTAAACCGACCACAAGTGGGGGACCTGTTTCCAGGTCTTTCCGGTTCATGTCAAGCCTTGGTAAGGTTCTTCGCGTTGCATCGAATTAATCCGCATGCTCCGCCGCTTGTGCGGGCCCCCGTCAATTCCTTTGAGTTTTAGCCTTGCGGCCGTACTCCCCAGGCGGGGCACTTAATGCGTTAGCTACGGCGCGGAAAACGTGGAATGTCCCCCACACCTAGTGCCCAACGTTTACGGCATGGACTACCAGGGTATCTAATCCTGTTCGCTCCCCATGCTTTCGCTCCTCAGCGTCAGTTAATGCCCAGAGACCTGCCTTCGCCATCGGTGTTCCTCCTGATATCTGCGCATTTCACCGCTACACCAGGAATTCCAGTCTCCCCTACATCACTCTAGTCTGCCCGTACCCACCGCAGATCCGGAGTTGAGCCCCGGACTTTCACGGCAGACGCGACAAACCGCCTACGAGCTCTTTACGCCCAATAATTCCGGATAACGCTTGCGCCCTACGTATTACCGCGGCTGCTGGCACGTAGTTAGCCGGCGCTTCTTCTGCAGGTACCGTCACTTACGCTTCTTCCCTACTGAAAGAGGTTTACAACCCGAAGGCCGTCATCCCTCACGCGGCGTCGCTGCATCAGGCTTGCGCCCATTGTGCAATATTCCCCACTGCTGCCTCCCGTAGGAGTCTGGGCCGTGTCTCAGTCCCAGTGTGGCCGGTCACCCTCTCAGGCCGGCTACCCGTCGTCGCCTTGGTAGGCCATTACCCCACCAACAAGCTGATAGGCCGCGAGTCCATCCAAAACCACAAAAGCTTTCCACCAACCACCATGCGATAGTCGGTCATATCCGGTATTAGACCCAGTTTCCCAGGCTTATCCCAGAGTCAAGGGCAGGTTACTCACGTGTTACTCACCCGTTCGCCACTAATCCACCCACAAGTGGGCATCATCGTTCGACTTGCATGTGTTAAGCACGCCGCCAGCGTTCATCCTGAGCCAGGATCAAACTCTCCGTTGAAAACAAACAGACACAACCAAAACCACCGGAAATAACGGTCATAATGGCTGCACAAAATTTGAAACCAGCTAAAAACACCAAACCACACCACAGGGGCGGCACGATTCGGCAAATTCAACCAATTACATACATAATCGGTATCAACAAACTTGGCACACTATTGAGTTCTCAAACAACAGACACACCCGGCACCACCCAAACCAACGTTCAGGATCGCTCCGGAGCAACTTTTCAAAGTTACCCGATCCCCACCTCCGAAGCAAATCCATCTTTCAGGATTCACATCGAATTGAAGACCGCCCCACACCGATTTCCAGCGCCCTAAAGAGCAACCAGATTCTGGCCTTGATTTGGGGTTTTGGCCACCCGGTGAACAGTTCTTCACTGTCTCCCCCGCGGCGACTTAGAAAACAATACACGCACACAACCCCCACCGCAAACCGGGCGGAAGGAGTTGGAAAATCCGCGGAATTCCGGGGCAGGACGGGTATTCCGGGCACCCAAGCAGCCTGCTGGGGCCGCAATTGCGCTGTGTGTGCTGCCGCACACCGCGCCGCCGCGGCCATTACTGTCGCCGAACCCACTAACCGAACGAGCTGTGGACGCCTCCCAAACGGGAAGCGTCCACAGCTCGTCTGGGTACTACCAGCGCCGCCTATCGCTCGCAGGCAACACCGTCGCCGTCGCGGTCAAGAGAGGAACTGTATCCTGGCTGACCCCTGTACAGCGGGGCGGCACCGGCATTCTTGGCGGCGGTGCAGTTGGCGTAGTAGGCGGCTGCAGGTGCTTGGGCCGGTGCCTGGACTGGTGCCTGGACAAATTTCTGCGCTGCTTGCTGCTCCGCGGCTGCCTTGGCAGCCGCGTCCCGCGCGGCCTGGTCTGCTGCAGCTTTAGCAGCAGCAGCTTGGTCGGCGGCAGCCTTGTCAGCCGCGGCTTTTTCAGCAGCTGCTTTCGCGGCTGCAGCCTGTTCGGCGGCAGCCTTGTCAGCCACGGCCTTCTCGGCAGCTGCCTTCTCCGCAGCAATTTTGTCGAGCGACTTCACGCCGAGGCGAACGGTGGAACCCTTGGCCGCTGTGGCGCCGCTGGCAGGATCCTGCGTCATCACCTGCCAGTTCTTCTCCAACATGATGCTCTTGCCGTCCACGATGTCCTTGGCCTCAACCTTGAAGCCGAGACCTTTGAGCTGGTCCGTGGCCTTGTCCAGGGTCAGGCCCACCACGCCTGGAACGGAGACAGATGCCTCAGCGGTGGCGGTGGACGTGGCGGCGGATGCCGGTTCGACGGATGCCTGCTTGCCTCCGCAGCCGGTCAGCAACAGGCCGGCCAGGACGGCCAGCGCCAACGATTTCTTCAGCCGTCCGGTGACCGGGTGGCCGGCGTACAGGTTGTTGTTCATGATTCCCCCTAGGAATGCGATGTGGTGGTGATGCGGTTGGGCCGAGGCCCGAGGAAAAACCCGGCTGCTACTCGCAGGCGACGCCGTCGGAGTCGCGGTCCAACGCAGGGCGGTAGCCGGCCTGCCCCGCGTAAAGCGGCGCGGCGCCTGCAGCCCTCGCCGCCGCGCAGTTGGCGTAGTAGGCAGCAGCGGGTGCCGGCGCTGCAGGAACTGGGGCCACGGGCGCTGGTGCAGCCGGGACCACAGGCGCAGGCGCCACTGCAGCAGGTGCGGGTGCCGGCGCAGGTGCGGGCGCAACCGCAGCAGGTGCCGGGGCAGGCGCAACAGGAGCCGGCGCCTGCTGGTTGGTCGGTGCCAGCTGCCCGGCGCAGTCGCCCAGGATCCGGGCAATTGCATCGTGCTCCGCCTGGGTGACCCACAGCCCGTAGGTCGCCTTCACGGAAACCTGCCGCGCAACGTACTCACAGCGGAAGCCCTTGTTCGGCGGCAACCAGGTGGCCGCGTCGCCGTCGCCCTTTTGCTGGTTGGTGGGCCCGTCCGTGGCCTGCAGGTTCAGCGGGTCGTTGGCAAAAGCCGTCCGCTGCTCCGCTGTCAGCTGCTGCGCGCCCTTCTGCCAGGCGTCGCTCAAGGCCACCACGTGGTCGATCTGGACGGCGCTGCTGGTCGCGGAACCCCGCACAAAGCTGATGGTCTTACCCGTGTAAGGATCGGCCAGCGTTCCCGACTGCACCTTGCACGGCACACTGTTCGTGTACGAAATGCCGGTGAGGTCGCGTTTGAGGATGTCATTGCGGGTATCGCAGCCATTCCGGTCCACATCCGCCCACGCCTGGCCGAACTGCGCCCGGTCGTATCCGGTCTTCGGCGCGCGGCCCTTGATGGGGAGGTCAGCCAGCAGATCCAGCGCCTTGGTGGCGTAGGCAGGCTGCGCGTTGGGCGCGGTTGCTGTGACGCCGGCGGCAAGAGCGTATGGGTTCTCCGGGTCCAGTGGTTCGCCCGTGGCGTCGGCAGTGGGACTTGGCGTGGACGACGGCGACGCCTTGGCTGTCGCCGTCGGGCTCGCTGTCGCTTGGGTGGCCTTGGCGGTGCTCTCCGATGAGGCGGCCTGCAGGTCAGCGCCGGCAACCCGTGGCATTGCGACGGCACCGCCGACGAAGAGCGCCAAAGACGCTGCCATCGCGACGGCCCCGGCTTTCCGTTGTGCGGGCAGCCATGCCCAGGAGCGGCGTCCCGTGATGAGGACGTAGAGGCCGGTGAGGGCCAGCGAGATGGCCAGGACAACCAGGGCCCCCGCCAACCCGCTGTCCACTGCTGCCAAAAGCATGAACAGCGCGGTAATCGCCCCAACAATATACGTTGAATAGCGTGGTTTCCGCGCCGGCTTCGGTGCCGGAGCGGACGGAACAAACCCCATAAGGGTTTCGTAGTCGGACATTCTTTCCCCATTTACAGGAGGCCCGGAAAACGGCGCCCCCGCATTTGCCGGGCCTGCTGCTTAGCCCGGTAAACTCATCGTCGATGAGCCTATGCCGCATGGAGTAGGGCATAAGGGGCATTTCAGGATCCTCAGTGAACATTCAGGCAGTCTTGATGCGAACTTGAGGAAAGGCCGTCGTAATACGGTGTCGCTGCTTAACAATTTACGAATGACAAGACCGCCGGCGGCCTTTCAGCCGCCATTCCCTTGGAACAAACCCGAAGATAGAGTGGCCTGCATGCAGATGCGCCTTGAGGTTGTACAGGTCCCGGTTTCAGACGTCGACAAATCAAAAGCCTTTTACATGGAAAAACTGGGATTCATCCTGGACCACGATGTGGAGCACATCCCGGGCATTCGCGTGGTCCAACTGACTCCCCCGGGTTCTGCCACATCGGTGGTGATCGGCACCGGCATGACCACCATGACGCCGGGCAGCCTGGAGGGCCTCCAACTGGTTGTTCCTGATCTCACCGAAGTCCGCAGCGAGCTGGTCCGGCGCGGCGCGGATATCAGCGAGATCCAGGACCTTGGCGGCGTCCTGTTCGCCTACTTCAGCGATCCCGACGGCAACCGCTGGGTCATGCAGGGCCAGACGCAGGAGCACGTCCGGGACGCACACAGAAGCTAGGAAGACCGGGCGCCGGCCACAAGACCACCACCGCGGAGCGGGCGTCAGCAGCGGTACCCCGTTACGACGACGGCGCCGCTGCCTCCCCGGGCTGGAGTTCCAGCACGTCCTGGACCACCTCGTTGTGGCGCAGGAACCAGGGTTTGAACGGCGGGTCAAAGCGGGCGAACCTGGGCGCGCCCACCGGAGTCAGGCCGGCCAGGGTGAGGGCTGCCTGCAATCCGTTGTTGCGCCGCTCAAAGGCCGATGCCGAACCGCTGCCGGAGAAGCCCAGCACGGCGGCCAAAGAACCGCGCACCGCCCGCACCCTGACCTTGGGATCGTCTGGCACCGGAGCAGTGTCCGCGGTCACGCCGGCGGGCAGGACAAAGGCGACCGAAAATTCGGCGGCCTGCCCGGCGCCGGGCAGCGAACCGCTTTGGAGTACGGGCGTTGTCATGGCGAGCTTCTGCGGTCCCGCTTCCTGGATCACCGGGGCGGTCATGGCAAGTTTCTGCCGGGCAGTGTTGCTGCCGCTGATGTAGTTGAAGAGATACCGGAAGGCCGCGTTGCCGGCGCGGTCAAAATCCGCGTTCACGGTTATTTCGGCCACCACGTAATCCGGATACCGGCGCAGCTCGAAGTGCGGATAGCGCCGGACCACCTCATAGGGCTGCTGTTCAGTCATGGTGCGCACAGCCTACGCCGGTCCGGCAGCAGCGGACAGACCCGGTACAGGCACCGGACCGCCACAAGGCCCAGCTACACCACCTGCTGCGTTCGGCGCGCCCGGAATTTAGCCCGCAGGACAGCGCTGCCGACCAGGACGGCGAACAGGAGCCCGATGAGACCGAAGATGACCGTCAGGACCACGCCGGCACCGCGCAGCCACACCCCGTCGCTCTCGTAGCCGGGCACAATCGCCCGGCCCGGATTATTTTCGGCATAGGTGACGGTGACGCTGTTGCCCACCACGGGATGCTGGTCGTGGTCCACGGCCGCGAACGTCTTGCGGGGCACCCCATCCGCGGCCGTGTAGTCGACCCTGATCCTGCGCTCCGAAGCCTTGGTGACGTCGTCGAAGTGGACGATTGTTCCGGTGGTCTGCGCCCCGGTCCGTGCAAGCTCTTGATCAGAGTTGATCATGAAGCTGCCCACGCCGATCATCACCGGCCCCAAGCAAAGGACCAGGACGGTCACGGCCAGGTTCAGTTTCCCCTTCCACGACAGCCACGGCTTACGGTTTCCGTCAGTTCTGCGCCCAGTCACGGCTCCCATTGTGCCGGAGCTGTCACCAAAACCACATCCGCATCCATTGCCTCCGGCAACCAGCCGGAGCATAATAGTTAGCAGAACTAATTAGCATTGCTAATAAACACCGCAGGAGGCGCATCCACCTACATGTCCCCCACCCAGACGCAGAACCAGGCAACCGCAGACCCCACCGCCCCGGATACCCTCGCCATCGATCTCCGCACCGCCGTGATGCGCACCTCGCGCCGGCTCCGCGTTGAGGCAACAGGCGAAATCATCACCCCCGGCCAGTACACGGTACTGGCACTGCTCAACGGCAGCGGTCCCAGCACCCTGCGCGCGCTGGCCGAAAGTGAACACGTCCAGGCACCGTCCATGACCAGGATCGTCAATGCCCTCGCCGACCAGGGCTTCGTTACCCGGTCGGCCAATCCCGACGATGGCCGGCAGGTCCGCGTGGAGATCACCGGTGCCGGCAGGAAGGTCCTGGCAGAGGCCCGAAGCCAGCGCACCGCGTGGCTGGCCCAGCGCGTGGCCGGACTCAGCGAGGAAGACCGGCTCACCCTCAGCCGCGCGGCCCGCATCATGCAGGAAATGAGCGGCAAATGAGCGCGATGTTCCGGGCCCTGGAGAACCCCAACTACCGCATCTGGGCCAGCGGCGCGATCGTCTCCAACATCGGCACCTGGATGCAGCGCGTGGCCCAGGACTGGCTGGTCCTGACCGTCCTCACCGACCACTCAGGTGCCGCCGTCGGCCTCACCACGGGCCTGCAGTTCCTGCCCATGCTGCTGTTCGGGCCCTACGGCGGGGTACTGGCGGACCGCTACCGCAAGCGCATCATCCTCATGTGGACGCAGCTGGCCATGGGCTTCACGGCCCTCGCCATCGGCCTCCTGGTGGTCACCGGCACCGCCCAGCTGTGGCACGCCTACGTTGCCGCCTTCTGCCTGGGCGTGGCCAGCGCCGTGGATGCACCCGCACGCCAGGCCTTTGTTTCCGAACTGGTGGGCCAGGACAACATCTCCAACGCAGTGGCGCTTAACTCGGCGTCCTTCAACACCGCCCGGCTCACCGGTCCTGCGATCGCCGGCGTGCTCATCGCCTGGGTGGGTACCGGCCCGGTGTTCCTCCTGAACGCCGCGAGCTTCGCCGCCGTCCTGGTCTCGCTGTTCCGGATCCGCACCACGCAGCCTGCCCCCGTTGCCAAGGGAGACCGGAACAAACACCAGGTGGCCGAGGGCATCCGTTACGTGCGGCGCCGTCCGGACCTGATGCTGATCATGGTCCTGGTGGGCATCCTCGGCGCGTTCGGCATGAACTTCCCGGTGATCAACTCGCTGATGGCCACCACGGAATTCAGCATGGGCCCCAGCGAATTCGGGCTCCTCGGCTCCATCATGGCGGTGGGCACGCTGGCCGGCGCCCTCCTGGCGGCGCGCCGTTCCGGACCGCGGCTGCGGTTTCTGCTGGGCGGGGCACTGGGACTGGGGGTCTTCACCATACTGGGCAGCATCGCGCCGAACTTTTGGGTGTACGCGGCCATCCTGATTCCCGTGGGCCTGGCGTCCATCACTTTCCTTAACAGCTGCAACACCAGCATCCAGCTCTCCGTGGAGCCACAGTTCCGGGGCCGCGTACTGGCCCTCTACCTGGCCATCCTCCAGGGCGGCACCGCCATCGGTTCGCCGCTGGTGGGTTGGATCGGCAGCGAGTTCGGCGCCCGCTGGTCCGTCGCGGTAGGCGGCATCGTGGTGCTGCTCGCTGGCATCGCCGCCGTCATCGCGGTCACCAGGCGCAACCGGCTCACCCTTCGCGGCGCACTCCGGATGGCCCTCGGCAGGCGCGAGCCCGCAGTCTGAGCCCACTGCTGCGGTGGCGAGGCTTCACTGTTGCGGGGCGGCCACGATGTCCACCGAGATTTCGACGACCGGCACCGTTCCCTTGTTCTCGAGCCAATGGGTGGTGTGGCGGTCCTCCTGCCAGCCCACCCCCGGCCCGTACTCGGTGACCCGGCCGTCCCGGTGCTCCGTGATGGTCCCCTGCAGGACATAAACCGTCCCGGGCCGGCCCACGTGGTCATGGAGGGGCCCGAAGACTCCGCCAGGTTCGATGGTCACCATCCGCATGCGGAGTTGGCGCCCTTCCATGCCCTCGATCTCCCCGGCAAGATCCACCGTGGCCAGAAGCTCCATGGAGACGCCCTTCGTCTCCGGCACCGCCTCTTCCGCACCCAATGCCATCCCTTCCTTCCGTACCGCTGACGACGGCGGCGCCGGCCTGCCGCTGCCACGCGCCCGGGTGCGGGTGCTTTAGGCGGCAAGTGCCGGCGTCGACCGTTTTATTGCTGAACCTCCTGCTGCAAGCCTTGGCCGTCAGGACGGAATGGAGGAGATGTTCAGGATGTTGCCCTCGCTGTCCAGGAACCACGCTGCCTGGCCGTACCCCTCCATCGTTGCGATGCCGTTCTCGGTCTTCAGCCCTGGCATGTCGTAATCCTCGAAAACGACGCCGCGGGCCCGGAGTTCGTCCACGTCCCGCTGAACGTCGTCCGTGGCCCAGCCAATTTGCGTGTTCTTGGCCGAACCGGCGTTGTCCGTCTGGTAGATCAGGAACGAGGTTCCCTTTCCGCACCGGTAGACAAGGCCGCCGTCCGCCATTGTCCGCTCGGGCTCAAACCCCAGCTTGTCCCGATAAAAATCCCGCGCCCGGTCGATGTCCTTGGCCGGCAGCACAGCCATGACTTCCATATCTTTGAGCATGACGAATCTCCTTGTGCTCTGATGGCGTTGCTCTCCCCCTGAAATGGTCCGGCCGTCCCCCGCCGGGCGTCGTGGCCGTCCTTCCCGCCGATTGCCGGGGCGGCCGCCTGGAACCCCTGGGTCCGCCGCGGCGCAGAACAGCAGCGGGAGGTTCCCGAAGTCTACGAGGCCATTATGGGACCGAACATCCCACGACGGAATAGGGGATTTAAACGGCCCGGAAACGGCCTCCCCCTGCTACTTACGTGCCACCCAGATTGCTTTACGCAGGGCAGCGCCGGCTACGGATACGAGGGGCACCAGGCATACCAGCGCGGCGATGGTGTTGGGGCGGAAGGCCGGACGCCCATTAACCGTCCGGTAAATTCCCAGGGGCACAACGAACCCGCCGCCGCCCCCGCCGGAGGCGCCATCCTCCGCTTCGGTGCCACCACCGAAACCGAAGGACACCAGCGCCACGGGCACGATCTCCTCCCCGCCCAGGTTGACGGGGGTGCCGTAGGCGCGGGTCACGCCCATGTTCTTGAAGGATTCCGCAAGGGACGCAAGAGTGTCAGCCATGGCCTCACGTTAGTGGCCAGGCGTGGCTGCAGGTAGGACCATAAGTCCTGAG
Source organism: Arthrobacter sp. NicSoilC5 (assembly GCF_019977395.1). NCBI lineage: Bacteria > Bacillati > Actinomycetota > Actinomycetes > Micrococcales > Micrococcaceae > Arthrobacter > Arthrobacter sp. NicSoilC5. The sequence goes on along the minus strand of NZ_AP024660.1, from coordinate 4,007,697 downwards.
GAGCCTCCTGGTCCACCGGGAGGCAGGGGCCCCCTGCCGTGCCGGCCGGCGTCGTCTGCTTCTTTACTTCCGGATCTCGGCCATCCGCAGCCGAACAATGTCTTCCAGCACGTCGTCGGGCACGGGGTGGTCCGCGGTGAAGCGGATGGTCCCCTTGGACAGCGAGTACCCTTCCAGGCGCCCGGCCACCGCTTCCACCACCGCGCCGGAAAAGGGAAAGATCGACAGGTGTTTTGCCGCCGGGACGGCTGCCAAGAGCGGTTTGCCGTCGAGTTTCAGGGCCGGCATGCCGTAGCTCATCCCCTCCGTGGCCCCGGGAGCCAGAGCGCGTGCAGTCTCCACCACATGCAGCAGGCAACTGCGGTCGGGTTCATCCAGCGCAGCCAGCGCCTCGTCCACGGCGCCCAACGGGAACCTCAGCTCTTCCTGGCCGCAACCGTGGAGGCCAGTGCGGCGAGGCCTCGCTCGAAGTCGGCGCCCACCATCTTGTCCATGTCCATGAACAGTGCGAACACCCTGCCCAGGCCCTTGTTCTCGCCCGTCATCCGCCAGGTCACCTCGGTACCGGTGTCCACCGGGGTGAAGCTGAACGTGGTGGGGTTCAGTGCCTTGAACGGCTTGGTGAACTGCAGCCGGATCCGGATCAGGCTGGCGGGTATGGATTCTGTGAGTTCCATGGTGCCGCTGCCGGCCCTGCGGTTGCCGCTCCACTCATACCCCGCGCCGGGGCCGGCTTCGTTGCCGAAGTAACGGCGGCTCATGCCCGGGTCAATCGTTTCCCAGGGGGACCAGGCGGTCCACTCATGGAAGTTGTTCACCAGCGGGAAGATCTCTTCTGCGGAAGCGGGGATGACAGCGCTGCGGCGGACTTCAAAAGTGGACATGGGCCCAGCATAGGGGCCGGAGCCGCTGGCGTTAAGGGAGGACCACGTTCACGGGGTCCTTGCCCTCGAGCAGGAGGCCGATCTGCTTCCTGAGCAGCCGGACCATCCGGGGGAACATGGCCGAGCTGGCGCCGCCGACGTGCGGGGTGATGAGCACGCCCGGTGTGGTCCACAGCGGGTGGTCCGCCGGCAGCGGTTCCGGATCGGTCACGTCCAGGGCGGCCCGGAGCCGGCCGCTCGACGTCTCGGCGAGGAGGGCGTCGGTGTCCGCCACAGGGCCGCGGGCCACATTGACCAAGAGGGCTCCGTCCGGCATGGCCGCGAGGAACTTGGCGTCCACCAGCTGCTGGGTCTGCTCACCGAGCGGAACACTGACCACCACGATCTCGTGCAGCGGCAGCTGCTCGTAGAGCGAATCGATTCCGTGGATGGTCCCGCGCTCGTCCTCACGGGCGCGGCTGGCCATCCGGGTGACGTCGGTTTCGAACGGCAGGAGCCGGGCCTCGATGGCCTTGCCCACTCCCCCGTATCCCACCAGCAGCACCCGCCGGTCGGCCAGGCTGGGCCGCTGGCTGTTGTCCCACGCTCCGGTTTCCTGGTTCCGGACAAAGTCCGGAATGCCCCGCTGGGAGGCCACCATCATGCCCACGGCGAGCTCCGCCGTCGACGTCTCATGGACGCCGGCCGCGTTCGCGAAGGTGATTCCGGCGGGCAGAACTGCCGCGACGCCGTCGTACCCGATGGACTGGCTCTGCACCATGCCCACGTCTACGCCCTCCAAAGCGGCGAGCGCCGACGGTTTGCCCATGTAGCCGGGCACCAACAGGTCCAGCCGGCCCTCCGGCGCGGGTCCGTCCAGGTCCCACAGGACAAACTCGACGCCGTCAATGGGCGCGAGTGCGTCCAGCAGGTTTTGGGCGGGCAGGCAGACGCGCAGCAGGGCCGTCACGCGGCGACCATCAGCTTCACGTTGGCGGCGCCCAGGGCATCCTCGATTACCCGCGGCGGCGGGGCGTCCGTCACCAGGATGTCCACCGCATCGAAGGCCGCAAGCCGCGCCAGAGCGTACCGCAGCATCTTTTGATGGGTGGCGACCACCACCACCTGTTCCGCTGAATTCATAAGGGCGATCTTAGTGGCGCGTTCCACGTCCCGCTCAATATAGAACGCCTCGTCATGGATGCCGGTCACGCCGATGAAGGCTGTCTTGGCGCGCAGGCCGGCCGCAGCCGTGACCGTCATGGGGCCGTTGAACGCCTGGCTGTCCAGCAGCAGCTCCCCGCCAAGGCAGATGGTTCGCGCCGCCGTGAGCTGGAGGCAGCGCTGGATGGCGGGCGCGGAATGCGTGATGATGGTGCCCGTGAAGGATGTGGGCAGCTCCTGCGCGATCTGGTAAGTGGTGGTGCCGGCATCCAGGATGATGGCGTCCCGCTCGCCGATCAACGAGATGCAGGCGCGCGCCACCCGGAGTTTGGCATCGGCATCCTCCCTCACCCGGGCGGCGAAGTCCGCGTTCTGGCCATGCCCGTCCACTGCGCTGACGCCGCCGTGCACCACCCGGGCCAGTCCGCGCTTGGACAGGACCCGGGTGTCACGCCGCACGGTCATGTCGGAGACCGCGAACGTCTCCGCCAGGTCGTTCGTGGAAATGAAGCCCCTCCGGCCCAGCTCGTCCAGGATGGTGCGCTGGCGGGGCGTCAGCGGCGCCTCTTCATGTGCGGTGCTCATAGCTGCTCTTCCCTCCCCAATATGCCGGGCAGGAGCCTGGCGGGATGTTGGACTTCCAACAAAATTCTTCTATGAACGTACCCCGGAAACGGCATTGGCAAGCTCCACGGGGCGTCCTTCCGTAATAGAGCGTTCCGCCGCGAGGCCCATCCGGACGGACTGCAGTCCGTCGGCAACTGTCACTTCGACGGGACCTTCGCCCAGGATGGCCTTCCGGTACCCCAGGTGCTCGTAGTACGTGGACCCGTGATGGGCACCGGCCGCGAGGACAGCCTCGTCCACCGGGACCTCATGCTTTTCGGGGCCCAGCGGGGACCGCGGGCTGAACTCCACGGTGGCTTCGGCCTCATCCCCGGGGATCCAGTGGTTGGCTGCTACCGGGATCAGGGTCTCAATCTTTGCGGCATCACCCACGATGGAGATCCGTTCCTGGAACTTGGATCCCTCGGCGAACATGGACAGTTCCAGCATGGCCCGGCGGCCGCCCTTGAAATCGACAATCACGTAGGCGTTGTCCACCATGTCGGACACCCGGCCGTCGTAGACCTCGTCCATGTGGTTCACATCGTGGCCGCCGCTGGCGTACACCCGGACGGGTTCGTCCTGCAGGATCAGCCGCATCAGGTCGAAGAAGTGGCAGCACTTCTCCACCAGGGTGCCGCCGGTCCGCTCGGCGAAGCGGTTCCATGCGTCCACCTTGTGCAGGAACGGGAAGCGGTGCTCCACGATGGAGAGCATGTGGATGTTGCCCAGCTTTCCGCCGTGCGCCGCCTGGATGATCTCCTGCACCGGCGGCATGTAGCGGTACTCCATGGCCACCCACACGGGTGCGGGGTAGTTGGCGGCGAGGGCTTCCAGTTCGTCCGCCTGCTCCGCGCTGGTGCACACAGGCTTTTCCACGAGCACGGGCAGGTTGGTGCCGCTGGCGAAGATGTCCTTCAGGATGCCCAGGTGCGTGTCGTTGGGGCTGGCGATGACAAGGGCGTCCACCAGGCCTGAGGCCAGGAGTTCCTGGTGGGTGGCGAACGTGTGCACCTCATGGCCGATCTCCGCGACCGTCTTTTCCAGGGACGACGGTGTGGGGTCCGAAACTGCGGTGATGAGGCTGCCCGGAATCAGTGCAAGGTTCCTGACGTGTTCGCGGGCCATGTGGCCGGCTCCGATGAGGCCGTACCGGATGGTCCGGGGTGATTCCGCAGTAGGCAATGACATGAGCTGCTCCGTTTCTCTACGTTGAGGGGGCGGGACCGCGGCGTTGCATCCCAAACACAACTATACAGAAAGTGTTGTTTTTCCAACATAGCGTGTGTATATTTCTTCAATACCAGCCGGAACTACAACGAGGTGGAACGTGCCCCAACCGTCAACTGGAACCCTGCTTTTCGTAGGCTGTGCCACCCTTGACTCCATCGCCCTGGTGGAGGATTTCCCGGCCGCGGACAGCCGCACCGTCGCCGTGGATTTTGCGACGGCGGGCGGCGGCCCCGCAGCTACGGCGGCCGTCGCGGCGGCCCGGGCAGGCGCCAGCACCGCCTTCGCCGGCGTCCTCGGCACCGATGAAGAAGGAGACCGCATCATCGCCGGGCTCCAGGGGGAAGGCGTTGACACGTCCGCCGTCATCCGCGATCCGGGCGTCAAAACCGGAGCCAGCGTGATCGTGGTCAGCAAGGCCACCGAAAGCCGGGCCATCGTCACCCGGCCGGTCCCTCCCGTCAGCTTTCCCGCCGGCAGCCGCTTCGCCGAACTGCTGCAGTCGGCCGCCTGGGTCCATGTGGACCACCTGGGCTGGAACGCCGTCGCCTCTGTGCCCGGCTTCAACCCCGCGAACCTGAACATCAGCGTCGACGCCGGCAATCCGATCCCCGCCTTCAACCCCCGCGGCGTCGCGCTCTACGTGCCCACCATCGAAAGGCTCCAGGCGGAGTACGGCGCGGGCCTCTCCCCCGAGGCCCTCCTGGGCAAGGCGCTCGACGACGGCGCCACCGCCGTCGTCGCCACCGCCGGCTCCGAGGGCGCCTGGGTGGCGGAACGCGGCGGCGAACCCGTCCATGTCCCGGCCACCCCCGCCACCATCGTCTCAACCCTCGGCGCCGGCGACGTGTACCACGGAGCCCTCCTTGCCGCCGTCGCCGCCGGCCTTCCGCTGGTGGACGCGGCCGTGTTCGCCGGCCGCACCGCCGCCGCCTCGTGTGGCGGACTGGACGGCCGCTCCGCCATCCCGCACCAGACCATCAACCCAGTCCCAGTCTCCAACCTGACCAGCTGAAAGAAGCAGCCCATGAGCCACACCGACCTTTCCCCCCTGCAGCGCCCTTCCGGCGCCTTCGCGATGCTTGCCGTTGACCAGCGCGAAGCCATGCGCAACATGTTCGCCGAACACACCGACCAGCCGGTCACCGACGATGACCTGCGCGCCTTCAAGCTTGAGGCCGCCCGCATCCTCACCCCCTACGCCTCCGGAATCCTCATCGACCGCCAGTTCGCGCTTGACCAGGCCATCGAAGCCGGTGTGGTGGACCCCGGCTGCGGACTCATCGCCTCCGCAGACCACTTCGAATCCGCCCACGGCGAGCTGGTGGGCGAGGTGACCATCGACCGCCTGGTGGACCCGCACAAATACAAGGCCCTGGGCGTCAAGGCCCTCAAACTGCTGGTGCTCTACCGCCCGGACGAGCCCGCAGAGGGCCGGGTGGCCATGGTCCGCGAATTCGTGGACAGCTGCAGGTCCGCCGGGCTGATCAGCATCATCGAACCCGTCTCCCGCAAGCCCCTGGCCGGAGGCGACTTCGACTGGAACGCGGGCATCCTGGCCGCAGCCAAGGAACTGGGCAGCCTGGGCGCGGACCTGTACAAGGCCGAGGTCCCCTTCAAGGGCCAGGCGTCAGAGGAAGAGGTCCGCGCCGCCTGCGCAGAACTGACCAAAGCCATCGACGGCCCGTGGGTTGTCCTTTCCAGCGGCGTTCCCGAGGACGTCTTCCCCGACGCCGTCCGGTGGGCCTGCATGGAAGGCGCCAGCGGCTTCCTTTCCGGACGCGCCGTCTGGGCCTCCTGCATCGGCGCCCCCGACGTCGTCGAATCCCTGTCCACCGACGCCGTCCGCAGGCTGCAGCGCCTCTGCACCGTGGTGGACGACGTCGTTTCAGCACAACGGGCCCACGCATAGGCACGGTCCAGGCGTCACAGCGTCCTCCCCGAGGCAACCCGTTTCCGCAGTAAGCACACAAGGCACAGCAAACACTCAACGAGGAGATTATTGTGAGTCAGATTTCACGCAGGCAGGCTATGGCCATTCTCGGAGCCCTGGGCTTCGGCGCCACGGCGGCGGCGTGCGCAGGCCCCGGCGGTTCCACCTCGCCGGCCGGCGCCTCCGGGCCGGCAGCCCCATCCACCGGCGCAGTGACCGGCAAGGTGTCCTTCGCCCACTGGCGCGGCGAGGACAAGGCCGTGTTCGACGAGCTCATCAAGCGTTTCGCCGCCAAGCACGACGGCGTGGAGGTGGCCCAGGACATCTCCACCTCCAACGACTACAACGCCCAAGCCCTGCAGAAGCTGCGCGGCGGCTCGATCGGCGACGCGTTCGCCACCTTCCGCGGAGCCCAGTTCAAGAACTTCAGCGAAGCCGGGATCTACACCGACCTCAAGGACAGCAAAGCCGTGGGGAACTACCAGAAGGGACTGTTGTCCGCAGGCCAGAGCGGCAACAACCAGCTGGGCCTGCCGTACCAGGTGGTGTTCCCCATGCCCATGGCCAACGTGGACCTCTTCGACAAGGCCGGCGCGGAGATCGCCCCCAAGAACTGGGATGCGTTCCTGGCGATGTGTGAAAAGCTCGCCTCCGCCGGGGTCATTCCCATTTCCTGGCCGGGCGGCGATGTGGGAAACGGCGGCCAGCTGTTCAACTGCATGATTGCCAACAACGCCCCGGTGGACGACATGTGCGCCCAAATCGAACAGGGCAAGCTCAAGTGCACCGATGACTGGTTCATCAGGATGCTCAACCAGTACAAGGACCTGAAGCCCTTCGTTCAGCCGAACGCCACGGGCACCGCCGTTGAGCCCGCCCAGAACCTGTTCTCCCAGGGCAAGGCCGCCATGCTCGCCACCGGTTCGTACCACATCGCCGCGGTCCGCGGGCTGGGCGCCAAGTTCCCCATCGACCTGGTGTTCCCCAACACCACCTCCGACGGCAAGGGCAAGTACGAGGGCGCCTACAACGCCACCTTCATCCTGGGCGTCAACTCCGCCAGCAAGAACCAGGCCGCCGCGGCAGCCTGGATCGACTTCCTCTCCGAACCCGAGAACGCCGGCTACTACGCCAACCAGACCGCCCAGCACGTTTCGGTGGACATGGTGGAATACACCAACCCGGACCTCAAACGGCTGAGCCCCTGGCTGCAGAAGAAGACCGCACTCGCCGCCCGCTTCCAGTTCAACAACCTTGATGTCCGCAACGCGGTGGAGGCAAGCGCCACGGCCGTCATCTCCGGCACCAGCCCGGAGCAGGCAGCCGCTGCCGCCCAGAAGATTGTTGATGAACGGCTATGAGCATCCATCCCGGAACCGCTGCCAAGCGCAAGGCGCCGGAGAACCAAGCCGCCGCCAGCGCCGCCAAGGTGCGCCGCCGCTCCCCCACCCGGGTGAATCCGGCACTGTACCTCTTCCCGCTGCCCGCCGTCGCCGTCGTCGCCTTCTTCCTGGTGATGCCCACCCTGCAGGCCTTCCAGTACGCCATCACCGACTGGAACGGCTTCTCGGCGGCGTTCAACTACGTGGGCCTGGACAACTTCGTCCGCGCGTTCACCAAGGACTCGCTGTTCACCAACGCCCTGACCAACAACCTGAAGTTCGTGCTGCTGGTGGTGATTGCGCAGACAATCTTCTCGCTGATCCTCGCCCTGCTCCTGACGAAGAATTCCCGCGGCAGCATCCTGCTCCGTGCGCTGTTCTTCTTCCCCACCATCCTGTCCTCGGTGTCCGTGGCCTTCATCTGGAAGTTCATCTACGACCCCAACTTCGGCCTGGCGAACTCGGTCCTTCGCACGGTGGGAGTGGACGGGGGCGCCTACCTCGGGAATGATGCCCAGGCCCTGTACTGGGTGGCCATCACCCAGGTGTGGTTCCACTCAGGCCAGATGATGGTGGTCTACATTGCCGGGCTGCAGGCCATCCCCCGGGAACTCTACGAAGCGGCAGAGATGGACGGCGCCAACAAATGGCAGCAGTTCAAATCCATCACCTGGCCCTTCGTGGCCCCGGCCACGTCCATCGTGGTGGCCTACACCACCGTGCAGTCCTTCAAGGCGTTCGACCTGATCCTGGGCATCGCCGGGAACCCGCCCAAGGCCGCCCTGGACATCCTGTCCACCCGTATCTACAGCACCTTTGCCAACTCGGAGTTCGGCTACGCCGCTGCCCAGTCGATCATCTTCATGGCGATGATCGCCCTGGTCACATGGCTCCAGCGCCGCCTGCTCCGGCTGACCCCGAAGGGGGACTAGCAGCATGCTCGCATCAGTAAGCCGCCGCGCCATCCTGGCCATCTATGCGGTCATCATCATCGTTCCGCTGACCGTGGTGGCCTTCGGCAGTTTCAAATCCACGCAGGAACTGTTCGCCGGGCCGTTCAGCCTGCCGCACTCCCTCTCCCCCGACAACTTCGCCGAAGTGGTAGGAGGCCAAAACCTGGGCTCGTCCTTCATGAACAGCGTGATCGTCACCGGCATCTCCGTGCCGCTCACCCTCTTCCTGGCCAGCCTGGCCGGATACGCGGTGTCCCGGCTGAAGGGGTTCATGTCCTGGGCCATTTTCGGATTCCTGGTCCTGGGCATGGCCATCCCGGCGCAGGCCAACATGGTCCCGCTCTACGTGCTCTTCGGCCGGCTGGGCCTGCTGGACAACCTGGCCGGACTGATCCTGGCCAATGTGGTGTCCACGCTGCCCATCGCCGTGTTCATCCTGGGCGGGTTCATGCGGACCCTGCCCAAGGAACTCTACGAAGCCTCCTCGATTGATGGCAGCGGTCCGTGGAAGACCTACTCCTCCATTGCCCTGCCGCTGTCAGCACCCTCCATCGCTGCAGCCGCCATCTTCCTGTTCGTCATCCACTGGAACGAACTCCTCTACCCGCTGCTGTTCATCCAGACCCCCGGGAACCGGACGCTGCCGCTGGCACTGCTCAGCTTCCAGGGCGAGTTCCAGACCAACTACCCGCTGCTGTTCGCCGGCGTCATACTGGCGTCCCTGCCCGTGGTGGTGGCCTACGTCTTCCTGCAGCGCTACTTCGTTGCCGGCATCACGGCAGGCGCCAGCAAGGGATGAGTACGACGACGGCGGGCAGCACCAGCGGCGGCAGCCCCCTCCCAGCCAACGAAAGGCACCATTCATGAACCTCAAGTCAGCACGGCACCTGATCAACGGCAGCTGGCACACCGGCGGAACCGCCAAGGACGTGACGGACCCCGGCAACGGCAACACGGTAGGCGAGGTGGCCTGGGGCACCGCACAGGACGCCACGAACGCCGGCGACGCCGCGGCGGAAGCTTTCAGGTCCTGGTCCCGCACCACTGTCCGGCAACGAGCAGACCTGCTGCGCAACGCCGCCGACCTGCTGGCAGAACGCCGGGACGAGCTCGCGCACACCCTGGCGCTCGAGGCCGGCAAGCGGCTCCCCGAAGCGCAGGGGGAAGTGGACTTCTCCGTGGAGTACTTCCGCTGGTTCGCCGAGGAGGCGCGCCGCGCCACCGGCACCGTCAGCCCGCCCGAACTGCAGGGCCGCCGCCACCTCAGCACCCGCAAACCCATCGGCGTGGCCCTCAGCCTGACACCCTGGAATTTCCCGGTCTCCATCCAGGCCCGGAAGCTCGCCGCGATGCTCGCCGCCGGCTGCACCGTGGTGGGCAGGGTGTCGGAGAAGGCCCCGCTGGCCGCCACCGGGCTCTTCGAGGTCCTGCACGACGCGGGGTTCCCCGCCGGTGTGCTGAACCTGGTCCACGGCCCCTCCCGCGAAATCACCGCCGCCCTGATGTCCCACCCCGCAGTCCGGGCCGTCAGCTTCACCGGTTCCACCGGGGTGGGGCGGCAGATCATGGCATCCGCTGCGGAGCGCGTAGTCCGGCCGCTGCTGGAACTGGGCGGCAACGCACCCTTCATCGTCTTTGAGGACGCCGACCTTGACGCCGCCGTCGACGGTGCCGTCCTGGGCCGGCTCCGCAACACCGGCCAGTCCTGCGTGGCCGCCAACCGGTTCCTGGTCCAGGACAGCATCGCGGAGGAATTCGCACGGAAGCTGGGAGCCCGCTTTGATGCCATGAGCATCGGCCACGGAGTTCCCGACGACGGCGGACCGGTCCCGGACCTCGGTCCCGTCATCGACGCCGAAAGGGTGTCCGCGGTGCAGGCACTGGTGGACGACGCTGTGGAGCGCGGCGCCCGGCGAGTGACGCAACGGACTTCCGTCCCCTCACAGGGGTCCTTCCTGGCACCCACGCTGCTCACGGACGTCCCCCACGACGCACTCCTGGTGACCGAGGAAGTCTTTGGCCCGGCGGCCGGCGTCGTGACCTTCTCCTCGGAAGAAGAAGCGGTCCGGAAGGCGAACGCGACGGAGATGGGCCTGGCCGCCTACGTCTGGAGCGGCAGCCCCAGGCGCGGCTGGGACATCCCCGAGCAGCTCGAAGCCGGCATCGTGGGCGTGAACGATCCCCTCCCGTCCGTGGCCTTCGCGCCCATGGGCGGTGCCAAACAGTCCGGCCTGGGCCGGGAAGGATCAAGCCTGGGCCTGGAGGAGTTCGAGGAGGTCCAGTACGTGGCCTGGAGGCCGTAAATGCTGACCACCGGCCTGGTGCTGGGCGCCGTCGTTATGGGTGCCGGGATGCAGCGCGTCACCGGCATGGGCTTTGCGCTGGTGGCTGCCCCCTTCCTGGTCCTGCTCCTGGGGCCGGTGGAGGGAGTGGTGCTGGTGAACGTGTGCGGGGCCGTGACAGCGGGGTCCATCATCTTCCGGGTGGTGAAGGACATCGACTGGAAGCGGTACCTGCTGCTGGCGGCCTCGGCGCTGCTGGGCATTATTCCCGCGGCCGTCCTGATCCGCCTCATTCCGGCACCCGTGCTGGAGATCTCCATCGGGGTGATCCTCGCCGTAGGCCTGACGGTCCTGCTGGTCCTGAAATCCGCCACTTTGCCGGAACGGCGCCGGTACCTCTTCACCGCCGGTGGCCTCAGCGGCTTCATGAACACAGCAGCCGGGGTGGGCGGCCCTGCCGTCAGCATGTACTCGATCGCCACCCGGTGGCAGCACAAATCCTTTGCGGCCACCATGCAGCCGTACTTCTTCACCATCGGCACGTTCTCGCTGATCTCCAAGGCGATCACTGCGCCCGCGTCGTTCCCTGTGCTGCCGGCGGCCATGTGGCTCGCCGTCGCCGCCGCCTGCCTGGCAGGGCTGGTACTTGGCGACCTGGCCGCAAAACACGTCCCGGCCCGCGCCGCACAGATCCTCCTGATCATCCTGGCCTACCTTGGAGCGGCCGCCACCATCATCCGCGGCGTATCCGACGCCGTGGGCTGACCCGACATTTCCACCTGCACCCCTACCAGAAAGAGGACATGACATGACGTGGCTCGACAGCCCCGCCCACGCACGATGGCTTGAGGCGGAAACCGACCGGCTGATCCGCTTCGCCGAAGCTTCCAAGGTTCCCACGGGATTCGGCTGGCTGGACAACTACGGCAAAGTGTTCGCCGGGAAGCCCACCCACCTGTGGATCACCGCACGGATGACCCACAGCTTTGCTGTGGCCGCCCTGATGGGGCGTCCCGGGGCGGCCACCATGGTGGACCACGGCATCGCCGCCCTCAACGGCGCCCTGCACGACGACGAGTTCGGCGGCTGGTTTGCCGAGGTGGACGACAACGGCCCGGTGAACGACACCAAGTCCGGCTACCAGCACTCGTTCGTGCTCCTCGCCGCCGCCAGCGCCGTTGCGGCAGGGCGCCCGGGTGCACGGGAACTGCTGGACGAGGCACTCCGGATTGCCGACACGAAGTTCTGGGACCACCAGGCCAACATGTGCTTCGATTCGTGGAACCGGGACTTCACCGAGACTGAGGCCTACCGCGGCGGGAACGCGAGCATGCACTCGGTGGAGGCCTACCTCATCGTGGCCGATGTCACCGGCGAGAACCGGTGGCTGGAACGGGCCCTGCACATCGCCGAGGTGCTCATCCATGACTTCGCGCGGAACAACGATTACCGGGTATTCGAGCACTTCGACCCGGAGTGGACCCCGATGCCCGAGTACAACACCGACGACCGCGCCAGCCAGTTCCGCGCCTACGGAGGTACTCCCGGCCACTGGGTGGAGTGGGCGCGCCTGCTCCTGCACGTCCGGGCCGGGCTTGAAGCCAGGGGCATGGACGTTCCGGACTGGCTCCTCGAAGACGCACGGGGCCTGTTCGACGCAGCCATCCGCGATGCCTGGGAACCGGACGGCCATCCCGGATTCGTGTACACCGTGGACTGGGAAGGCAATCCGGTGGTCACCACCCGCATCCGGTGGGTACCCGCCGAGGCAATCGGCGGTGCAGCGGCCCTGTACATCGCCACCGGCGAGAAGAAGTACGCGGACTGGTATGAGCGGATCTGGGACCACGCCCGCGACTGGTTCATCGACTACGAGCATGGATCCTGGAAGCAGGAACTCGACGAGAACGGCAACGTCACCTCCACCGTGTGGTCGGGCAAGGCCGACATCTACCACCTGTGGCACTGCCTGGTGGTTCCCCGCCTCCCTCTGGCCCCCGGACTCGCCTCGGCGGTCGCAGCCGGGCTGCTCGACGCGCGCATCAGCGGAACCCGGGGTTAAGAAGGCAACAGCATTGCCCGCCGGCAGCGGGAGCCGGCGGGCAACGAAACTGGACGGGGCAGGGCGGCCGCAGGGCGACGTGTCACAGCCATGACACGTCATTTGATCCTGTAAATTTAAGGGAGGAATTGCAGGCGAGCATAGCCGCGTTCCAACCCCACCCTTTGAATGGACGCTCCCCCATGTCTTCCGCGATTTCCGCGCCGTCCCCTGCCCGTTTTCCCTACGCCGCAATGGTGGTCCTGGCCACCATTGCGTTCACGGCCATCACCACCGAACTCCTCCCGTCCGGGCTGCTGCCGCAGATCAGCACCGGCCTTGGCGTCTCCGAGCCTGTGGCCGGTTATCTTGCTGCTGCCTACGCTGCCGTCATTGTTGTCACGGTGGTCCCGGCGGCACGGCTGCTGGGGAAGATCCCGCGGCATGCCCTGCTGGTGGGGCTGGTCCTGACCTTCGCGCTCAGCAATGCACTGGTGGGACTGGCACCGGACTTCACGTCAGCGATGGTGGCGCGGCTGGTGGGCGGGCTGGCACACGGACTGCTCTGGACCACCATGGCGCCGTTCGTTTCCCGCGTGGTTCCGGCCGACAAAGTGGGCAAGGCCCTGGCGATCGTGTTCAGCGGCAACAGCCTGGGCCTGGCCATCGGTGCACCGGTGGGCACGGCCCTGGGCGGATTCCTGGGCTGGCGTGCCGCGTTCCTGGTGCTGGCCGGGTTCGGCGTGGTCCTGACGGTCCTCGCGTTTTGGCTGCTGCCCCGCGTCCAGCGCATTTCCGACGCCGCCCGTCCGTCCCTGCGCAAGGCGATCGGCCAGCCGGGCGTGAAATCCGTGGCGGTCGCCTGGCCGCTGCTGGTCCTGGCGCACTTCGCCCTGTTCACCTACATTGCACCCTTCATCCGCGAGGCGAACCTCCCGGACTATGCCACGAGCCTCTCCCTCACGGTGCTGGGCGGGTCCGGCCTGCTGGGCATTTGGATTGCGGGGCTCACCGTGGATTCGCGGCCCCGCCGTTCGCTGCTGGTCACGACGGCGGCCATCGCCGCATCGATGTTCCTCCTGCCGCTCGCCGTGGGGAACCTGCCCGTAGCCCTGGTGCTGATGACCATCTGGGGAGCGGGCCTGGGCGCCATCGGCATCTACAACCAGTCCGCGATCCTCCGGGCCGGCGGGGAGTACAGCGAGGCCGCCAACGGGCTTACGGTCCTGACCATCCAGCTGGGCATCACCATCGGCGCGCTCTACGGCTCGGCGGCCTTGGTGGTTGGCGGCCCGCTGCTGGTTCCGGCCGCGGCTGCAATCCCGGTGGTTGCCGCATTCGTGATCACCCTCGCCGGAAAGAGGTACGCCTACCCGCCGGGCCCGAGGGAACGGATCTGGCTGGAACCCCGGCCGGTCACCGACAAGGTCAAGGACCCCGCCTGATCCCTGCATCGATTGCTCCGTACATGTCGTTTTGGGCCCTCAAAACGACATGTACGGAGCAATCGATGCGGGGGCAGGGCAGAACCTGGCGTTAATCTCCCCTCCAACTGGGTGCACCCCTGGCGCAACCTGGCCGGCCTAGCGTTGGCGGGTCACCCGGCGCCGCCGGAACCCGTCACCGAGGAGGAACCATCCCCATGCGCACAGTCCTGACCGCCGCGGCAACCGCCGCCCTGCTCGCCGCCGCCGTCGCCTCCCCCGGCGCCGCCTTTGCCGCCGGAACCGCTGACGCCGGCACGCCGTCGTCGAACGCTGCCGGCACCGCCACCTCAGCCATCAAGACGAACGAGCGCAACGGCTCCTTCGACCTCCAGGCGCACCGCGGCGGCCGCGGCGAGTGGACCGAGGAGTCGCTGGCGGCCTTCGGCAACTCCCTGAAGCTCGGCGTCAGCACCCTGGAACTGGACACCCACCTCACCGAGGACGGGAAGATCATCGTCTGGCATGACGACACCATCCAGGCCAACAAGTGCATCGACACTGCCCCGGCCACCCCCGGCGACCCGCAGTTTCCGTACGTCGGCCGCAGGGTGGCGGAGCTGTCCCTGGCCCAGGTCAAGACCCTCAACTGCGGCTTCACGCAGCTGCCCGGCTTCCCGGAGCAGGACGTGATCGAGGGGAACCGCATCGCCGAGCTCAAGGACGTCTACCAGCTGGCGGAGCAGTACAACGCCAAAAAGGTCCGCTTCAACGTGGAGACCAAGGTGGAGGACGGCAAGGCCGGCGGCGAAGGCATGGTGGCGCTGACCAAGGCCGTGGTGGCAGAAGTGCAGGCGTCCGGCGCCGCGGACCGCACCACCATCCAGTCCTTCGACTGGTCGTCGCTGAACCTCACCAAGAAGCTGGCGCCGGAGCTTACGCTCGTTGCGCTTTCCAGCGGGGACGCGTGGATGCAGGTGGGCAAGCCCGGCGCCGCGCCTGAGCTGGGCGGCATCGACATCGACGACTACGACGGCTCCCTCGCCAAGGCTGCCGCGGCCCAGGGGTACAACGTCATCTCCCCCACGTTCAGCTCCGTAACCCCGCAGATGATCGCCGACGCGCACCAGCTGGGCCTCGCCGTCATCCCCTGGACCGTCAACAAGCCCGCGGACATGGAACGGCTGATGGACCAGGGCGTGGACGGCATCATCACCGACTACCCCACGCGCCTGCGCACCCTCATGGATGAGCGCGGCCTGAAGCTGCCCAAGGCCTACGCCCCGCAGGCATAGTTCCCTGCGCCGGTCCCTCCTGCGCATAGGGCCCGACGGCGGCTGCCGGACTTCCGCTGGGGGAAGTCCGGCAGCCGCCGTCGTCCTGCCGCCCGTCACGTGCTCCGTACCTGGCGGCGTTCAGTCCCGGTATTTGGCCACGGTGAACAGGAACGTGGAGTCCTCCTCGGCGTGCAGGCTGTGCAGGCCGGGCGGGACGATCAGCAGGTCGCCGGCCTTGCCCTGCCAGGACTCACCGCCGGCCTTGAGGCTGACGCAGCCCTGAATCACGAAGACTGTGGCGTCGCCGGGGTTCTGGTGTTCACTCAATTGGGTTCCGGCCTTCATGGCCATGACGGTCTGCCGGAGGATCTTTTCGTGGCCGCCGTACACCGTGTCCGCAGCGCGCCCGTTGCTGGAGGTAACCGCCGCCTCGAGCTGCTGCCGGGCCAGCGCGTCGATCGATATCTTCTGCATGCGCCCAAGGCTACCCGCGTTCGCGCACAAGGGGTCCGGATTTCTTTCTCACCCTGCGGCCGGAGAATCCCCTGCCGAGGCGATGGAACAATAATCCGGCCAGGCCTGTCTTCGCATCATGAACGCCATGTCCCAGACCTTCGCGGTCCTGCCCGTCCGCCATGCAGACACGCCCCGGGGATACCCGATTTCGGAGCCCGGCAAAGGCTTGATAGAGGTTAATGGATGCTAGACGTCCTGAATCCCGCCCTGCCCTTCATTGCCATGGCCCTGGCGGTGGTGGCCGGACTCACCCTGTCCTGGCTGCTCCGCAAGATCGTCCTGAAGCTCAACCGCAAGCGGCCCGAGCTGCAGGCCACCTCCCGGGTGGCCCGCCAGCCGCTGCGGCTGGCACTGTGCCTGGTGGGCGTCCGCGCCGCGCTGGGGCTGACGGCTGCAGGCGAAAGCTGGCACGCCGGCGTCGACCATCTCCTGCTGATCGCCATGATCGGCGCGTTCGCGTGGCTTGCCATCGCGGTCCTGCTGATCGTGGAAGCCGTGGTGCTGAACCGGCACAGCGTGGACGTGGCGGACAACCGGCGCGCACGGCGGCTGCGGACCCAGATGATCCTGGCCCGGCGGATCGCCGTGGCGCTGGTGGTGGTGCTCGCCGTCGGTACTGCCATGCTGACGTTCCCGGCGATCCAGGCGCTGGGGGCCGGGCTGCTGGCGTCCGCGGGCGTGATCTCGATCGTGGCAGGCCTCGCCGCGCAGACGTCCCTGGTGAATGTCTTCGCCGGTATGCAGCTCGCGTTCACCGACGCCATCCGCGTGGACGACGTGGTGGTGGTCCAGAAGGAGTGGGGCCGTATTGAGGAGATCACCCTCACCTACGTGGTGGTGCATCTTTGGGACGACCGCCGGCTGATCCTGCCCTCCACCTATTTCACCACCACCCCGTTCGAGAACTGGACGCGCCGCCAGTCCGAGGTCATGGGCACCGTGGAGTTCGACCTCGACTGGCGCGCCCCCGTGGAGGACATGCGCACCGAACTGCGCCGGGTCCTGGCCGGCACCGAACTGTGGGATGAGCGCGTGGGCGTCCTGCAGATTACCGATGCCACCGGAGGCTTTGTCCGCGTCCGCATCCTGGTCAGCGCCGCGGACAGTGCCGCGCTCTTCGACCTGCGCTGCCTGGTCCGCGAAACCATGGTCACGTTCCTCCAGCAGAACCATCCGCAGGCGCTGCCGCACCAGCGCTGGGCGCAGGCAGCGGACGACGGCGGCACGGCCGCCCAACGCAAGGGACCCCTGCGCGGGCTGGGTGCGTCGGGGGCGGCGGGTGCGCATGCCCCGGCGGACCCGCACGAATCACAGCTGTTCACCGGTTCCATCGAGGCGGTGGAGCGCTCGCGGGCCTTCACCGGCCCCGGCGACGAGGTGTTCGAGGAGCGCGACCGGAACCTGGCCTCGCGGAACTGATCCGGAACCCCTTGATATGTGACCTTTTAGTCACCTATTATTGACGCATGGACGACGTGTTCAAAGCACTCTCCGACCCCACCCGCAGGGACCTGCTCGACGAGCTGTTCCGCGAGGACGGCCAGACCCTGAGTGCGCTTGAGGCACGGTTCAGCATGAGCCGGTTCGGGATCGCCAAGCACCTCCGCATCCTGGAGGACGCAGGCCTGGTGGTGACGCGCCGGCGCGGGCGGGAAAAGCTGCACTTCCTGAACCCGGTCCCTATCCGCCTGGTCCACGACCGCTGGGTCAGCAAATATGCACAACCATGGGCCGCTGCCCTCAGCGACCTCAAATCCAGATTGGAAAGTCCCATGGAAAAGATCTTCGAGATTTACATTAAGACCACCCCGGAGCGGCTCTGGGAAGCCATCACGGACAGCGACATCCGCAGCAAATACCAGTTCGGCAATACGCTGCAGTCTGACTGGACGCCCGGCGGCCGCTTCGAAATGGGCAACCCCAAGGCCGGCCAGATCTTGGGCGAGGGCGAGAACCTTGAGGTGGATCCGCCGCGCCGCCTGGTCCAGACCATGCGCGCCTTGTGGGGCGAGGACGTTAAGGCGGAGGGCACCTCGAAAATTACCTGGGAGATCGAGCCGGTGGGCGATTCGTGCCACCTCACCGTCACGCACAGCGACCTGCGCGAGGGTGCCAATGAACAGCTCTACGGCGGCTGGCCGATGATCCTCTCGGGCCTGAAGACCTGGCTGGAAACCGGCGAAAAGCTCACCACGCCGGGCTCCCTGATGTACACGTAAGCCGCTGATTTCAACGTAAAGCACGACGGTGGCGGCCGCCCTCGGTGGGTCAGCCGCCGCCGTCGATGTCCTTCCGGGACTACGCCTTGGGGACGCGGATGATGGCAGGACCGGGCCGGTCGGGCGACAGAGTGACGTTGAGCCCGTCCCCGGTGGCCTCGACCGTTCCGCCGGCGCCTTCCGCTGACGCTTGTGACAATGAGAACCTGTCCGCGTCCACCTTCACGGCTGCTTCCGTTCCCCCGCCCGGCGAGTCAACGAAGGCCACGGCCTCCGTTCCGCGGTCCACCCAGCGGATCCAGGGTTCGTCGCTGCTTACCACGGTTCCATCCTGAAGCGGGCGGGCCCCCACGAGGTATTGCTTGGCGGTGGCCATCCACTCTCCGAGAGTGGTCAAAGCCCGGCGCTGGATCTCAGGAATGGTCCCGTCAGCCCGTGGACCGACGTTCAAAAGGAAGTGGCCGCCGCGGGAGACGACGTCCGTGAGGTGGCGGGCCAGCTGCTGGCCGGTCAGAGACTGCTCCGGACCCTCCACCTGGTTGTAGCCGAAGGAGAACCCGATGCCCCTGCAGTTCTCCCACTCGGATTCGGACTCGTTCTCCCTGGCCGCTTCATACTCGCTGGTGGCATAGTCCTTATGGGTGGCGCCCCAACGGTCGTTCACCACACCTTGCGGATTGATCGAGTAGAAGTGCTCGAACAGCGTGCCAAGCCCGTGCTCACCAAAGTGCTTGCCGGCGTCGGGCCATTCGATGTCATTCCACAGGACGTCCGGCCGGTACTTGTCCACCAGGTCCACCACGTGGTTGTAGGCGTATTCGGCGTAGCCGGCGTCCTTGGGGCGGGAGGTGTCGTGGACGCTTTCGCTGGTGACGTGCGGCGGGAAGGGGCGTACATGCCAGTCCAGTCCGCCGGAATAGTACAGCCCCAGCTTCAGGCCCTTGTCGTCCACGGCCCGGGCGATTTCGCCGATCAGGTCCCTGCGCGGTCCCCGGTGGACCGTGTTCCGTTCCCCTGTTCCCGGGGCGTCCCACAGCGCGATGCCGTCGTGGTGCTTCGTGGTGGGCACAACGTAATCAGCACCGGCGAATTTGAACAGCTCCACCCAATCCCCCGGTTCGAACTGTTCCGCTTTCCATTGGTCCAGGAAAGCGTCGTAGTCCTCGCCTCCGAACACGTCCCGGTGGTGCTGTTGGGCAGGGCTGCCGTCAATGCGGATGGTGTTGTAGTACCACTCCGCATAGGGGTTATGGGTAAACCACTCGCGGTCTTCGATGGTGCCCAGGGCGCCGATGGGTTCGGCCCAGGCGGGAACGGAGTAGGCGCCCCAGTGGATGAAGATGCCGAACGGCGCGTTCTGGAACCACTCCGGCACGGGCCGGGACAATGTGTTCCAGTCGTCAGGCGTAGCTGTGCTGTCAGTCATGCTGCACTCCAATTTCAGATGGGTGATTTGGGAATTCTTGGGGTCAGGGTGCTGCTCAACGGCCGCCGAATCCGCCCATGCTGACGCCTTTGACTAGTTGGCGCTGCAGGAGGATAACGACCAACAAGCTGGGGATCACTGCTACGGTTGCGGCGGCCATCAGTGGCCCCCAGTCCGTTCCGCGTTCGCCGGAGAACATGGACAAGCCGAGCGGAATCGTGGCCTGCGAGACGTCATTGATGACGATCAGGGGCCACAGGAAGCTGCTCCAGTAGTCGATGAAGCTGAACACAGCCACCACCGCGAGCGGTGCGCGGACCAGTGGCAGGATGACGCTCCACAGGATCCGGAGGGACCCCGCACCGTCTATCCGCGCGGCTTCTTCGAATTCGACCGGGAGGGAAAGCAGGAACTGCCGGATGAGGAACGCACCGAACGCACCGAACGCGAACGGAACGATAAGCGCCGGAAGGGAATTCACAAGGTCCAGCTTGTTCATCATGATGTACAGCGGGATGACCAGTACCTCCTGCGGCAGCACCAGGGTGCCCAGGAAGACAAGGAACAGCTTGTCGCGGTGCCTGAACTGAAGCCGTGCGAAGGCATACGCGGACAGCAGCGACACCACGGTGGTCAGGGCTGCTCCGGCGATGGACACCAGGAAGCTGTTGGCGATCACCTGTGCGAACGGTATGGCAGTCCAGGCGGTGACATAGTTGGACCATTCCACCCGGGAAGCCAGGAAGTTTGAACCCGTGGAGAAGACCTCGGACGTCGGCTTCAGGGAAGTGGCCACCATCCAGAGGAACGGGAAGAAGAAGACGAGGCCTGCAAGGATAACGCCTACCCTGCTGATGTAGGTGCCCGGCCGCTTCTTCCTGCGACGCGCAGGGGGTTGGCGCTTCAGGGCGCCGGTGTACGGGGTGGCGCCCTTGGCCACGGTTTCAGTTGTCATAGTTGACCAGCCTCTTCTGCTGGGAGAACTGCAGTGCGGTGATAAGCATGACGATCACAAACAGCGCCCAGGCCAGCGCCGATGCGTAGCCGAGCTTGTCGAAGGAAAATCCGTTGCGGTACAGGTAGAGCACGATGGTGTTGGTGGATTCACCGGGGCCACCCAACGTGAGCAGGTACGGCTGGGTGAAGACTTTGAAGGATCCGATGATGGTCATCACCGTGCAGAAGAAGAGCGACGGCGACAGCATCGGCAGCACCACACGGAAGAACCGTTGCCACGCCCCGGCACCGTCAATGCGGGCCGCTTCCAGCAGGTTTGGTGAAATCCCGTTGAGCCCCGCGCCGAGGACGATGATGTTGTAGCCGATTCCCTGCCACAGTGACATGGCAATCAACGAGCCCATGGCCAGCTGGCTGTTACTGAGCCAGGACGGTCCGTGGATGCCGAAATTGGCCAGGAAGCTGTTGACGACGCCGTCATCGGTGAGCATGAGCCGCCATACCAGCGCGTTGGCAACCATCGGCGTGACAACCGGGACGAAGAACAGGACGCGGAAGAACGGGCCCCAGCTCCCAAGGTTGTGCAGCCACGTGGATACCGCCAGTGCCAGGACGAGGTTCAGCACCGTGTAGCAGACAGCGAAGAACAACGTGTTGCCCAGGACCGTCCAAAAGACCGGGTCCCCGGTCAGCATGCGCGTGTAGTTTTCCAGTCCGACGAACTTGGGGGTACCGAACAGGGGCCAGTCGAACAGGCTGATCACCAGGGAGGCGACGAGCGGAACCACGATAAAGATGAAGAACCCCAGCATGCCGGGGGCAAGATACACAGCGGCGAGCTTCCCGTGGCCGGTAACCCAGGCCGGCTTCTTTGCGTTCTTTACGGCGAGCGTCGGTAAAGCAGTCATCATTGACCTATTCCTTGGGCGGGGCAGGCTCCAGGCGGGAGCCCGCCCCCGGAGGATTACTTGGCTGAGTTGGCGATGGTGGAGAGGATTTCCTGGGCTGACTTGCTGCCGCGGAACCCGTCGCCGGAGTACTGCGTGAAGTTCGTTTCCACCTGGTTCCAGGTGGGCGTCGTCACCAGGGGGCGCCCGGACTTCAGCAGCGCTTCGACCACGGCGACGTCGGTCGCCGGCTTGTTACCGGCCCAGTCCTTGATCGCGGACTCCACGGACGGCACTGTCCCGCGGGCTGCCCCGACGGCGCCAACCACCTCAGGCGTCGTAATCTTCATGATGTTCTTGAAAGCCGTTTCTTTGTCCTTGCAGGATGCCGCGATGGCGAAGGCAGAGCCTTGAATCATCCCGATGCCCTGCCCTGAGGTGGAAGGAATGACGGCGATGCCCACCTTGCCCTGTGTCTTCGTGGTCAGTGTGTCGTACATCCAGGGGCCGTCGATGATCATGGCCGCCTTGCCGCTCATGAACTGTTGCTCCGGGACATCGCTGCCGTCCGACGCCTGGGGAGCAGTGGCCACTTTTTCCTTGGCGGCCAGGTCAAATGCAAACTGCTGGTCCTGCACCAGGCCCTGGTTGGTCAGGTCCAGCTTCCCGTCCTTGACCGGTTCGTTGCCGTTGGCAAAAGCCAAGGGCAACCCCGGGCCGGCGCCGAAGCCCGGCGGCACGGCCAGGCCCGTGACGCCGCCCTTCGTCAGTGCCTTCAGGTCCGATGTGAACTGGGCGGTGGTGTAATTGGGCGTTGGCTCCTTTACTCCGGCTGCGGACAGGAGGTCTTTGTTGTAGTACAGAACTACCGGCTCGGCATCGTATGGGATGCCGCGGAGGCTTCCGTCCACCGTCAAGCCATCAATCATCGCCTTGTTGTACATGGACACGTCCACGTTGTTGCTCTTGACCATGTCGTCAAGCGGCACCGTCAGGTCCTTGAGTTCCTGGGCGCGGGCCGCCTGCGTGGTGATGATGCACGGCGCACCGGAACTGGACAAGCGCGTTTTCACTTTTGTCCAGTAGTCGTTGAAGCTGGGACCCTCGAGGGTGAGGTTGAACGCAGGGTCTTTCTTCTTTGCCGCGTCCACGAAGGCCTGCCATTGCGCCCGGTCATTTTCATTACTGATCCATGTGTACATCGATGAGGCTTCCTTGCCCCCGTCCGACGATGAACCTGCGCTTGAACCGCAGGCGCTGAGGGTGCCCGCTGCGAGGGCTGCCACCGCTGCCGCTGTCAACAGGCGGCCGGTAACGCGGTTGTTCGACACGATGATGTCCTTTCATATCTGGGGACAAGGGTTGCCCGGCGACGTCCTCGTGGCCTGCCTGGTGTGATTTCCGCAACCCCCGTTCCAACAGAATGACTCCGGTCATCTCAGTAAGTCAAGGAATCATCTGATCTTTGTTGGATAATTTGATTCAAAGCAACTGACAAGCCAGTCTTTCGGGGTTATTTTGAGAACAAGATCAGACGAATAATGCCTAAGGCATACCTTCCTAGTCACCGGGGACCTCGTCCGCAGCCCCCACCTGCCCCTCAAAGTCCGGTTCGGGGATGGCCGTTACATAGTCCTCCACGGCGTACAGGTGGTTTGCCATCCGCGTCCGGGCGCGGTCCACATCATGCCGGCGCAGCGCTTCCAGGATGCCGAGGTGTTCGCGGTGCGTGGCCAGCAGGCCCTCGTTGTCATGGATCGACCGCCACATCCGTCCTCGGATCGTGTTGGTGGACACGGTCTCGATTAACGCGGACAGCACGTGGTTGGCGGACGCCTCGGCGATCAACCGGTGGAACTCCACGTCGCACTGCATCGCCGCTTCATGCTGGACGGGTGCCGCGTGGATCGCGGAGTGGGCGCGCTCCAGGATACGTTCCGCCTGGTCCAGCTGGTCCTTCCCGATACAGATGGCCGCGGCGGCAGCGGCCTCCGTTTCCAGCGCCCTGCGAACGGTGTGTACCTGGTTTGCCCGCTCCCCATCCTGCAGTCCCACCCAGAATTCCATCGCAGACAGGAGGGCCGACGGTTCCAGCCGGGTGACGAAGGTCCCGGCACCTTGCCTGGTTTCCAGGATGCCCATCGTGGAGAGGGCGCGCACACCCTCCCGGAGTGAGCCGCGCGACACCTGAAGCTCTGCTGCGAGGTCCTTCTCGATTGGCAGCCGGTCCCCCGGTCGAAGACGGCGGGAAGACAACATCCGCTTTACGCCTGTGATCACCACATCGGTCTGGGACATCGAACCATTGGGTGCGCCGCTCGTCATCACTACCGTCCTTCGTTGTGTTGCGTCAGCAGGTTCCCCCTAAGGAAATCTACTTTCATCTGATGTATTGCTTGGAAAATCCAGCATGCTCTTATATTCTCATCAAATACTTCCAAATACATCAGATGATGCTCGCATCGTTGCTGGAGCGTCATCTTCATAGCCTGAATCTGGAGGGCTCACCATGCCACACATCACCGGTTTTGACGTGTTTGACGTGCGGTTTCCCACCTCGCTGTCCGCGGACGGCTCGGATGCCATGAACAAGGACGGGGACTATTCTGCCGCCTATATTGTCCTGAGGACCGATGATCCGGCCGTGTACGGCTGTGGGTTTACCTTCACCATCGGCCGCGGCAATGAAGTCTGCGCCGCGGCCATGGAACTGCGGGCGCGCCCCCTATTGGGACAGGATGCGGACCGTATCGGACGGAACCTCGGGGAGACTTACCGGGACCTGAAGCGTGATTCCCAGCTGCGCTGGCTCGGGCCGGACAAGGGGGTGGAGCACCTCGCCCTCGGGGCCGTGATGAACGCAGTGTGGGACCTGGCAGCGCGGAGCGCGGGTAAACCCTTATGGCGGCTCCTCGTGGACATGACTCCGGAGCAAATTGTCGACGCTGCCGACCTGACCTATCTCTCGGACGCCCTGACCCGGGACGAGGCGCTGGGCTTATTGGCCCGCCTTGCGCCGACCCGGGAGGAACGCATCCGGCAACTGACCCAAACCGGTTACCCGTGCTACACCACGTCCGCGGGATGGCTGGGGTACTCCGACGAG
The DNA here is from genome assembly GCF_019977395.1 of Arthrobacter sp. NicSoilC5. Lineage (NCBI taxonomy): Bacteria > Bacillati > Actinomycetota > Actinomycetes > Micrococcales > Micrococcaceae > Arthrobacter > Arthrobacter sp. NicSoilC5. The sequence continues at coordinate 3,983,431 of NZ_AP024660.1, read as the reverse complement.
AAGCTCCGGCGGCTTTGCCAGGAGGCGGTGGACCAGGGCTACCGCCACATCAAGCTGAAGGTGGGCGCGTCCCTGGAGGACGACATCCGCCGCCTCGGCATCGCGCGTGATGTCATCGGCCCTGACGGCAACCTCATGATCGACGCGAACCAGGTATGGGATGTCCCGCAAGCCATCGACTGGGTCAAGCAGCTTTCCGAGTTCACCCCCCTGTGGATCGAGGAACCAACCAGCCCTGACGATGTCCTTGGCCACGCTGAAATTCGCCGGGCTGTCCAGCCGATCGGGGTAGCCACCGGCGAACACGGCATGAACCGCGTGCTCTTCAAGCAACTCTTCCAGGCGGGGGCCATTGACTACTGCCAGTTGGATGCCTGCCGGCTCGCCAGTGTCAACGAAGTACTCGCCGTTCAGCTGATGGCTGCGAAATTCGGTATCCCGGTCTGCCCACATGCCGGCGGAGTGGGGCTGTGTGAGCTGGTCCAGCACCTGTCGATCTTCGATTTCATCGCCGTCTCGGGCGACCTGGCCGGACGCGTCACGGAGTTCGTGGACCACCTGCACGAACACTTCGTGGACCCGTGCATCGTCAGGGACGGCGCCTATGTCATGCCGGGAAATCCGGGATACTCAGCCGAACTCAAGGAGCAGACGCTGCAGGAATACGCCTTTCCCTATGGCAGCTACTGGGCAGGAACCGCCCCCGGCAGGGCTGAACAGGCCTGGCGGGCCGGCAACCCGTCCGGCCGCGCTGCCTTCGCCAGCGCACGGCTGGAGGCACAGGCATGATCAACTACACCCTCACCCACCCGGGCCTCCTGGCGGCCCTCGCCGAGTCCGGCCACGGCTCGAAGATCCTCATCGCCGACGCCAATTACCCGCACAACACCGGAGCACCTGCCTCGGCACGGCGCATCGCGTTGAACCTCAGACCCGGGCTTCTGACCATCGATCAAATCCTTGAAGTGCTGGTCGACGCCGTTCCCCTCGAGGCAGCAGCCGTGATGGCACCCCCGGACGGCAACTGGACGGAGGCTGTCAAAGGCTACGAACGCACCCTTGGCACGAACGTTTCCATCGAATCCCATCAACGCTTTGAGTTTTATGATGCCGCGCGCTCAGCCGATGTCGCCGTCGTCATTGCCAGTGGCGATACGCGGCACTATGCGAACCTCCTGCTGACCATCGGGGTCCGGCCCGACGGCACGTCTTGATGGGAACGCCTTCATTGCTGGTGGTTGATTCGCACGTCCACATCTGGGATCCCGCGGCGCTCGACTACACCTGGCTTGCGGATGCACCCACCCTGAACAAGCCGTTCCTGCCCGAAGACCTCCCGCACAGCGGGGCAAACACCCGTGCGGCTGTTTTTGTGCAGGCTGACTGCCGTGATGACCAGGCCCTGAAGGAAGTGGACTGGGTGTCCGGCCTCCACGCAGTCTGGCCGCAGCTGGCGGGGATTGTGGCTTTCGCCCCCATCAGCCGCGGTGATGCTGTAGCGGAGGACCTGGACCAGCTGCTGGAACGCCCCCTGGTACGGGGCATCAGGCAGCTGTTCCAGGACCGGGACGAATCATTCATGCTGGACCGGGAAACACTGGCAGGTGCACGCCAGGTTGCCCGGGCAGGCCTGGTTTTCGACGCGTGCATCCGCTCCCGGCAGCTACCGGCCCTGGCGGAATTCGCGGACGGCGTTCCAGACCTGCCCATCGTGCTGGATCACATGGGCAAGCCGTCGATAGCCGGTGGGGACCTCACAGCGTGGCGCACCGGGATGCGGGAACTGGCCAGGCGCCCCAACGTCGTCGTCAAGATTTCGGGGGCGGGCGCTGAAGCCGACCCGAACCGGCCTCTGGCGCCCCAGGCCCTCCCCGTCATCCAGGAAACCCTCCATCTTTTTGGGGCGGCACGCTGCATGGTCGGCAGTGATTTCCCCGTCTCCCTGACAAGCCCGGCCAACTACCAGGCCTGGATCACTGTGGTGGAACAGTCACTGGCGGGTGCGTCCGACGGCGAGCGGGGCAGTGTTGCATATGGAACGGCCGCCCGGGTCTACCAGCTCGCGGAAGAGCCTGAACAAAGAACCTCTAACCAGGAACAGGACTGACAATGCAAGTAGAAACCCGCACCATCCCTGGCACGGGTGTGCAGCTTCCGGTGCTCGGCTTCGGCGGAGCGCCCATCGGGAACCTTTACCGGCAGGTTCCGGAGCAGGAAGCGCTCGACGCCGTCACCGCGGCCTGGGAGGGCGGCGTCCGGTACTTCGATACCGCGCCGCACTACGGGCTGGGTCTGTCGGAACGCCGCCTGGGCGCCGCGCTGGCCGGGCACGACCGCGGCAGTTACCTCCTCAGCACCAAGATCGGACGGCTCCTGCGGCCCAACCCGTCACCGCAGGGCAAGGACACAGAGGGCTTCGACGTCCCCGATGATCTCCTCCGCGTCCGCGACTACTCACGCGACGGCGTGCTGCGCTCCATCGAGGAGAGCCTGCAGCGGCTCGGGACGGACCGGATCGACATCGTCTACATCCACGATCCCGATGACTACTGGACCGAAGCCCTCGAGGGTGCCGCTCCCACACTGTCAGCGTTGCGCGACGAAGGCGTGATCGGCGCCTGGGGCGCGGGCATGAACCAGGCCGAGATGCTCCACCGGTTCGTCACCGAAACAGACATCGACGTGGTCATGCTCGCAGGGAGGTACACGCTGCTGGAACAGGGCGCGGCGCAGGATCTGCTCCCCGCGTGCCTGGAACGCGGCGTCGGCGTGGTCAACGTGGGGGTCTTCAACTCCGGGCTCCTGTCCAAGGAACGGCCGGCAGGCAACGCCACCTACAACTACGCACCGGCGCCGCAGGAACTGCTGGCCAAAGCCAGCCTGCTGGCGGACATCTGCGAGTCGCACGGAACCACGCTTCCAGCTGCCGCCCTTCATTACCCTTACCAGCACCAGGCTGTGACCAGCGTGGTCCTGGGCATGCGGACACCGGCGCAGGTGAAGCAGAACCTGGACCTGGCCTCCCAGTCCGTCCCTGACCAGCTGTGGGCTGACCTCCGGGACCGGGGACTGATCAGCTGACGGTACACGCACCTCAACCAAGAAAAGAAGAAACCAATGAAATTTGCACGCATAGGTGCCCCGGGCAAGGAAGTCCCCGCCCTGATGCACGAACAGAAGTACTACTCCCTGGAACAGGTGGCGAAGGACGTCGACGCGGACTTCTGGGAATCCGACGGCCCAGGACGGGCGGCAGCAGCACTCGCCGCCGGGGAACTGGCCGAACTGCCGGCCGAGGGGGCCCGGATCGGCGCTCCGATCGCCAGGCCGTCCTCAGTCATATGCGTTGGTATAAACTATGCAGCCCACGCCGCCGAATCAGGCTCCGCTCCCCCTTCCGTGCCCATCATCTTCCATAAGGCCCCCAACACAGTGGCGGGCCCGTTCGATACCGTGGCCATTCCGCGAGGTTCCACCAAAACCGACTGGGAAGTGGAACTGGGCGTGGTCATCGGCCGGCGTGCCTCCTACCTTGGTTCCCCAGCGCAGGCGCGCGATCACATTGCCGGCTTTGTCACGGTCAACGACCTGTCCGAACGTACCTTCCAGCTGGAGGTATCCGGAGGCCAGTGGTCCAAGGGGAAGAGCTGCGCCGGATTCTGCCCCACCGGCCCGTACCTTGCCACCCCCGACGAGGTGGATGCCGGGAACTTGCGGCTGCGCAGCTGGGTCAACGGCGAAACCCGCCAGAATTCCTCCACCCGCGACCTGATCTTCGGCGTGGAGCAGATCATCTACGACCTCAGCCAGTTCCTGGTCCTGGAACCGGGAGACCTGATCTGCACCGGTACCCCCGAAGGAGTGGCCCTGTCAGGCCGGTTCCCCTACCTGAAGGCCGGCGACGTGGTGGAAATTGAAGTAGAAGGCCTCGGCCGGCAGCGGCAGGAATTCGTTCAGGGCTAAGCCGTACAAGCGGAAGGAACAAACAATGGAGTTTGCCGGAATCAAGGCAATCGTTACCGGCGGAGGCTCGGGGATCGGGGCCGCAACAGCAACACTGCTCCAGGATCGCGGGGCTGACGTCGCCGTCCTGGACCTCAACCCCGACCAGGCGCCGGCGGGAGTAAAAACCATCCACTGCGACGTCTCCAACGACGCCTCCGTCCGGCAGGCCATCGAAGAGGCTGCACAGCAGCTGGGCGGAATCGACGTCATAGTCAACAACGCCGGTGTGGGTGCGCAAGGCACCATTGAGGCAAATGACGACGACGAGTGGCACCGGGTGTTCGATGTCAACGTGCTGGGCATGGTGCGCGTCTCCAGGGCTGCCCTGCCGCACCTGCGCCGCTCGAGCCACGCGGCGATCGTCAACACGTGCTCCGTTGCGGCCACCGCCGGCCTCCCCGAGCGCGCACTGTACAGCGCAACCAAAGGTGCGGTGTTGTCGCTAACCCTGGCCATGGCCGCCGACCATCTGAAGGAAGGCATCAGGGTCAACTGCGTGAACCCGGGGACTGCTGACACTCCCTGGATCAGCCGGCTCCTTGCCACCGCACCGGATCCTGCAGCCGAACGGGCGGCGCTGGAAGCGCGCCAGCCGCATGGCCGCCTCGTTTCCCCGGAGGAAGTTGCGGCAGCGGTGGTTTACCTTGCCAGTCCCCTCTCCGGGTCCACCACTGGGGTGGATCTGGCAGTGGACGGCGGCATGCAGGCTCTTCGGCTCCGGCCCCGGCCTGCCGCCTCCTGACGCCTGCTGACGCAGCGCCCGTGACGCGCCAACCGGTCCGCTGATCGGTAAGGTCATGTCATGGACAGCGGCGCCCTGGTCAATATTGGGTTGGTTCTCGGTTTCGTACTGCTGGGCGGGGTGTTCGCTGCGGCGGAGATGGCCCTGGTGTCCCTGCGCGAAAGCCAGGTGCGCCGGATCGAGAAGTCCGGTGAAACCGGCGCCCGGACTGCGGCCCTGGCACGCAATCCCAACCGGTTCCTCTCCACCGTCCAGATCGGGGTGACCTTGTCCGGGTTCTTCTCGGCGGCCTATGGCGCCTCCACGATCGCTCCCGACGTCGTCCCCCTCCTCGAAGCCCTGGGGCTGGGTGCGGCGGCCGGCCCAGTGTCCTTCATCGGTATGACCCTGCTGGTGGCCTATCTGTCCCTCGTCCTGGGCGAGCTTGCCCCCAAGCGGCTGGCGCTGCAACGTCCCGTCGCGTTCACCAAAGTGCTGGCCCCTCCGCTGATCGGCCTCGCCCGGGTCATGCGGCCCGTTATCTGGCTCCTGTCCGTATCCACGGATACCGTGGTGAGGCTCCTTGGCGGCGACCCCCGTGCCAAGCGGGAGAGCATCAGCTCGGAGGAGCTCTGGGACATGGTGGCGGACAGCGAACTGCTCGAAGAGAGCAGCCGGAACATCGTCGCCGATGTGTTCGGCGCTGGGGACCGGACGCTGCAGGAGGTGATGCGCCCACGTACGGAGGTGACTTTCATCGACGGCGCCATGAGTGTTGCCGACGCCCGCAGGATGGTCAGGGACGGCCCGTACTCGCGGTTCCCCGTGATCGGGAGGAGCCCGGACGACGTCCTGGGCTTTGTGCACATCCGGGACCTGATGCCCCGCGACGAGGTGCAGGACCAGGCGCCGGTGCGGGACCTTGCCCGCGAGATCCTTCCGCTGCCCGGGACCAACCGGGTGCTGCCGTCGCTGTCCCGAATGCGCAAGACCAACCAGCACATCGCCCTGGTGGTGGACGAGTACGGCGGCACCGACGGCGTGGTCACGCTCGAAGACCTTGTAGAGGAACTGGTGGGCGAAATCTATGACGAGTACGACACCGGTGCCGAGCACGAGGACCGGGTCAACGTGGCCGACGGCTTCATCGACGTGGACGGCGGCCTGATTCTGCAGGAGTTCAAGGCAGCCTCCGGGATCGTCCTCCCGGAGGGCCACTACGAAACCGTCGCCGGGTTCATGATGGACCGGCTGGGGCGCCTGCCCCGCGCAGGCGATCGGGTGCAGATCCCGGGATACGTGCTGACTGTCCTCAGCATGGACAGGCTCCGGATCGCCCGCATCCGGGTCACACCGGTTACCGGCCCGGCCGGCTGACCAGCCAAGGCCGGAAGGCACGACGGCGGCACGCGCCCCGCCCGGGGACTAAAGGCCCTACGGGCAGGGCCCGGTACTGGTCACAGTTAAGGAGCGGCTGGCCTAGACGGCCAGAAGGGGCTGGAGCCCGCATCCGCTTCCTATCCACGGGGCACATGGGCACGGTGCTCCCAAACCCCGGCAGACAGGACACCCCACAATGTTCACGAAACGCACCACCCTCATCGGCGCCACCCTGGCGTTTGCTGCCGCTGCCCTGGCGGCACCAGCACAGGCCGCAAGCAGCAGCGGCGCAGACGTCACCAAAATCAACGAATGTACGGCCTACAGCGAGGTCCAGACCTGCCGTACGGGCATTGTGGTCAGCCACCACGTCTCAACCCCCAGCGGCATCGAGTCCTCCTCGTCTTCGAGCAACTACACGGACGCCTTAAGCTCCAATGATGGGAGCACGTCCACGACCATCAGCACCCAGACGCACTCCCATTTTCTGGTCCGCGACGGGCAGGTCTTCGAGATGGGCCAGCACTACCGTGAGCAAACCACGCTGACAGGCCCGGACGGCACCCGGCAGTGCTGGGAAAGGGAGGATTCCCACCAGGTGGGGAACTCCGTCCAGTACGACCGCGAGGCGCACTACTGCCCTTAAGTCAGCGGCAGCAGGTCACGCCGGGGTACCAAGGCTCTGCTCCAAAAAAGTGAGCGTCCGCGCCCAGGCGTCGGCGGCCGCCGGGGCGTTGTAGGTATACCTGTTGGTGTCATTGAAGAACGCATGGCCGGTGCCCGGGTACACGACGGCCTCAAAGTCCACCCCGGCGGCGCGCATCCGAGACTTCAGACCGGGAAGCTCCTCCATGAGGGCCCCGTCCTGCTCGCCGTAAAAAGCCAGGACCGGGCAGTTGATGGCCCGCAGCTCCGAGTCCTTGAACTCGGCATGCCCGTAGAACGGCACGGCGGCGCGCAGCCGCGGCTCGGCAACCGCCAGGGAGAAGATGTAGGTCCCGCCCAGGCAGAAGCCCGTCGCGGCCACCCGCCCTGCCAGTCCCGGCACGCCTTCCAGGTGGTCAAAGCACACGCGGAGGGCGGCGACTGCGTGTTTGGCATACTCCGGGGAGCGCATCGGCGCCATGTGCTTGCGCAACCGCGGCTGGGCGTTGCTGCGCTGTTCCGGATCGAACGCCGCCTCCTGCAGCTCCCCTGTCAGGTCGGCCGTTCCCCCGGCCCCGGACAGCAGGTCAGGGGCCACTGCGAGGTAGCCTTCCGCCGCAAACCGGTCTGCCACATCCTTGGTATGGCCTACCAGCCCCCAGACTTCGTGGACTACCACCAGACCGCCTTTGGGAATCCCGGCCGGTTCACTGATGTATGCCTGGACGGCGGTTTGGGCGTTGCCCAGAGTCATCATGTTTCCCATGGGGCCAGCATGGCACGCTCCTCCGGGCCCTTCCAGAGGTGGGGCTACGCCTTTTGCTGCCGCCAGAATACGGAGATCCCCAATGTCACGGCACAGAGAACCAGCATGGCCAGGACCATCCGCATCCAGCTGTCCTGGTGCACCCCGCCGGCCGCGAAAACGCCGATCATCACGGTGGCGGTGATCGCCCCGACGTAGCGGCAGGTTTGGTAGATCCCGGCAGCGACGCCCCGGTCCTGCGGCCGGGTGGACACAAACATGCCCTGGTTGGAGGCGATGCCCACAGTCCCGTACGGGATGCCCATGAGGGCAGTGAGGACCACCACGACGGGGATGGCCAGTGTGCCGGTCAGCAGCCACATGAGGGCCGCCGCCACCGTCAAGAGGACGACGCCGGCGAGCAGCACCCGCCGGACCCCGAACCTTCCCATGGCAGAGACTGCCCATGGGGTGGCTACCACGGACATGCCGGCCAGCGGCAGCATCAGCAGGCCCACCACGCCGGGATCGTAGCCGCCGGCTTCCTGCAGGAGTTGTGGGAGGCCGAAGAAGACGAAGTAGTAGACGCTGCTGAAAACGGCGAAGGCCAGGTACACCAGCATCAGCGGCCTGTTCCGGCCCAGCAGCCGCAGGTCCAGGAATGGCTTGGCGAAGCGCAGCTCGCGCCAGGCGAACAGCGCTGCGATGACGGTTCCACCGGCAAGCATCAGCCAGCGGTAGTCCGGGGCCACGTTCAGCGCGGCCATCATGACCAGCAGCAGCGCGCCGATGAATCCGGCGATGCCCGGGAGGTCCGAGTCCCGCACCAGCTCCGCCACGCTGCCGCGCTCCCGGGCCTTGTCCGGCGGGGCGGCCTTCCGCACAATCAGCAGCGCCGCCAGGGCCAGCGGGACATTGACCAGGAACAGGGACTCCCAGCCCACGAAGCCCACCAGCAGGCCGCCCACCACGGGACCCACCGCGGCGGCGGACGTGTTGGCCATTTGCAGCCGGCCGAGCGGACGTGCCGTATCAACCTTTGCCTGGTGCGCGAGCGCACCCACCATCACCACCGCGCTGGGATACGCGGTGGCTGTGCCGAGGGCCATGACCGCCCGTGCGACGCAGAGCAGGGCGAAGTTGGGGGCCAGCGGAGCCAGGGCGCAGGTGATGGCCACCAGCCCCATGCCCAGCAGGAACATCCGCCGCGGGCCGAACCGGTCGGCCAGCCGGCCCATGACGGGCTGGCCGGCGGCAGAGGCCAGGTAGAAGGACGTGACCACCCAGGTGACGGCGGCGACGTCGAGCCCGAAGTCTGCGCGCAGCACTACCAGGGCCACGGCGATCATGGAGGAGTTCAGCGGGTTCAGTGCCGTGCCCAGGCTGAGGCCGGCGACGGCCAGGGCAGTCCGGGGGTTGTTGCTCACGGTAACAGTCTGGCCCACAGCGGACGCCGGGGACGACTTGGCCGGATCCCGGCGTGGTGTGGCGTTGGCTATTTGCCCGTCAGTCCCACCGGGAACAGCGCGTCCTCGACTGCCCTGGTAAGGTCCCGGATCACCTCTGCCTGCCCGTCATCCGGAACGCCCTCCGGGTTCTCCGTATAGATCACCAGCGCGAACGTCGACCCGCGGTAGCTCAGGAGCGCAGCGTCGTGCAGTTCACCGGACACTTCCCCGTACTTGTGGTGCACGTCCACGCCGGACCGTGACCCGGCGGGAATGAGGTCTTCGTTGTTGGTGTCCTGCATGTAGCTCAGCAGCTGCTCCGTGTTGTCCTTGTCCAGGAGCTCGCCCGCGTACAGCTTCTTCAGGATCAGGGCCATGTCCGCGGCGGTCAGCAGGTTCTGTTCGGGGTCGTACGCGACGCCGATGGAGGCCGCGTAGGCGGTCAGCTGTGGGTGGCCCACCGCGTCCATGAGCAGCAGCCAGGAATCGTTGTTGCTGTCGTTGACCATGGCTTTGAGCTGGAAGGCTGCGTCGTAGTCGCCCATGGGTTCGTCAAGGCTTGCCTGCCCGTTCTCCACCAGGTGGTAGTAGGCGGCGGCGGTCAGGATCTTCGCCGTGCTGGCGGCGGTAAAGGTGCTTTCATCGCCGAACGTCCGTTCGGCGCCCCCGGACACGTCGGCGAGCGCCAGCCCAATCCGGTATTCGTCGGCTTCGCTGAGGATGCTGTCCACGCTGTCCTGCAACGACGGCGGGGCTGCCGCCACCGGTGCCGCGGGAACCGCCGGCCCGGTGGGAACCGCTGCGCCCGTCGGCGGCTCGGACCGGACCACGGCCAGGGTGATGGTGCCGACGATGACCAGCACCACGGCAAGGGCCAGGATCAGCAGTCTTCTGTTGCCCCGTGCTTTGCCGGAAGACGGCTTGCCCGGTGCCGGCGGCGGAGCGTCGCGGCCTGGTTGGGGCACCACGGGGTGCATGGACATACAAGGGCTCCTGTCCCGCCTCGGCAATCACAAAACAAGGTCAGCGCGGCGTTGAGCCGCGCTGACAGATGCTGATTAAATCACCGGAGGTTGGGAGCTTCCTGAAGGCTTGCCGGGTGTTCCTCCGGGCGGTCCTGCCGACGCGCAAAACCGCTGCCGAGGCGCGAATTACCCCGCGCGGCCCGAATACCGGCCGCGCCAGGGAGCCGGCGCCTCGGGAACCACTTTGCGCGTCGGAACCGGGGTTCAAAAGGGCAAGCCTTTGCGCGTCGAAACCTAGCCGCGGGTGCGGGCGGCGATCGCGGTCTCCAGGAATTCCAGGTGCGCGGGGGCAACCGCAACTACGCTGCCCAGGTATTCGGGGTGCTTGGCCAGGAACTTCTTGATGAACGGGCACACCGGGACGATGCCGATGCCGTCCTCAACCGTGCTATCCAGGGCGGCCGTGGCCAGGCGGCCGGCCAGGCCCTGACCGCCGTATTCCTCATTGATGACCGTGTGGTAGAAAATCCGCTGCGGCGACTCCCCGCCGTCGTACTCCTTGTACGCCGCCTTGCCGATGACATTGCCGGCATCGAGAATCTCGAAGCGTTCGCGCCCAGGGGTGTGGCGGACGGTGATGTCGCTCAAGGGAACTCCTTCAGTTGCGGGTGTGCTGACCGTGCAAAGCCTAACCCGGCCCGGTCCGCTCTTATTTCCGCAAGTGAAGGTTCCTTGGCGACATCCCCGCCCGCCGTCGCGTCAGCTGAGGTAGCCGTTCGGGTTAAGGACGTACTTGGTGGCTGCGCCGGCGTCGAACTCCGCGTAGCCCTTCGGTGCGTCCTCCAGCGGAATTGCCTTTGCGTTGACGTTCTTGGCGATGTGCACCCGGTCATTCAAGATGGCCATCATCAGCTGCCGGTTGTACTTCATCACCGGGCACTGGCCCGTGGTGAAGCTCAGCGACTTGGCCCAGCCGGTGCCAAGGCTCAGCGACAGCGCACCCTTCTTGGCGGCCTCGTCGATGCCGCCCGGATCGCCCGTGACATACAGGCCCGGGATGCCCAGGGCACCGCCGGCCGTCGTGAGCTCCATGAGGGAATTCAGGACCGTCGCGGGCGCCTCCTTGGCGTCGTGCCCATGGCCCTTCGCCTCGAACCCTACGGCGTCGACGCCGCAGTCCACCTCGGGGACGCCGAGGATTTGCTCGATCTGATCCTTCGGATCGCCCTTGGACAAGTCCACGGTCTCACAGCCAAAGCTGCGTGCCTGCGCCAACCGGCCCTCGTTCATGTCGCCCACAATGACGACGGCGGCACCCAGCAGGTGCGCACTGGTCGCCGCTGCGAGGCCAACAGGACCGGCCCCTGCCACGTAAACGGTTGAGCCGACACCCACACCGGCTGTGACCGCACCGTGGAACCCGGTGGGGAAGATATCCGAGAGCATGGCCAGGTCCAGGATCTTCTCCATGGCCTTGTCCTTGTCCGGGAACTTCAGCAGGTTCCAGTCCGCATATGGCACCAGGACATAATTGGCCTGGCCGCCCACCCAGCCGCCCATGTCCACGTAGCCGTAGGCGCTGCCGGGGCGATCCGGGTTCACATTCAGGCAGATGCCGGTCTTGCGCTCCTTGCAGTTCCGGCAGCGGCCGCAGGCGATGTTGAACGGCACCGAGCAGAGATCGCCCACCTTGATGAATTCGACGTCACGGCCCACTTCCACCACTTCACCGGTGATTTCATGGCCCAGCACCAGGTTGGGTGGAGCCGTGGTGCGGCCGCGGACCATGTGCTGGTCCGACCCGCAAATGTTGGTGGCCACGGTTTTGAGGATGACCCCGTGGTTGACCGGGCGTCCCACGTTGGCGGGGTTGACCCCGGGGCCGTCCTTGAGCTCGAACGTTGGATAGTCAATGTCAATTACTTCGACCTTGCCGGCTTCTTTGTAGGCAACGGCTTTGTTCCCTGTCATCTATCGCTCCTGTAGTCAGGCGTCCGGTGGGACGGCCGTGATCTGGGTAGGTGAGACATCCCGCGGAGGGGAACAGTCCTGGCCGGTTGGTGCATCCTGATGTTTGGCATGGTCAGGTACCGGTTCCCGGGGTGGGGATCCGCCCAGTCTAGGCACGGCCCACAGAGCGGTCTAGGGGTAGGAGCCCCTTGTTTACCGGAGGCTTCAGGTGGGGAAGTGTTATCCGCGGCGTAGGCTGTACCAACCGGCTCCAGGCACGCAGGCTGGCCGGTCCCCAGGCAAGTTCTACCGTTGAGGAGAACGGCATGAAAACGCGCACTATTGGACAACTGACAGTTTCCGCCCTTGGCCTTGGCTGCATGGGCATGAGCGAGTTCTACGGCGGCGGCGACGAGCAGGAGTCGGTTGCCACCATCCACGAATTCCTGGACGCCGGGGGATCGCTGCTGGACACGGCAGACATGTACGGGCCCTTCACGAACGAAAAACTTGTGGGCCGGGCCATTTCCGGCCGCCGCGGGGACGTTGTGCTCGCCACCAAGTTCGGCAACGAACGCCGGGAGGACGGTTCCTGGGTGGGCATCAACGGCCGGCCCGAATACGTCCGGTCCGCATGCGACGCCAGCCTCCATCGGCTGGGGGTGGACCACATCGACCTCTACTACCAGCACCGGGTGGACAAAACGGTTCCCATCGAGGACACAGTGGGCGCCATGGCGGAACTGGTCCAGGCCGGCAAGGTCCGGCACCTGGGCCTCTCCGAAGCATCCGCGGAGACCATCCGGCGAGCGCACGCGGTCCACCCCATCACTGCGCTGCAGACCGAGTACTCGCTGTGGGAGCGGGAGCCCGAGACCAAGGTGTTTCCCGTGCTGGCGGAGCTGGGCATTGGTTTTGTGCCGTACAGCCCGTTGGGCCGTGGCTTCCTGACCGGCCAGATCCGCAGCGCGGACGACTTCGCGGAGGACGATTTCCGCAGGCACTCCCCCCGGTTCCAGGGCGAGAACTTCACACGGAACCTGGAACTGGTGGACCGGGTCAAGGAGCTGGCGGACCGGAAACAGTGCACTCCCGGCCAGCTGGCCCTGGCCTGGCTGCTGGCGCAGGGTGAGCATATTGTTCCGATCCCGGGCACCAAGAAACGCGAACGCCTGCGCGAGAACCTTGGCGCCGTGGACGTGGAGCTGACCCAGGACGAGCTTCAGCTGCTGGACCAGCTGGCGCCGGCTGGGTCTACTGCGGGCGCGCGCTACCCCAACATGTCCACCATCGACACGTAACCTCCGGGAACCACGCACGGACGGCCCTTGCCCGCATAAGCGTTGCCGGCCAGCACCGCTTATGCGGGCCAGGGCCGTCCATGACCAGCGGCCGCTGCAATGGTTTACGGCGGCGGGGCGGGGCTGGCGTAGGGTGGTCCTACGGCTGAAGCAAGCGGCTGCTGTTTTCTTCTGTGCGGAGCTCCGTTTCCATGTCCGACGAATCTGCCCTTCGGGCCCTTGCTGCTTCATCCTTCAACCTGCCGGGCCTCCGGGACGGGCAACTGGCCGGCATGGCCGCCCTCGCGGACGGCCGCGACGTCCTGGCCGTCATGCCCACTGGCTACGGCAAATCCGCCATCTACCAGGTCGCAGCCCTGCACCTGCACAAGGCAACAGGACGTCCCGCCGTCGTGGTTTCTCCGCTGATTGCCCTGCAGGAGGACCAGCTGGATGGCCTGTCCCAGGTCCTCGGACCGGACGCCGCGGTGGCCATCAACTCCTCCCACAGCGACGCCGAAGTGGAAGCCTCCTGGCGGGCCGCCGAGGACGGCTCGGCCGTATTCCTGTTCCTCGCCCCGGAACAGCTGGCCAAGCAGGCGACCGTTGACCGGATCAAGGCACTGGACATCACGCTGTTCGTCGTGGACGAGGCACACTGTGTCTCCTCCTGGGGACACGACTTCCGGCCGGACTACCTGGCGCTGGGACATGTCCGCGGGCAACTGGGGAACCCGCCCGTGGCCGCCCTGACAGCTACGGCTTCCCCTCCGGTCCGGGATGAGATCGTGGAGCGCCTTGGCATGAAGAAGCCCCTGATGCTGGTGCATGGGTTCGACCGGCCCAACATCACCCTTGACGTGGTCCGGCACCACGAAGACAAGGGCAAGCGCCAGGCCGTACTTGAGCAGGTGGCAGCGCTGGCCAGGAACGGGCATGGCCTCCTGTACGCCGCCACGCGGAAGGACACGGAAAAGTACGCCGCCAGGCTGGCCAAGGAGGGCCTGCGCGCCGAGGCGTACCACGCTGGCCGTTCCGCCAGGGACCGCGAACATATCCACGAGCTGTTCCTGAACGACAAGCTGGACGTGGTGGTGGCCACCACCGCGTTCGGCATGGGCATCGACAAGCCCAACGTCCGTTTCGTGGTCCACGCCGACATTCCCGAGTCGCTGGACTCCTACTACCAAGAGATCGGACGCGCGGGCAGGGACGGCCAGCCCGCTTCCGCAGTGCTCCACTACCGCTCCGAGGACCTTGGCCTGCGGAAATTCTTCGGCACCCACTCCCCTGATCCAGATTCGCTCCTTGAGGTACTGAAGGTCCTCAAGGCGGCCCATGCCCCCACCCCAAGGTCATCCCTCGCTGAGTTGACGGGTTTCAAGGCCCGGCGCATTACCGGGCTGGTGAACCAGCTGGAGGAGACGGGCGCCGTCAGTGCCGGCAAACGGGGAGTCCGGCTGACATCCAAGGCAAAGCTGCCCACGCTGGTGGCCGACGCCGTCGAACTGGCCGAAGCCCGCCAGCGCGTGGACCAGTCCCGGCTCACCATGATGCGCGCCTACGCGGAAACCGACGGCTGCCGCCGGCAGTTCCTGCTGGGCTACTTTGGCGAGGACCTTCCGGAACCCTGCCGAAACTGCGACGGGTGCGCCGAAGCCGCCAACCAGGCGGAGATGAGAAAGTCCGACGGCGGGGTCCCGGCTTCCGCAGCCGACGAGCCATTCCCGCTGCAGTCCACGGTGGTCCACAAGGAGTGGGGTTCGGGCCTGGTGATGCGGCACGAGGACGACGTCATCACGGTGCTCTTTGAGCAGGAGGGGTACAAGACGCTTTCGCGGGCGGCCGTCGTGGAGCATCAACTCCTGAAGCCCGCTTAGGTAGGCTGGGAGGACCCTCCGACGAAAGGCCCCGCGCGTGGAAGTACCTGCGTATGTCTGGACCCTGACCATTGCGGGAATCATCGGGCTGCTGGCCTTCGATTTCTTCTTCCACGTCCGCAAGGCCCACACCCCTTCCCTCAAGGAATCGGCCACGTGGTCCGCCATCTACGTGACCATCGCGGTGGTGTTCGGCCTGGTTGTGCTGCTGTTCGGGGGCGCCGACATGGGCACCGAATACTTTGCCGGCTACGTCACGGAGAAGGCATTGTCAGTAGACAACCTTTTCGTCTTCCTGATCATCATGGCCAGCTTCAAGGTGCCCCGCGCGGACCAGCAGAAGGTGCTGCTGTTCGGCATCGTGTTCTCCCTGATCGCGCGCACGGCGTTCATCTTCCTGGGCGCGGCACTGATCAACAGTTTTGCCTGGGTGTTCTACATCTTCGGGCTCATCCTGCTCCTCACGGCCGGAAACCTGCTCAAGCCGGACGACCACGATGACGACTCCGACGGCCTGGTCGTCCGGCTTGCCAAGAAACTGCTGCCCGCCTCCGACCATTACGACGGCGACAAACTCTTCACAGTGGAGAACGGCAAGCGGGTCCTGACCCCGATGCTGCTGGTCATGGTGGCCATTGGCGGCACGGACATCCTGTTCGCCCTGGACTCGATCCCGGCCATCTTCGGCCTGACCCAGAACGTCTTCGTCGTTTTCACCGCCACCGCGTTCTCGCTGATGGGCCTGCGGCAGCTGTTCTTCCTGATCGACGGCCTGCTGGACCGGCTGATCTTCCTCTCCTACGGCCTGGCGGTCATCCTTGGCTTCATCGGCGTGAAGCTCATCCTGCATGCCCTGCACGAGAACACCCTGCCGTTCATCAACGACGGCGAGCACGTCAACGTGGTGGAGGTCAGCACCGGCCTGTCACTCAGCGTGATCCTCGGGGTGCTGGTGGTGACCATCCTGGCGTCTCTCTTCAGCCCCAAGGGCAAGGCCAAGAACGCGGTCTCGGGGGCGAGGCGGCATGCCACCGAGTACGTGGACCTCAACTACGAGACGGACATGGCGGAGCGGGACAAGATCTTTGCCAGGATGGTCCGTGAGGAGGACCAGATCCGCAAGCTCCCCGAGAAGTACAAGCGGCTGATCCGCCACGAAACCGAGTTCCTGGACCTGATCCGGACCGCCCACGACCAGCACGACAAAGCCCAGGTGCGGGCTGCCGCCAACGGGGGCTAAGGCTACCGGGTCAGGGCCGCTGCGCCGCTGGCCAGGGTGGTGATGCGTGCCCAGTCCTTAGCGGCGACGGCGTCTGCCGGGGTGAGCCAGCTGCCGCCCACGCAGGCCACGTTGGTCAGTTTCAGGTAGTCCGGCGCTGTGGCCAGGCTGATGCCGCCCGTGGGACAGAACCGCACGTGCGGAATCGGCGCTCCGATGGCGGCCAGGTATTTCGGGCCGCCGGCGGGGCCCGCCGGGAAGAACTTCATGGCGTCCAACCCTTGTTCCAGAACAACGAGCACCTCCCCCACGGTAGCGACGCCGGGCAGCACCGGAACGTCGAGGGACAGCATGGCGGTGAGCAGGGCCTGGGTGACCCCTGGGCTGACCAGGAATTTGGCTCCGGCTGCCACGGCAGCGTCGGCCTGCGCAGGGGTGAGGATGGTGCCGGCGCCCACAAGGATCTCCGGCACTTCCTCCGCGATGAGCTTGAGCGAGGTCAGCGCGGAGTCGGTCCGGAGCGTGAGCTCGATGATCTCCACGCCGCCGGCCACCAGGGCACGGGCAAGGGGCACCGCATCCTGGGGGTCGTCGATGGTGACCACCGGGATGACCGGTGAAACGCTGAGGACGCCGGATGCGTCAGCCATGGTTGATCTCATTTCCCAGGCTCAAGGGCCCGTTGTCGATGCTGCGGTACCAGTGCAGGAGCAGGTTCCGGAATTCTTCGTGCCCGGCCAGGTAGGGGTCGACGACGGGCCGGAACCCGAGGAGGGCAGGCACCACGGTGTCCGCGGTGCGGCGTTCGGGCAGGACGGCCTCGAGTTCTTTCGCCAGGGGATCGTTCAGGTCCGTTTCCGGTGTGGTGGCCACGTGGCGCATCCACGCCGCGACGGCGAGCGCGGCCCACTTGGGTTCGCGGCCGGCGTCGAACGTTCCCCGGACGGTGGCAAGCAGGCGGAGTCCGATTTTCTGCGACCCGTCGCTGCCCACTTTCGCGGTGGTGTGGCCCAGTGCGGGGTTGGCGAACCGGCGGAGCACCTCTCCGCAGTACCGTTCGCCGTCCAGTTCCACCGGCAGGGTGATGCTGGGCAGGGCTTCTTCGAGCATCATGCGGTGGCAGGCGGTGCGGAATGCGTCCACGCCCACGGCATCGGCGATGGTCGCCTTGCCGGCGGCGAGGCCGAGGTAGGCCAGCATTGAGTGGCTGGCGTTGAGCAGCCGCAGCTTCGCCGATTCCCAGGCGGCAACGTCGGTGCTGAACAGCGCACCGGCGTCTTCCCAGCGCGGCCTCGCGGCAGCGAAGTTGTCCTCGATGACCCATTGCTTGAACGGCTCGGCGACCACGGCGGCCTCGTCGCGGAGGCCGAGTTCACGTTCGACGGCGGCCAGGTCGGCGTCGGTGGTGGCCGGCACCATGCGGTCCACCATGGTGGACGGGAACGTGGCGTTGCGGTCGATCCATGCCAGGAGTTCGTCGCTTTCCCCGGTTGGGAGGGCTACGGCGAAGTTGCGGACCAGGGTGCCGGTCAGTTCACCGTTTCCGGGCAGGTTGTCGCAGGACACCACCGTGATGGGTCCGGCGCCGGTGCGGGCGCGGCGCTGGAGGCCGCGCGCAATCTGGCCGACGGCGGTGCGCGGCGGCCTGCCGCCGAGGTCTTCGCTGGTCTCGGTGTCGTCCAGGTCGAGGGTGCGGGTTTGCGGGTTGAACCGGTAGCCCTTCTCGGTAATCGTGAGGGTGACGATCTTCGTTGCCGCGGCGCCGATTCGTTCCACCACTAACTCCGGTTTATCCCGTCCTGAAATTGCCTCAACGATGCTGGAGACGACGCGTGCCGGCGCGGCGCCCTCGCCCCGTTCGGCCACAGCGAAGAGTCCGTCCTGCGGGGCCAGCTGCCGGGCCACGGCATCCGAACGCTGGGTGACGCCGACGATGCCCCATTGCGGATCGCCTGCCGCAAGCATGGCGTCCTCCGTGAAGACGGCCGTGTGGGCACGGGCGAACGCGCCCAGTCCAAGGTGGACGATCCCGGGCTGCAGGCCGTCCCGCTGCAGCGCAGCCTTATGGCCGGTGGCCGCCAGGGTGGAGTTACTCAGGCGTTCGATGGCACTGTTCCCTTCACCGTTTCTCCGGCGGCATGTGCACGGGTCTGCCCGAACGTGGGGATGAAGCCGGTGCCGCCCTTGCCGCCCACCACGAGGGAGGATGCGGCAGCACCGTAGCGGGCCGCCGTTGGGAAGTCATCGCCCAGCACGAGGCGGGCGGTGAGGGTACCCACGAACGCGTCGCCGGCGCCGGTCTGGTCCACCACGGCGGGCGCCGGGATGGCGGGAACCCAGGCCGAGACCGCGCCGGCCTCGAGCTGGACGCCTCTTGCACCGCAGGTGACGGCCACATTCTCCGTGCCCAGCGCGCGGAGCTTGGCGGCCGCTTCCTCAGCGGTGGCGGCGCCCAGCAGCGTCCTCGTCTCACCGGGGTAGGACGGCGTGACCAGGAACGCGTGCGGCGCCAGTTCGGTGAGGGCCGCCGTCGCATCCTCCACCGAGGTGAGGCGCGGGCGGAAGTTGGGGTCGTACACGAAGCGCTTGGCCACCGAGGCGGCCTTCGCGACGGCGGCGTGGGACGTCGTCGAAATGGCGCAGGCGATGCCGCCCGCCACCACTGCGCCGGCCGCGGCGAAAACTGCCGGGTCGACGTCGTCCGGGCCAAGTGTGGACCCGACGCTGCCGCTGCGGGCGTAGGAGAACTCGCGTTCGCCGTCGGGATCGCTGTGGACGAGGTAGACGCCCTGCTGTCCCTTGCGGAACGTCAGGAGGGCGGTGGAAATGCCAAGCTCGGCGATCCGGGCGGCGATGGCCTGGCCCAGGTCGTCGTCGGTCAGGACGGACAGCAGGCCCACCACGGCGCCGGCGGCGGCGGCTGCGGCGGCCACGTTGAGCGCATCGCCGGAAATGCCAAGCTGCGCCGGAACGCCGTGGCCGAAGGGCTGGTCCGTGGCCACTTCGACGAGGATCTCCCCCATCACCACCACGTCGAAGGGATTGTGGATGTCATTCACCAGTCGTGCACCGATCCGTCGAGACGCCGGTTCACCGGCAGGTATTTGGGGTCGAAGGGGAAGCGCGCGGCGGCCTCCTCGTCGAACTCTACGCCCAGGCCGGGTGCGTCCCCGGGGTGCATGTAGCCGTCTGCGAAGCTGTAGGAGGTCTTGAAGACCTCGCCGGCCGGGTCGCGGTGGCCCATGTATTCCTGGACCCCGAAGTTGGGGATGCTCATGTCCACATGCAGCGCGGCGGCGAAGGAGACAGGGGAGAGGTCCCCGGCGCCGTGCGAGCCGGAGCGGACGCCATAGAGGTCTGCGAGGGAGAAGATCCGGCGCAGGTGCGTGATGCCGCCGGCGTGCGAAACGGACGTGCGGATGTAGTCGATCAGGCGTTCGGTGATGAGCTGCTGGCAGTCCCAGATCGAGTTGAAAACCTCGCCGACGGCGATAGGCGTGGTGGTGTGCTGGCGGATCAGACGGAACGCGGACTGGTCTTCCGCCGGCGTGGGGTCCTCGATCCAGAACGGCCGGTACTGCTCCAGCGAGGCCCCGAGCCGTCCTGCCTCGATGGGGGTCAGGCGGTGGTGCACGTCGTGCAGGACGTGCACGCCATAACCGAACTCTTGGCGAACGTGGGCCAGCATCTTTGGCGCGAAGTCCAGGTACGCGGAGGTTTCCCAGGTGTCCTCCTGCGGCACGTTGCTGCTGGCAGGCTCGTACAGCTTCCCGTCCACGGGCGCGATGCCGTAGGTCTTGTCCAGTCCAGGGACGGCGGCCTGGGCCCGGATGGCCTTGTAGCCCAAATCCAGGTGATGCTGGAAATCGGCGCTGAGGTCCTCCAGCGTGGTGCCGCTGGCGTGGCCGTAGACCATGACTCCTTCGCGCGCCGCACCGCCCAGGAGTTCGTAGACGGGCATGCCGGCTGCCTTGCCCTTGATGTCCCAGAGCGCGACGTCGATCGCCGCAATCGCTGTCATGGTCACCGGGCCGCGTCGCCAGTAGGCGCCCTTGTAAAAGTACTGCCAGGCGTCCTCGATGCGGCGGGCGTCACGGCCGATCAGCAGCGGGCAGAGGTGCTCGGAGAGGTACGACGCCACGGCCAGCTCGCGGCCGTTCAGGGTGGCGTCGCCGATTCCGGTGATGCCGTCCTCGGTTTCAATAACGAGCGTCACGTAGTTCCGTCCGGGCGACGAAACCACAACCCGTGCGTCGGTGATCTTCACTGGGAGTCCTTCAGATGGTGGATGTGCAATGTATTTCTGGGATGAGCTGTCAGTTTCCGCTGAGGCGGAGCATGACCTTGCTGCTGTCGGAGGCGGGATCCACGGCGGTCCGCATCGCTTCCTCGGCGTCATCAATGCCGAATTTGTGGGTGATGACAGGTGAGACGTCCAGGCCGTTGGCCATTGCGCGGAGCGCGTCCGTGATCTCATCGACGAACCGGTAGGACCCGATCCAGGTGATTTCCCGGGTAACGAGGTCCCCCAGCGCCGAAGCCGCGGGCGCTCCGGGCAGGTTGCCCACCTGGACGATGGTCCCGCCGCGGGCCGTGGCCCGCAGGACGCCTCCGAGCACCGCAGGGATGCCGGTGGCCTCGAACACCAGCTCCACGTCTGCCGGAAGCGGGCTGTTGGAAACGTTGAGCACCTCATCGGCACCCATCGCACGGGCGATCCGCAGGGACGCATCGCTGATATCGGTGGCGGTCACCGTTCGGGCACCTGCATATTTGGCGGCCGCGGTGACCAGCGACCCGATAGGTCCGGCACCGTTGACCAGCACGTCCCGGCCTTCAAGGTCTCCAGCGCGGGCCACCGCGTGCATGGCCACGGCGAGTGGTTCGGCGAGCGCCCCGCGCAGGGTGTCCACGCCGTCGGGAAGGGGACGGACTTGGAATGCCTTGGCAAGCTTCCGTTCGCTGAAGCCACCGTCCGTGTGCGGATCGAACGCCGCAGAGCCGAAGTACCGGATCTGCGGGTAGAGATTGGTCCGGCCCTGCAGGCGTTCCGGCATGGTGCCGTCGCCCACAAGTTCGGCCGGGTGAACGGTCACGGGCTGGCCCACCTCGAGGTGTTCGACGCCGGCACCCAGTTTGGCGATCCGGCCAGCCACTTCATGGCCCAGGACGAGCGGCGACTTCAGCGCCGCCGTTCCCGACGCTCCGTGGCGCCAGTACGAAAGGTCACTTCCGCAGATGCCGCCCCATTCGACGTCGAGCACTACTTCGCCCGGCCCCGCAACTGGCTCAGGCCTGTCATCAATGCGGAGATCATTGGCCCCGTGGACTACAACGGCTTTCATACGGCGTCCTCGAGCCGGACCAGGTCGCGGCCGCGGACCTCGGGGCCGACGGCGGCTGAGACCAGGGTGATCAGCGAGTAGCCAATCAGCATTGCGGCGAGCGGCCACCAGTGCCCGGTGACGGCGGTGAGGGTGGCTGCCAGCAGTGGGCCGATCGCGGTGGCCAGGATCCCGCCGATTTCCTTGGCGAGGGCGAGCTGGGTGAAGCGGGTGCGGGCTCCGAAGAACTCGGCCATGGTGACACTTTCCATGGCGAACAGGCTCAGGACACCGAGGTTTAGGCCGATGACCATGGCGATGGTGATGATGGCGGAGTTGCCACTGGTGATCATCAGCATCATCGGTACGGCGAAGACGGCAGTCAGGGCGCTGAGGGCCAGGTACATCGGGCGGCGGCCGAAGCGGTCACCGAGGAGGCCGATCACCGGGATGGTGACGAAGCCCAGCAGTGAGCCGTACATGATGGCGTTGGTGCCTACCGTCTTGTCTGCGAGCAGGACCGTGGCAAGGTAGCCCACCAGGAAGGTCTGGACGAGCCCTGAGTTGCCGGCCTGCCCAAAACGAAGGCCAAGGGCAATGAGGAATGACTTGCCCTTTTTCTGATGCAGTGCGGCTTCGATGGTGCTGGTTCCGGCGGGCTCGGGGGCATGGTCGGCGGTCTTAATCTTTGCCTTGGTCAGGGCGACTCCGTCCACAACATCCGCGCGCTGTTCGAAGACGGGGCTTTCCTTGATGGAGCGCCGGATCCAGATGGCGAACAGCATGATCACGAAGCTGGCCAGGAAGGGGATCCGCCAGCCCCAGCTCAGGAGCTGGTCCTGGGAGAGCGAAGCCACCAGGATGGCCCACAGTGCGGAGGCACCCAGGGTTCCGGAGTTGGTGCCCAGGCAGACCAGGGACGAGATGATGCCGCGGCGGCGGGCCGATGCAAATTCCGCCAGCATCACGGTGGCGCCGGCGATTTCCGCACCGGCCCCGAATCCCTGGATGAGGCGCAGGGCCACCAGCAGGATGGGCGCCCAGATCCCCACCATGGCGTAGGTGGGGAGGACACCGATCAGGGTAGTGGAGGCCCCCATCAAGGCGATGGTGATGTAGAGGACCTTCTTGCGACCGATCCGGTCACCCATGCGGCCGAAGTAGACGGCACCGAACAGGCGGGCAACGTAACCCACGCCGTAGGTGGCCATCGCAGCGATCAGGCCGATAACGGGGCTGACGTCCGGAAAGAAGATTTTGTTGAAGACGATGGCCGCAGCCAGCGAATACAGCTGGAAGTCCATAAATTCCATGGCGGTGCCGAGCCAGCCGGAGATGGCAACCTTGGCGAGGTCGCGGGTGCTTCGGGCCTCGGCCTGCCCGGTGGTGGGGGGCGCAATGCTTTCGGTCATCAGTTGCTCCTTTGCAGGTGATGCGTTTCGAAGGGGATGGGTTACAGCTGCTGGCTGTCCGGGGGCGCCATTGGGGGCAACAGTGACGGGCAGCACGTCTATTTCTACTACCATACAAGCACTACCATTCTAGTGTGTCAACAGGTTAGACTGAGGCCATGCCAACGGACAAAAGAGAGACTGCCCCCCGACTCTCGGTGCGGGACCAAACCCTGGAAACGCTTCGCCGCCGGATCATCTCCCTGCAACTGCCCCCGGGTGAACCGCTGTCCGAGAATGAACTGGCCCAGGAGTTGGGCGTCAGCCGGACGCCGGTGCGCGAGAGCCTGATACTGCTCCGCGAGGAGGGCCTGGTGCAGGTCTTCCCGCAGATCGGCTCGTTCGTGTCGCTGGTGGACCTGGGGCGGGTTTCCGAAGCCCAGTTTGTCCGCGAGGCTATCGAATGTGCCTCCCTGCGGGATCTGGCGGTGGACGGCTCGGGCATCGCCGGACTGCGGGAAATCCTCAAGGCGCAGTCCGATGCGGACGCCCACGGCGACGTGGAGGAATTTTTCCGACTGGACGAGGATTTCCACCGGGAGCTGCTGCGGCTGGCAGGCCACGAGTCCGCGTGGACCGCCGTCAACTCAGCGAAGGCACACCTGGACCGGGCCCGCCGAATGAGTCTTTTGGATACCCGGCCGGTGTCCACCCTGATCGAGCAGCACACTGCCGTGGTGGACGCGCTTGAAGCCAACAACCTCTCCGGCGCAGACAGCAGCCTGCGCCTGCACTTGCGCGCCGTCTTCGAGGATGTCCAGCGAATCCAGGAGGCAACGCCGGAACTGTTCTCCGACGGCACTGCCCGGCGTCCGTCCCGGCGGAGCGTGGCGCGCCTCGTGTAGCAAAGCCCCCGGCCTGACCCAGTATCCCGCCCCGCGGTAGAGGAGCGCGCCTGGGGAACTCCTATTGTCAGCCCCTCTTGCTACGTTTGATCCCAGGCCAGGGGAACCGTCCTCCGGCCCGCGAACAGTTGGGGAGGCCCCGTGTTTCTGCTCGACGCTGCCGGCAAGGATGCCGGACCCGGCACACCGCCGGACCTGGTCTTTTCGGCCAGCGACCTGGTGGCAGCCAGCGAGTGTGAGTACCGCATGCTCCGCATCCTGGACGAAAAGCTAGGCCGCACCGCCAAGGCGGAGTTTCCCGCTGACGAGATGCAGAAACGCGCCGGCGAGTTGGGCGACCAGCATGAGCGGACCGTGCTTGCCAGCCTGGTGGCCAAGTACGGCGAATGGGACGCCAGCCGCGGCGCAGGGGTCTATTCCCTTGACCGCGGCCAGAACCTGCGCGGCGAACTGCAGGCCAAGCACGCCGAAACCGAACTCGCCCTCCGTTCCGGGGCAGACGTGGTTTTCCAGGCCACCTTTTTCGACGGCGAATTCCTGGGCTACGCCGACTTCCTGGTCAACGAGGCCGCCGGGACCGGCAACCCCGGCCGCTACGAGGTGTGGGACACCAAACTTGCCCGGCATGCAAAAGTGGGGGCGCTGCTGCAGCTTGCCGCCTACGGCGACCAACTCCTGGGGATGGGCCTGGAGCCCTCACCGGTTGTCACGCTGGTACTCGGAACGCGGGTGGGCGATGACTGGCTCAGGAGCAGCCATTCCCTGCCGGATCTCCTGCCCGTCTTCCGGGAACGACGCCGGCGCTTCCGCCACCTCACAGCCAGCCACCGCGCCGGTGACGGCGCAGTGGAGTGGCAACAGCCCGGCGTCGTCCACTGCGGGCGCTGCGACTACTGCGCGGAGCAGGTGCAGCTTCACCGGGATCTCCTGATGGTGGCTGGCATGTCCGTGGTCCAGCGGCGGAAGCTGCACGGGGCCGGCATCACCACCATCGACGAGTTGGCAGCCATGCCTGCCGGCGAGGCCAGGAACTCGGTGGCCAGGCTCCGCGCCCAGGCGCGGATGCAGCTTGGCCTGGACCCGACTGCAGGTTCCCGGACGTTCACCAAGGATGGACAGCCGCATACAGTGTCGTTCAGCGTCCTTCCCGACCATACGATCGGCTCGCTTCCTGCCCCCAGTGCCGGCGACATCTTCTTTGACTTCGAGGGCGATCCGCTCTGGCAGGATCCCGCCACCGGCGCCTGGGGCATCGAATACCTGTTTGGTGTCATAGAGGCCCCGGTGGCGGGCGCCCCCGGGGATCCGGTGTTCCGGCCGTTCTGGGCCCATTCCCGCTCCGGCGAGCGCCGTGCCTTCCTCGACTTCCTGGATTACGTCGAGGAACGCCGCGCCATGTACCCGGACATGCACGTCTACCATTACGCCGCCTACGAAAAAACGGCGCTGCGGAACCTGTCCCTGGCGCACCAGGCCGGTGAGGACACAGTAGACGACTGGCTCCGGCAGGGGCTGCTGGTGGACCTGTACGCCACGGTCGGGCACTCCATCCGGGTCTCGGAAGCGTCCTATTCCATCAAGAAGCTGGAACCGCTTTACATGGGGGACAACCTACGGTCCGGGGAAGTCAAGGACGCCGGGGCCTCTGTGGTTGCCTACGCCGCCTACTGCGCCGCCCGTGATGACGGGCGGCAGGACGATGCCGACGCCATCCTGGCCTCGATCTCGGACTACAACCAGTACGACTGCCTCTCCACCCTCCGGCTCCGGGACTGGTTGCTTCAGCTGGGCCAACAAGCCGGTGTCCCCGGAGAGCCAAGCCAGGACGCACTGGGAGCGATGGATGCTGCGGGCGGACAGGCCACTCTGGCCGGGCAGGTCCTGTCAGCGGCCGGCGAGGGAGCTGCCGGTGACGGTTCAGCCCACGCCGGTGAGTCGCCTGAGGAAACCAGGCTGCGGGAGTACCTTGCAGGCTTGCCGGACAACCGTCCGTGGACCGACGACGAGCGCGCCATCGCCATGGTTGCCGCCGCCACCGGATACCACCGCCGCGAGCGCAAGCAGTTCTGGTGGCAGCATTTCGACCGGGTCGAGGCACCGCTGGACAACTGGTCCGACCAACGGAATGTCTTCGTTGTGTCCTCGGCGGAAGTTGTGTCGGACTGGGCCCTGGCAAAGCCCCGGGAACGGATGCGCACGCGGGTCCTGAAGCTCCGCGGAACCATGACCGAGGGCTCAGATTTCCGCCCCGACTCCAGCTGGTGCCGCCTGTATGACGCGCCTGGACCCGATGGCATGACCGATCCGCCGGCCGCGTCCGGTGCGAGGGCATTCACGTTCGGGACCAGGATCAGTGAGCTGGAAGCGGCGCCGGACAGCCCGGAACACCTGATCACCATTGCGGAGCGGGAGACCGGAAAGGTCCGCGCCTACCCGCACCTGCCGGTGGCCCTCACCGAGGACCAGCCCCTCGCGACCGCCAGTATTGAAGCCGCCATCGCGGCGATAGCGCAGGCTGTTGGCTCTTCCGTGCCGTCCCTCCCCGCGCAGCCGGGCCTGGACATCCTGCGGAAGCTGCCGCCGCGGTTCCGCTCCCGGCAAGGACCAGCCGGAGTGCTGCCTGGTGAAGACGGCACCGCTGACTATGCACGGGCGATCACCGTGTCACTGCAGGACCTGGACCATTCCTATCTGGCCGTCCAGGGGCCGCCGGGGACAGGCAAGACGTTCGTGGGTGCCCATGTGATCGGCAGGCTGGTGGCCCAGGGATGGAAAATCGGTGTGGTGGCCCAGTCGCACAACGTGGTGGAAAACCTGCTGTGCCGGGCCATTGAAACCGGTGGAGTGGATCCGCAGGTGGTGGGCAAGAAACTGGCCGCTCCACACCAGGTTCCCTGGAGCCATACGTCAGAAGGCGATGTCGCCCGGCTGCTGGCGTCGCCGGGCGGATGCCTGATCGGAGGCACGGCATGGACTGTGACGGGTAAGGAAGTCCCTGCAGGGTCACTGGATCTTCTGGTCATTGACGAGGCAGGCCAGTTCTCGCTGGCCAACACCCTGGCGGTCTCTGTGGCAGCC
This sequence comes from Arthrobacter sp. NicSoilC5, assembly GCF_019977395.1. Classification (NCBI taxonomy): domain Bacteria; kingdom Bacillati; phylum Actinomycetota; class Actinomycetes; order Micrococcales; family Micrococcaceae; genus Arthrobacter; species Arthrobacter sp. NicSoilC5. The sequence continues at coordinate 3,956,495 of NZ_AP024660.1, read as the reverse complement.
ACGCGGCTGCTCCTGCTGGGCGACCCGCAGCAGCTCCCGCAGGTTACACAGGGCACGCACCCCGAACCCGTGGATGAATCCGCTCTCGGCTGGCTGGCCGCCGGCCACGCTACCCTGCCTTCAAGCCTGGGGTACTTCCTGGCAGACACATGGCGGATGCATCCGCACCTGTGCCGGGCGGTGTCCAATCTCAGCTATGAAGGAAAGCTGCGTTCCGCTGCCGCTGCGGCCCTCCGCGAACTGGAGCAGCTGGCCCCGGGCGTGGAGACGGTCCTGGTCAACCACGCGGGCAACACCACAGCGTCACGGGAGGAGGCGGCGGAAGTTGTGCGCCAAGCCCGCCGCCATCTCGGCCTGAAGTGGACGCCGGGCCCGGACGCTGAGTCACGCCCCCTCGAGCAGCAGGACCTGCTGGTGGTTGCTGCCTATAACGCCCAGGTCCATCTGATCCGTAAGCATTTGGCAGAGGCCGGCCTGCCGGAGGTGCGGGTGGGAACCGTGGACAAATTCCAGGGCCAGGAAGCTCCGGTAGTGCTGGTCTCCATGGCGTGCTCCGCGGTGGCCGAGGCCCCGCGCGGTGCCGAATTCCTGCTCAACCGGAACCGTATCAACGTGTCCGTGTCCCGCGGACAATGGCGTGCCGTGATCATCCGCTCCCCGGAGCTCACCAGCTACATGCCGCACAAGCCCGCGGCGCTGGAGGAACTTGGCGCCTTCATCGGCCTAAGCCCCCGGGAGTAGCCGCACAGAAACGGGTGCCGTCAGTGCGCCCGGAATCCGCCGAAGGTCCCCTGGGCAGCTGAAAAGCCGGACTCAACCCGCTCCACCCGCCCAGGGGTCCGGTCCGACTTGAGCCAGTCCAGCAGTTTCCGGACCTGCGGTTCGGCGCCTTCGGCAATTACCGACACCGACCCGTCGTCGAGGTTGCTCACCTCGCCGGACAATCCAAGTTCCTCCGCGGTGCCCATGGTCCAGTAGCGGAAGCCCACACCCTGGACCATCCCAAACACCCGGGCGTCCAGGCGGACAGCGTTCTGGGCCGAACCGCCCCGCGCCGAATCGTGCGCTGAGTCTGCGTGCCTGCCCATGGTGCTCCTTCTCCAAACCTTGCTGCCCCCATCGGGTCGCAGTAACCGCGTCTCCCAACCCGGGAGACGGTTACTTACGACCCGACGGGGCTGCGTAAGGGCTAGTTGATGGTGATGTCGCGGGTGGCGTGGTTGTAACGGATGGTCACGGTGCCGCCGGCGTGGTGCAGCTCGTGGTTGGGGCCATCGAAGGTGCCGAACGCGCCGTAGTTCTCAGTCCACGAGCGGTTGAGGGCGATCTTGAACGTGTAGAAGCCGGCGGGAAGCTCGGCGCTCTTCTTCCACAGCTGGTCCAGGAAGTCGAACTCCATCTGTGCCTCGTCATACTGCGGCGCCCAGTTCTCGGGTGCACCCAGGATGGTGTTGAAGTCGCCGGCCAGGGCCACGGCTTCGGGCTGCGGCAGGGTTTCGACGTCCGGACCCTCCAGCGGTTCGGCAGCAACATCGGCAGCAGGTGCAGCAGCGGCCTTGTCCTTCGCGGGCGTCTTGCCCTTGCGGACGGCTGCCACCACGGGCTCGACGGCGTCTTCGATCGCCTTGGCTGCCTTGCCCACAACGGAGGCTGCCTTCTTGGCCGGGGCCTTCTTGGCGGTTTTCTTCGGGGCTTCCGTCTTGGCCGGAACCTCAAGTGTGGCCGCGGCGGCGGAGACGGGGCGGACAAAGCCTGCGGGAGCCGTGGGGACCGGCGTGTCGGCAGGGACGGGAGTGCCGGCGTCGAGCGCGGCCGCGAAGGAGTCAGCGTCCGGGAAGGCGACCGTGGCGCGCATGCCGTCCTCGGTGATGGTCCAGCCGGTGCGGCCCTTGATCAGCCAGCCGGCCTTCACGAGCTTGGCGGTGGCCGAGGTGAGGGTCTTGTGGCCGCGCGGGATGCCGCCGCTGAGGAGTTCGGCCTCATGGTCGTTGAAGGGCACGCGGGCGGTTGCCTCCGCCAGGACCTGGCCCGCATTCAGTGCATCGCCGGACCACACGCCTTCGGTCAGGACATCCAGGACGGTCTTGAGTCGAAGGTAGGTGTTTTCTGCGGTGGACTTGGCCATGATTCCCCTTATATAAAAGCGATCGGTCTTAGGCATCTTGCCAACTGCCCATTAAATCGCGCGACTTTAATTGGTTAACTCTGCGTGTCGTGACCGACTGTGAAGCGGATGGTGCCGCAAGTGAGGCGGAGGTCTCGGGTAAGGGCTGTCTGCATAACCCTGGAAGCGCTGGCATGGGTGCCGCCCTGCACTCCCCGGACACGCCTGCGGCACCTAGTTTACCGGGCAAAAAGCACCGCTGTTGCGCTCGACACAGCGGGGGTCAGTCGGACACTTCCCTGCCGTTCAATTCCGCCAGCAGTTCCGCCTTCCGCTCCTCCGACGCGAAGGAGGAGTGGATGGAGTTGGCGGCCAGGCGTGCCTTGTCGAAATCGGAGAGGTCGAACACCGTGGTGAGCTGCGCAAAGTTGTCATCCACGTACCCGCCGAAGTACGCGGGGTCGTCGGAATTGACCGAGACATTCAGGCCGGCTGCCAGCATGGCGGGCAAGGGATGATCGGCGAGGGTGTCCACGGCGCGGAGCCGGACGTTGGACAGGGGGCAGACCGTCAGGGGAATGCGTGCGTCCACGAGGCGCTCCACCAGGTCGGGATCGTCCATGCAGCGGATGCCGTGGTCGATCCGTTCCACGCCCAGGACGTCCAGGGCTTCGATAATGTACGACGCCGGGCCCTCCTCCCCTGCGTGGGCCGTCAGCCGCAGGCCCGCTTCACGCGCCTTCCCGTACAGCCGCTCAAACTTGGAAGGCGGGTTGCCCACTTCGGCCGAGTCCAGGCCGATCGCACCGATCGGAGCATTCATGGCCAGCAGTTGATCCAGGACTTCGAGGGCGGAGTCCTCCGGGAGGTCACGCAGGAATGCAGCGATCAGCATGGTGGAGATGCCGTAGTCCTCCTCCGACGTGGCAAGGACAGAGGCGACACCTTGGACGCAGGCCTCCAGGGGAATCCCGCGGGATACGTGCGCCTGCGGGTCCATCATGATTTCCGCGTGCCGGACGCCGGCGGCAGCAGCCCGCTCCAGGTATGCCCGGGTCATGTCCGCGAAGTCCTGCTCGGTCCGCAGGACGGCCATGTTGGCGTAGTAGAGGTCCAGGAAGGACTGCAGGTCTGTGAACTCGTACTTTTCGCGCAGTTCGTCCAGGCCGGAGTACGGCAGCGCAATGCCGTTGCGTTCGGCCAGGGCGAAGATGAGCTCGGGCTGCAGCGTGCCCTCAATGTGCAGGTGCAGTTCGGCCACCGGGAGGGGCTTGGCAGGGACCGCAGGTTCCGCGAAGTCCGTTTCGGTTTCGGGCATGGTGCTGCCGCCGGGAAAGTTGTCCATCCGGTCAGGATAGTGCCCCGCCCGGTTTCGCGCCTGCCCGGGCCTCTGGAAGCGGAATGGTCCAACCCGGGGAGCGTGCCATGGCCCACACTCAACACGCCTGCCGGAATCTCGATTTGATAACGCCCAAACGATGTCCTAGCGTGAAATGCATGCCCGTTCGGCGGGCTTCTTGATTGCCCGGTGCTGCCTTCACCAGAACTGCCCAGCGGCAGCCACCGATAGTGACCTCTATTCGTCAGGGGCGGGCAGTGGCGCGACGATCTCCGGGGACGGAACCAGCGCTGGTGGCCTTCAGGAGCATCACCATCATGAAAAACACCAAATTCCGTACTGCCGCACGCCGCGGAGTCACCCTGGCCGCCGTCTCCGCGGCAGGTTTGGCCCTCTCAGCCACGGCGGCCAACGCAGCGACCCCCACGTCCACCTGGGATGCACTCGCCCAGTGCGAGAGCGGCGGGAACTGGTCCACCAATACGGGCAACGGCTTCTCCGGCGGCCTGCAGTTCACCTCCAGCACCTGGTCAGCCTATGGCGGAACCGGTTCCCCGGAGAACGCCAGCCGTGAACAGCAGATCGCTGTCGCCGAGCGGGTCCAGGCATCCCAGGGCTGGGGCGCCTGGCCGTCCTGCTCGTCGCAGCTCGGACTGAGCGGCGGCGGCGGAGCACCGGTCCAGAGTGCCCCCGTTCAGAGCACCCCCGTGCAGAGCACCCAGGTTCAGAGCGCTCCGGTCCAAAGCGCTCCGGTCAAGCAGGCACCTGCGCCGCGGCATGCAACCTCGGTTCCCCTCAGCGGCGAGACCTACACCCTGCAGGCCGGGGACACCTTGAGCATCGTGGCCCAGAAGCTCGGCATCCAGGGCGGCTGGCAGCACCTTGCCGACGCAAACCTGGACACCATTTCGGATCCGAACCTCGTGTTCGAGGGACAGGTCATCCAGCTCCCCGCCTAATACCTGGGGACGTTCCACCAGCGGCTGCGGCCGCCGCGCCTTTCACAGGCGCCACAGACAGGTCGGCGATAGACAAATTCCGTTGACCAAAGTACGACGCCGGCACACCCCCATAAGGGATGTGCCGGCGTCGTACTTTAATCAGTCAGCCCCTGCCGCCCTGGGCGGCAGGGACCGGACGGTCAGCTGGCGGGGAGCTCGCGGACGATCCGCACCTTCCAGGCGGACTCGTCGCTGGTGTCCAGCAAGGCGACGGTGCCATGTGCCAGATTCAGGGCAACCCGCTTGACGGCCAGCAGCTCCAGGTAGAGGTGCTCGTTCATCCGGCTGGGGGTGTCGATCATGTACTTCACCGCGTCGCGCAACTGCCGGTAGTTGGCGCTGCGTTCCCGGTGCATGTGCAGTTCCAGCGCGGAGCGTTGCTTGAGCCGCGGCTCGTGCCGGTTGAGCAGTGTCACGGCGGTGTGCACTGCAACCACGAGGGTCAGCGAGACGCCGTAGATCCACCAGCCGCTGGAGAGCAGGAACAGGGGCAGGTTTCCAATGGCCACGAGCGCGATGACCACCCGGAGGGCGGCGATGCGGCGGACCGTCCTGGCGACGGCAGCCATGCCGTCGCGGAAACGGTGCTGATCCTTGCGCGCGGCGGCGGGATCGATAATGAACTCGTCCAGAACCAGGATTCCCTGGGCTTCCGGGCCCAGCATCTGCCCGTAGCGGGGCAGCGCGGTGCGGGCGTGGTCGACGGCTTTGTCAGGTGTAGATGTCATGAGAGAGCTTCCAAAACGCGGGGGTGGTTGCGGTGATCTTAGTGGTTTAACCTGAAAGCCGTATGCAGGCGTCCATTATTTGGACAGGTCGCGCTTCCTCAAGTGGTCCTGCGCACTGTAATTGGAACATCCGGCGCATGCCGTCAGACTGAATAGATGCAAACCTTCCTCCCGTACCCTGACTTCCGCGAAAGCGCCAAAGCCCTGGACACCGCACGGCTGGGCAAGCAGCGGGTTGAAGCGCTGCAAACCCTTCGCGCCCTGGTGATTCCGGAGTACGGCTGGCAGACCCATCCAGCTATCCGGATGTGGATGGGCCACGTTCCCGCTCTCACCATGTATGGCCTGGCCATGGCGGACGAATGGATCGAGCGCGGCCACCCGGACAACACCCGCGCGAACATCGCGGAATTCGCGCCGCAGGCAGCCCACCCTGACTACGCCGCCAAAATCGTGATGCCGCCGTGGCTCGGGGACCCCGACTTCCACTTGAGCCACCGTTCCAAGCTGGTGCACAAGGAGCCCAAGTTCTATACCCGCGTTTTCCCGGACGCGGTCCCGGATATGGACTACGTCTGGCCGGAGCCGCGGCACGAGTTCCTGCCGCAAGAGCCGGAAGGGGACATTCTGTGGATCCTGCGGGAGCCGCACGACGACGTCGACCCCCAGTCCCTTACCACCGTGGCGCTTCCGCCCGTGAACCGGAATGCTGCTGCCGCTGCGGCGGCGACCGGGGACGACGGCTACTCTCCCGTCTACGTGGAGGATGGCTCCCGCCGGCCTTCCCGGGCCCCCAAGAAGGCGGCGCCCAGGCCGCAGATGAAGAAGCCCACCCGTAAGCGCCTGGCGCAGGAGGAGGCCTTCCGGACCCTTCCGGGAAAAACGCCGGTTGCTGTTCCGTTCGAGAACGGGGCCAGGTTCGCCGTCGGACAGGTGGTTGGGCGCCCCCTTACGCTCGATGACGGCCGTTTCGGCAGGAATTTCGAAGTCACGGAGATCATTGACCGCTCGGCATTCGCGTACCCCGCCCTGCTGCAGGATCCCCGCGTGTTCTTCCCGGTAGAGGCACCGTAGGCCATGACGGTTCTGTTGGCGGGGTGTGGGGACCTGGGCACCGAGGCGGGCCTGCGGTTTGCTGCCCTGGGCCACCGGGTTGTGGGCTGGCGCCGCTCCCCCGCCAAGCTGCCGGCGGCCATCGAAGGTGCCGCGGCTGACTTGGGATCAAAAGACCTGCCGCCCGTCCCCGCGGACACCACCGCCGTCGTCATCGCTGTTGCTGCTGACTCTCCTACCGAGGAGGCATACCGCGCTGCGTATGTACGCGGGGTGGAAAATGTCCTTGATGCCCTGGAGCGTGACCAGGTGTCGCCGGAGCGGATCATCTTTGTGTCCTCCACTGCCGTATACGGGGACGCGGGTGGGGGCTGGGTGGATGAGTCCACCACCGCGGAGCCGGGCGGGTTTTCCGGCCGGGTGTTGTTGGAAGCCGAGGGGCTTCTGCAAGCCAGGCTCTCGGGGACCCGCACGGCCGGCGTCTCACTCAGGCTGGGAGGCATCTACGGGCCGGGCCGGACGCGCCTGATTGACCAGGTGAAGACGGGCTCTGCCGTGATCCCTGAAGACGTGCGCTACACCAACCGGATCCATCGCGACGACGCCGCGGCTGCCATCGTGCACCTTGCCGGGATGGCAGCTGTACCGGGCCCCGTATACATCGGCGTGGACAATGAGCCGGCCGACCTCGGCTCGGTGTTGCGATTCCTGGCAGCTGAACTTGGTTTGCCTGAGCCCAAGGTGGGTGACGCAGGACCTGCCCGCGGGGGCAACAAGCGCTGCCGTAACGGTCTCCTCCGCAGCGCGGGATTTTCCTTCTCGTTTCCGACATTCCGGGAAGGGTACAAGGACGTTATAGCGGGGAACGGCGTCCGCCATCCGTGAGTGCGTCCGCCGTCCCCTGACCACTGCCACGGCCCGCCCAGCGGGCCTTGGCCTGAGTTGAGGCAGGGCATGGAATTCCGGCAGATTATTGAGACGGTTGGGCAGCTGGTCGACTTCGCCGGAGTTGCTGTGATGGTGATCGGCGCGGTGGTCTCCCTCCCGCTGGCGATCCGTGGCCATCAGCCCCGGCTTCTTCCGCCAGGTGCTGAAAAGCTGAGTTTCTACCGCTCCTACCGGCAGTTGCTGGGCAGATCCATTCTGCTGGGGCTGGAACTGCTCGTCGCTGCCGACATCATCCGCACCGTTGCCGTCACGCCTACGTTCGCCAGCGTCGGGGTGCTGGCCATCATCGTGCTGATCAGGACGTTCCTTAGCTTTTCCCTGGAGCTGGAAATCACCGGGCGCTGGCCGTGGCAGAAAGAACCCTCAGCGGCCCGTGCCGGGTCAACCGCCCCCGCGGGCTGAGGCCCGCCGCCCACGTTTTCCACATAGGGGTCTTTGGGTCTCTTCGTTGTCAGTGGTGGCTGGCAGAGTGTGGTTATGGAGGCCATTGGGGAGCATCTTGGTGCGGCGTACGGCGGGAAAGCGTACGACGCCGGCAGCTGGCTGCCGCGCCCGGCCCACCTTCATGCGGTCCCAGGGGAGGCTTCACAGCAGCGGGCCACAGGTCCTGGCCACCAGGACCTCCTGGCTGGGTTGGCGGTCCGGATCGCGGCCGTTGCCGTGGCCGCCCCGGATGTGCTGGCGTCTGCCTCTTATCTCGAGGCCGCCGAGTTCGCCGCCCGCGCCGAGGACCTCGCCCGGAGCGTGGAGTACCTGCAGCTCCTGGGCGCCGGGGCGGTGGACCGGACCCGCACCCAGACCATCAGCTATGCCAACACAGCAGCAAGGACCCGTGCCGCCCGGTCCGCCGCCATGGCTGAGACCGCCGGGAACTGGCCCAGCCTGGCCGCCGGCCCCGGCCACCCGGTCGTGACGTCACCGGCCGATGACGGGTGCCGGAACACTGCGGAGTTCCTCCGCCTGCGCCTGCACATCCCCATCAGGGAAGCCCGCCGCCGCCTCACCCTCGCCCACCAGGTCCTCCCGGCCACCAGCCTCACCGGCGAACCACTCCCACCAGCCCGGCCCCATCTCGCCGCCGCAATCACCCCCACCACCACAGGGGCCACCGACACCGACTCCGACACCGGGATCACGTCCCCGGGGTACGGACCTGCCGTGTCCTCGCATGCTGCGGCCATCATCACGGCAACCCTCGACCGGCTCCAGCACCACACCACCGCCGAGACCCTGGACGCGATCGAACACCACCTCACCACAACAGCCACCACCACCGACCCTGACTTCCTGACCCGCCTCGCCCAACGCTGGACCGACACCATCGACGCCGACGGCACCGAACCCGCCGAAGAAGCCCTCCGCCACACCCAGGGCGCCTTCATCCGCAAGCCCCGCCACGGCCTCCATCACCTCGAGATTTTCGCCACCACCGACCAATACGAACACCTCCTCACCGTCATGAACACCGCCACCAACCCCCGCACCGCCGGGGACAAGGCGGCAGGATGCCAACCCGGCGGGATTGACCTGGACCGGCGCACCCGCGCCCAAAAACAACTCGACGGCCTCATCACCGCCGCAAAAACAGCCCTCACCACCAACACCCTGCCCACAACCGGCGGCAACCGACCCCACATCATCGCCACCATCAACTACCAAGACCTCTTCCCCACCAACCCCGCCACACCCACAGGAAAAGGCCACAGCGCGGAAACAGGGACCGGGACCTTCGCCTTCACCGGACCCGTCCCCGCCGCCACGCTCCGCAAAATCGCCTGCGACGCCGACATCATCCCCGCCCTCCTGGGCGCCACCGGCGAAATCCTCGACCTCGGCCGCAAAACCCGTCTCTTCACCCCCGCCCAACGCACCGCCCTGACCACCCGCGACCAAGGCTGTGCCTTCCCCAACTGCACCATCCCCGCACCCTGGTGCGAAGCCCACCACATCACCTATTGGTCACGCGGCGGGCCCACCACCACCAACAACGGAGTCCTGCTCTGCAGCCACCACCACCACCTCGTCCACAAAGAACAATGGACCATCACCACCACCCCCGGCACTCCAGCCTTCATTCCCCCACCCCACATCGACCCCACCCAAACACCCCAGCAAAACCGCTACTTCAAACCACCCCCGCCACCCCACCCACCACGCGAAGAGTGTCCAAAGACAGTCCGTTAGGCTTCACCCATGACCGAAAACAGCAGCGCAAAAGCCTCCGAACTTCTCCACCTCCACCAGGCCCCTGAGATCCTCCAGGTGGTCAACGTCTGGGATGCCATCACGGCCAAAGTCATCACGGACATCCCGGGCACCACTGCCCTGGCAACGGCAAGTCACTCGATCGCCGCGACGCTGGGCTACGAGGACGGCGAGAACATTCCCGTCGACGAGATGGTCAGCTTTGTGGGCCGCATCGCGGCTGCTACCCACCTGCCGGTCAGCGCTGACCTTGAGTCCGGCTACGGGAACCCTGGGGAGACAACCCGCAAGGCCATCGGAGTCGGAATCGTTGGTGCCAATATCGAGGACCAGATGCGCCCGCTCGAGGACGCGGTGAACCAGATGGCAGCCGTTGTGCATGCCGGCGCTGCAGAGGGAATCGACTTCGTCCTGAACGCGCGGACCGACGCCTTCCTCAAGGGCAAGGACCGGGACCCCGAAGACGTTCTTGCGGATGCCATCGCGCGCGGCAAGGCCTTCCTGGACGTCGGCGCCACCACAGTCTTCGTCCCCGGCCTTTTGGACGAGCCCACGGTTACTGCCCTGGTGGAAGGCATCGGCTGGAACAAGGTCTCGGTCATCAATGTGCCCGGGTCCCTGCCGCCGGCGACGCTGCAGGAACTGGGCGTGGCCCGTATTTCGTATGGTCCCTGGACCCAGAGGGTGGCGCTGACTGCCCTGGCTGACACCGCTGCGAAGCTTCTCGCCGGTGGCGAGCTTCCCGAAGACACACGCCCGCTGAACTGAGAGCTGCGGGGCGGAAACCGGAAGCTTCGTCACCTAAACCGAGCGAAGGAGTGGGAGGACCTTGACCGGTAACCAGTATGCCGCGGGAGTGTGGCCGCGGCCGCCGGCACTTCCAAGGCCGGTACTTTCCGACCAGCGGTGGCTTGATGCCGTCTTCCTTCACTGGCGCATTCCGGAGGCCACTGCCGCGGCGTTCACGCCGGACGGGGTTCAACCCGATGTGTTCGACGGCAGTTCCTGGGTTGGCCTGATCGGCTTTCGCATGGAGCAGGCAGCGCTTGGGCGAGGCCCCGGCATCCCGTATCTGGGGAGCTTCAACGAGGTGAACGTCCGGCTTTACTCCCGCGAGCCGGACGGCACCCGCGGAGTGGTGTTCCTGAGCCTGGATGCAGACCGGCTGCCCGTTGTCCTGGCGACCCGCGCTGCCGGGATTCCCTACGTGTGGTCGCGCATCCGGCAATGGCCTCCCTTTCCGGGGTACGGCGGTGGATGGCAGCACGCCACCGGCGCGGCCGGAACACCGGGCGGCCAGACTGGATCTGCCGTTGGTTACTCCGTACGCCGGCTGGGCGCCACTGCCGCCCGCAGCAACTTTGGGGTCATTCCCAAGCTGCACGCCGCGGCAGCCGACCCTTTATCCATCTTCCTGACCGCCAGGTACGGCATGCATGGCCGCTTCTACGGCAGAACCATCTACGTGCCGAACACGCACCACGAGTGGCCGCTCTTCGGCGCTGAGGTCCACCAGCTCAGTGATGGGTTGGTAGGAGCCGCCGGGGTCAGTGTGAGCGGTCCGCCAGAGTCTGTCCTTTACTCCCCGGGAGTCCGGACAAGGTTCGGCAGGCCGCGCACCCTGGAGCGTGCCGGCTAAAGACCCGCGTCCTGGACGTCCTGCCAGCCCCGGCCTTCGCTGAACGTGCTCACCAAGGTACCCACGCCCGCCTGGAGGGAGTCGGAGGGATCGAAGTACAGGGATGCTTCCGACGCGCGGCTGTGGGTAATCAGCTGTTCGGCCTCGAGCTTCGCCTCGGGCACGGTTGCGCCGACGATTCCGGTGCGGGCTGGGAGAACCGGCGTGTGCACCACGTCGGCGTCCGTCTGGGTCAGCGGAACCGTGGTGCCGGGGTTGATCTCATCGTTGGGGAACTCGAACTCGGCATCGCCGGGGGCAACGGGAACGGTGTACTCCAGGAAATAGGTCATACCCCACCCTTGCAGAAAAGCTATCACCGCCAAAAGACCCGGTGGGCTACTTGCCCAGGCCGGCCTTCCGAAGTGCCTCGGCCATGGCCGTGTTGACAGGTTGGGGTGCGGGGCTGGACCTGACACTCCCACCGGACGTGCCCGATCCCTGCTTCCCCTGCTGTTGGCGGTCCGGACGCCCGGCACGCTCGGTCTTTCGGCTCCCGGAATCGCGCCGACCGGACCCTGAATCGCGCCGGCCTGAACTTGCGCCGCCGCCGGCGGGTTCGTCGTCGAGCCTTAACGTGAGCGAAATCCGCTTCCGCTCCGGGTCAGCCTCCAGTACCTTCACCCGGACCACCTGGCCGGACTTCACCACCTCGCGCGGATCGGACACAAAGCGGTTGGACAGGGCGGAAACGTGGACCAGGCCGTCCTGGTGGACTCCAACATCCACGAACGCCCCAAAGGCCGCGACGTTGGTTACCGTTCCTTCGAGGATCATGCCCGGCACCAGGTCCGAGATCTTCTCGACGCCTTCCGAGAACGTGGCGGCGGCAAAGGCGGGCCGGGGGTCACGCCCGGGTTTGTCCAGTTCAGCGAGGATGTCCTTGACGGTGGGCAGGCCGAACGTGCCGTCGACGAACTTCTGCGGGTCCAGGGAGGAAGCCGGGGCGGAACCGGCGGCCACGAGGATCTTCCTCGCCACGGCGTAGGACTCCGGGTGCACGCTTGATGCGTCCAGCGGCTCGGCCCCGCCGGTGATCCGGAGGAATCCTGCGCACTGCTCGAACGCCTTGGCGCCCAACCGCGGCACTTTCTTGAGGTCGGCCCGCTTGTTGAAGGGTCCGTGCTCGTTCCGGTACGCCACGATGTTTTCGCTCAGCAGGGGCCCGACGCCGGCAACCCGGCTCAGCAGCGCAGGCGAGGCAGTGTTGACGTCAACACCGACGGCGTTCACGCAGTCCTCCACCACCGCGTCCAGGCTCCGGTCCAGTTTCGACGCGGTCACATCATGCTGGTACTGGCCTACACCGATGGACTTGGGATCGATCTTGACTAGTTCGGCGAGGGGATCCTGCAGGCGCCGGGCAATGGACACGGCACCGCGAAGCGAAACGTCCATTCCCGGCAGTTCAGCGGCGGCGAGCGCGGAGGCGGAATAGACCGACGCGCCGGCCTCGGACACCACGATTTTCTGGGGTTTCCGGTCTACCTCGGGAAGCAGCTTGATCAGTTCGGCAGCGAGTTTGTCCGTTTCGCGTGAGGCGGTCCCGTTGCCGATGGCCACAAGTTCGACGGCGTGCTGCCGCGCCAAACGCACCAAGGTGGCCAGCGCTTCGTCCCATTTCCGCGCCGGGGCGTGCGGGTAGACGGTATCGGTGGCCACCACCTTCCCGGTGCCGTCCACTACGGCGACTTTCACCCCGGTCCGCAGTCCCGGGTCGAGGCCCAGCGTGGCACGGTTTCCGGCGGGGGCGGCCAGCAGGACGTCCCTGAGGTTGGCGGCGAACACCCGGACCGCTTCGTCCTCCGCTGCGGCGAACAACCTGGCGCGGAGGTCGGAAGTGAGCCGTGCCAGCACGCGTGAACGCCAGGCCACCTGGGCTGTCTGCATCAGCCATGCGTCGGCGGGACGGCCACGGTCGGCGACCCCGAGGAACCTGGCAACTGCGGACTCGTAGCGGGCGCGGGCGGCGGTGAGGGCGGCGTCGTCCGATGGGTCGGCTTCGGCGAGGTCCAGCTCAAGGACGCCGTCCTTCTCCCCGCGGAACAGCGCGAGCACACGGTGGGACGGCATCCGGTCCGGTGCCTGCGCGAACTCGAAGTAATCGGCGAACTTCTGGCCTTCGGCTTCCTTGCCCTTTTTGACGCGGGAAACCATCCGGCCCTGCGTCCACATCCTGTCCCGGAGGTTTGCGGCGAGGTCAGGGTCCTGCGCCACGCGCTCCACAAGGATGGCCCGGGCACCGGCGAGCGCGGCGGCGGGGTCACCGATGGCGTGGTCACTGTTGAGGTACTTCCCCGCCTCGTGTTCGGGGTCCAGGTCCGGCCGCTTCAGCAGCGCAGCTGCGAGCGGCTCCAGCCCGGCCTCCCGGGCAATCTGGGCCTTGGTCCGGCGCTTGGACTTGAACGGGAGGTAGATGTCTTCGAGCCGCGATTTGGTGTCCGCGGCCAGGATCGCCTTGCGCAGTTCAGGCGTCAACTGGCCCTGCGCCTCGACCGCTTCGAGGACTGCGCGACGGCGGTCTGCCAGTTCGCGGAGGTAGCGCAGGCGTTCGTCGAGGTCACGGAGCTGGGTGTCGTCCAGCGTACCAGTGACTTCCTTGCGGTACCGGGCGATGAACGGAACCGTTGCCCCGCCGTCGAGCAATCCAACCGCGGCCTTTACCTGCCAGGCCCTGACCGCCAATTCGTCAGCGATCTGGGCGAAGATCGCATCGTCCTCCGATGCGCGGGAGTGGGCGGAGACAGCGGAAGGTGCAGGCAGTTGAGTCACCAGAACATCTTGCCTTACCGCGCTGCAGGGCTCCACCGGGCGCCGTGCGGTTGGGGATTCAGCAGGGGACGGGAGGGTATTCCGCTGGGCCCGGCAAAGTGCTGTAGTGGACATGCCGTTACTGGCGCCCATGCTCGAGGAAGAGGCCATCATGCGGGAACTGCTTGTGGTGTTTCAGGAGGGATTCGATGAGGCTAACGTCACCGTGACCGTCAACGGCAAGGAGGTGCGGCGGGACCTGGGAATCTCGACCAATCCGCTGCTCGGCATTGCATCCGAGGTGTCCGTGGAGTTGCCGGCAAAGGGCGCACAGGTGGGAGTTGAGGTCACGAATCGGGGGTTGAAAGCCATTACCAAGGTCAGCGGGAAACCCAAGAGCGTGCTGGTTTCGATCGAGGATGGGCGCCTGCTGATGAAGGAAGGCACAGGCCGCGAGGCCGTTCTGTAGCTAACTTCCCAGGTGGCAAAACTGGCTCTGGTAAGAGTCCATTCGATGGAGTAGCATCTGATCACCGCCGGCTTCCAGTGGAGTCCGGCGGGCCACACAAGTCTTCAGCCGGGGGTCGTCGGATGGCCTCCGGCGCCGCTGTCCGGGACCAGCACCCCTGACAGCCAACGACGGCGGCACCCATGATGGGTGCCGCCGTCGTTGTTTCATCCGGGTTGGCCGGTGGGCCGCCGCTTAGCCCTGGTACAGAGGGTAATCCGTGTAACCGGTGGCGCCCTCCGCGTAGAACGTGGAGGCGTCGGGCTCGTTGAGCGGGAGGCTTTCCTTCCAGCGCCGGGCAAGGTCCGGGTTGGCGATGGCGGGGCGTCCCACCACAACGGCGTCTGCGTGGCCTTCCGCCACCAGGTTCACGGCTTCTTCGCGCGTGGTGATCACGCCGAAGCCGGTGTTCACCAGGAAGGTTCCGCCGAAGCGTGCACGAAGGTCCTGGACAAGTTCGCCGGTGGGCTCGTGGTGCAGGATGCTCAGGTATGCCAGGTTGAGCGGTGCGATGCTGTCCACGAGGACCTCGTAGGTGGCCCGAACGTCCGCTGCGTCCGTCTCGGCGATGCCCTGCACGTTGTGCTCGGGGGAAATGCGCACACCCACGCGGTTCGCGCCAAGGGCTGCCACCACGGCGTTGATGGTTTCGATGACGAAGCGGGCGCGGTTTTCCGGTGAACCGCCGTAGCTGTCCGTCCGGACGTTGGAGTTCGGCGCCAGGAACTCGTGCAGGAGGTAGCCGTTGGCCGCGTGCAGTTCCACGCCGTCGAACCCTGCCTCGATGGCGTTCAGCGAAGCGTTGACGAATTCCTGGATGACCATGGGGAGTTCGTCCGTGGTGAGGGCGTGCGGCACGGGGTACGGCTGCTTGCCGGCCGGTGTCCGGACCACGCCGTCGATGGCTACGGCGCTGGGAGCGACGATAGGCAGCCCACCGGTGATGTCGGAGTGGGAAACGCGGCCGCCATGCATGATCTGTGCGAACATGCGTCCGCCTTCGGCGTGGACGGCTTCGGTAACCGTCTTCCACCCGGCAACCTGTTCTTCGGTGACGATACCGGGCTGGCCCGGGTAGGCCTGGCCGGCCGGGGTGGGGTACGTGCCCTCGCTGACGATCAGGCCCAGGGAGGCGCGCTGGCGGTAGTGCTCGGCCAGGAGCGGTCCGGGGATGCCTTTCTCACCTGCGCGGAGGCGGGTGAGGGGTGCCATCACCAGGCGGTTGGGAAGTTCAAGTTCGCCGAGGGTGAGTGGGGAAAACAGCATGCGCAGTTCCTTTCGAAGGCTTAAGACGTACTGTCTTTGCCAACTGTGGGGCGCGTGCAACTATTCCGGACTTCCGCCAGTGCGACGGGGATCACAGGTTTCCCTCGGTCCCCGCGCTATCCTCCGACACCGGGGCAGCCCTGGCCCTGCGGATTGGCGTTGCAGTCGTCGGCGTAGTTGCGGGTGAGCGAACGCCACACACTGATGGTTTGCGGTGGTGCGTTGAACTGGCCTTGGCCGGGGATCGGCAGCGGCGGCCCGGAGTTCACTGAGTACGCGCCCTGGAACGAGGTGGTCAGGACAACCTGGAAATCGCCCGTGGAGGCATACGCGTGGCTGGTGCGGGTCTTTTCGCCCCACCGGTCCTGCGGCAACGGGCCGCCCATGGAAGGCTGCGGGCCGAAGACTGTGCCATCTCCGTAGTTCCACGTGTACTGCACCGGTGTGGCCACCACGTGGACTTTCTGGCCGAACATGGTGATGTCGAACTGCTGTTCAGCCGCTTCCGCGTAGAAATTCGTCTCGGCGCCTCGGAGGGTGTTGGGGCTGGGCTGGGCCACGACCGCCCCGGCATTGACAGGGAGGTTCTGGAACTGCCGCTGGATATCCGCGGCGATCCTGGGCAGGAGGTCCTCGGGCTTCGGATCGTAAAGGCAGGTGGGGCCCGAGTGATGCGCCCAAACAGCCCCCGGCACACCCCGGGGCCGCGACAGCCACATGACCGGGATGCCCTTGGCGCCGTCCTCACGGTCTTTGCAGTCGAGCTGGCGGGCGAGGCAGGGCGTATCGAAGTCGCCTCCGCCAAGATGGCACTGAAGTTCGTACTTGTATTCGTTGGGGTCTTCGGAGGCGATATCGGGGCGTGCCGGAACAAACTCTTTCCGTTCGGGATCCCAAGTATGCCCACCCATCGTGAGGCCGGGATTCCAAGCACCGCCAAATTCCGGGTCTTCCCCACCTTCCGCAAACGCGGGGCACGCCGTGAACAAAACGGACGTGACCGCCACAAAGAGCAGAGAGAGCAGCCGCGAAGAAAACATGTTCTATCCGACGATGTTTCCGAGCTCAACGACTGACCATTTTCCGTCAGCGTAGGAAAGGACGAGCAGATTTCCTTGGTCAGGCGCCTGAGGATCTGTCCGAGCCACGGTTCCATCGGCCCTCATATAGATCAACGGATCCTGGTGAACCTGAGCTGCGACTTGATACGTGCCATTCTTGCCCTTGGTGAATGTCGTATTTGCCACAGGCGTTGAGAGCTTTCCTCCAACCAACCAGCGCCCCTCAGAGTGCCAATCTTTTATCACCTTACTAACCTTCTGGCACGCTTCGCATGGGCTAGGAGCAATACTCTCGAATGAAGCAGCATCACCCGTCTCATATGCATAGCTCAGAACCGCGAACCAGTGCTTAGTGAACGCTTCTGCACCTTCCTTCGTCTCCGTCTTAGCCACCTCGGGCAGCACGGGCACGGGAACGTTCTGGGCGGGTCCGGAGGCGTCGGCAGGCTTGTAGACGGCATTCGGCGTTGGGGTGGGAGTGGCCGTGGCGCTGGCAGTAGGTTTTTCCTCCGCTACCTGGGACGAAGTGCCGCCCGGCCCCGGCGACCCTCCGGAGTTACAGCCGGACAAAGCGAGCGTCAAACCGACAACAAGGGCTGCTGCTCCCGACGGCACAGCGCGGGACGTAAAGGAGTTCTGTGATGTCATGGGCCGCTATTCCCCCAGTAGTTTCAAGACGGCTTGCTCCGAACAGTGCCTTAAGGGTAGCCCACGTCACAATTTGGCGATCAAACTTATCCACAGGTACCGCCCACCGTTTTACCACCGGGTCCGTCCAGCAAAAAGTCATAAAGGGAGCCGGCGCATAAAGTGCACCGGCTCCCCCGTCGATAAAGAATGAAGAAAAACAGGACCTTACTTCTGTGCGGGCAGGACCAACTCCCCTGTCTTGTCCGTGGACAAGGCGAGCGACGAAACATACTGCGGACCGCCGTCGGACGCGTCCTGGGCCGACCGCACCATGTCCGGCCGTTCGAACTCCAACCCCGTCACGTGGCACAGGAGCTTGGCGTCGCTGGGGTTCCCGTCGGCGTCGAACATGGGCAGGTCGATCCCGTCGTCGGTCCGGCGGAGGTAGTAGCGGCCGCGGGTCAGCAGCGCCAGCACTGGTGGCAGGACCAGCGCCAAACCCACCGCGAAGATGGGCGAGTACGGCTGGATCGCAGTTCCAAATGCCCCGAAGAACACGGCAATCGAAACCCCTGCGGAGACCAGCATGGACACGAAGCCAACAGGGTTCACGGCGTACAGCATGCCGCGGCGGAACTCAGGCACCTTGGGGGAAATCTTGAGCAGGTACTTGTTGATGGCAATATCGGACGCCACGGTGACCACCCACGCCATGGCGCAGTTGGCATAGAACCCAAGGATGGTGTTGAGGAAATCGAACATGTTCGCTTCCATCAGGACCAGCGCGATCAGCAGGTTCACCACCACGAACACCATCCGGCCCGGGTAGGTCTTGGTGATGCGCGTGAAAGAGTTGGTCCAGGCCAGCGAGCCGGAGTAGGCGTTGGTGACGTTGATCTTGATCTGCGAGATGACCACCAGCACCACGGCCAGCGTCATGGCCAGCCACGCGGGCATCATCTCCTGGTACACGCCCAGGAACTGGTGCACGGGCTCATTGGCCGTGGCGGAGGCGGCAGGATCCAGCGTGGCGATCAGGTAGATGGCGATGAACAGGCCCACGATCTGCTTGATGGCCCCGAAGATCACCCAGCCCGGGCCGGCCAGGATCACTGCGCGCCACCAGGCGCTCCGGTTGGCCTCGGTGCGCGGCGGCATGAACCGGAGGTAGTCGATCTGCTCGGCAATCTGCGCCATCAAGGACAGGCACACGCCGGCGGCGAGCATCACGGACGCAAGGTTGGGACCGCCGTCGCCCGTTGCTCCGGTGTAGGCGAAGAAGCTGTCGATGCTCTCCGGGTGCGAGACCAGCAGGTATCCCACAGGCACCACCATGAGGAGCAGCCACAACGGGGTGGTCCACACCTGGAGCTTGGCCAGCGTGTTCATGCCGTAAATGACCAGCGGGATGATGATCACCGTGGACGCGGCGTAACCCAGCCACTGCGGAATGCCGAGCCCCAGCTCCAGCCCCTGCGCCATGATGGAGCCCTCCAGCGCAAAAAAGATGAAAGTGAACGTGGCAAAGATGACGTTGGTGACCACCGACCCGTAGTAGCCAAAGCCCGAGCCCCGGGTGATCAGGTCCAGGTCGATGTTGTAGCGCGCGGCGTAGTACGCCAAGGGAAAGCCGGTGGCGAAGATGACCACGGCCGCCACCAGGATTCCCAGGATCGCGTTGACCGTCCCGTAGGAGATGCCGATGTTCGCCCCGATCGAGAAGTCCGCCAGGTAGGCGATGCCGCCCAGCGCACTCGTGGCCACCACGCCCGCACTCCACTTGCGGTAGGACCGCGGCGCGAACCGCAGCGTGTAATCCTCCAGGCTTTCCTTGGTGGCGTTGAGGGCGGCAGTGTTGCCCGCCGTAGGGATTGCCGGAGAACGTCCGACGACGGCGGCACCAGCGGGTGCCGCCGGTTCCAGCAGTTGCGTTGTGTCTGTGTCGTTGCCCATTGGGTGCGTCGCTTTCGTTTGCCTTCAGCCGTCATGGCCCTGCGTGCGACGCTATCCAGCGGGAAATACAGCCCGGTCACAGACCTGTTTCCGAACTGTTAAGCCTTGACTCTGCTGTCATAAAGCGGGGGAAATGGGGGCACAAAGCCTCTGGCGTATTTCTACTCCACGTAGAAGAATGGCCGCATGATGTTTGAACACGCGGACGGCAATCCTGTCCTTGAACTCGATGATGAGCAGTCGTGGCGGCTTCTGGCGGCAACGCAGCATGGCCGGCTGGTGGTTTCCGTCGCAGGGGAACCGGACATCTTCCCGGTGAATTACGTGACCTCCAACCGGAAGCTCTACCTGCGCACGGCACCTGGAAACAAACTGGCACAACTCACAATCAACGCCAAGGTACTGTTCGAAACCGACGGCATCCTGTCGCAGGAGGCCTGGTCCGTTGTCCTCCGGGGGACGGCAAGGGTCCTCAGCAACTCGGACGAGCTCGCTGCCATCGAAGAACTGGGCCTGAAGACCTGGGTCCCCACGCTCAAGGACTTCTACGTGGAGATCGACCCAACCTCCGTCAGCGGCCGGCACTTCGTGTTCGGCGAACAGCCGGAACGGGAGATCTAGGCCCTCCTAGACTGGAAGGATGCCGGACGATTCCAGCGCTGCCAAGCCCACTGCAGACAGGCTCACTCCTGAGCAGCGCAGCTGGAACATGTCCCGGATCCGCGGGAAGAACACCAAACCCGAGCTGCTGGTGCGGCAGCTCCTGCACGCCAGGGGCTACCGGTACCGGCTGCACGGCAGGTCCGGCAGCACCAGGCTGCCAGGCAATCCTGACCTCGTCTTCGCCGCCCGGCACAAGGTGATCTTCGTCAACGGCTGCTTCTGGCATTTCCACGACTGCAGGGTGGGCAAGCACGCCCCGAAGGCCAACGCCGAGTTCTGGGCAGCGAAACGGAGCCGGACCCGGGAACGCGACGCCGGCCAGCGCCGGAAGCTGGAAGACGCCGGCTGGGAAGTGCTGACGGTCTGGGAGTGCGAACTGAAGAATCGATCGGCACTCGAAGCCCAGCTGGTGCACTTCCTCGAAGCCGGCGCCTGAAGGCCTGTAAACAGCCAATCTTGAGGAAATCTTTCGCTGCTCCGGCCACTGTCCTTGATCCTGGCGCGGCAGGATAAACGGGTTGCCGGCGATCAGGCAGCCGCCATTGACAGTTTCGGAGCAGCTATCCCCTATCCCCTAGCTTCTTCGAGCCAACAGGGCGGACTTGAACGCCGACGCCGACGAGTCACTGCTGTTGATGCGCCAGTCTGTTTCCTTTTGCATATGGAACCAGACAAAGCCCATCACGTCCGGCTGGGCGGCAAGGTAGGACACCAGGTCCGTATTCCAGGTCGCTTTGGAACCGCCCAGTTCGCTGGACGCCGTTTCCGCGACCAGCACGGGTTTCCCGGGGGCCAGGGTGCGGAGCTGGGAGATGCCGGGGCCGAGGAGGTCCACGGGGGAAACCCAGCTGCTCCAGGTTTGCGAGGTGCCCCAGTTGTAGCCGTCCAGGGCCACGATGTCCGCGTAGCCCGGGCCCGGGTACAGGCCTGCCAGGTCAGTGGAGCCCCAGTACGGCACGTTGGGCGACCAGACCCACTGGACGTTCGCGGCGCCCGTGCCGGCAACGACGTCGTGCACGTGCCGCCAGGCGGCTATGTAATCTCCTGGCTGGTTGCCGTTGACGCCTTCGGCCCAGGGATACCAGTTGCCGTTCATCTCGTGGGCAAAGCGCAGCATGACCGGTTTGCCCCAGGCCGCGAGGGACTGGCCCCACTGGCTGATGTACCCGTCGAAGTCCCCGGCAGTAATCCGGGCAAGCGAATACGCCGGCTGGTTGACGCCGCCTCCCCATGCCCACGGCTCCCAGGTCACCAGGGGCGTGGCTCCGCGGGAGCGGACAGCGTCCAGCTCAGTGATGGGCGGGGACTGTAGGAAATCCTTGTAACTCATCACGATGGAAGGGATTTCCCCGGACACGGTGGCAACCTCGTCCAGTTCCGAACTGGCCAGGGGTCCCCCCGGCGTTGCCGCTCCAAAGCGCAAGGCGGCGGAACTGATGGCCGGCGCCGGTGCGGGCGCCGGAGCCGGCGCCGCCTGGACCACGAATGTGGCGGATGCCTTGATGGACGACGTCTTGGCGGTGATGGTGAGATTCCCGGTAGCCGCCGCCGGAATGGTGATGCCTGTGCTGAACGCACCCGTCGAGGTTGTTTGGAACGCGAACGTGGTGGACCCGACGATCACGGTGCCTGTGGTGGAGGCCCTGAACCCGGTTCCGGCGACCGTCACGGCGGAACCGGCCGGTCCGGAGGTGGGGTTGAGCGAAACTTGCGGTGACGTGGCTGCTGCGCTGGCCGGCTGGATGACGGAAACCGCCAATCCAACCCCGATTATGAGCGCGACAAATAAGGACCTAAGCATTCGGAACACGGCAATCTATCCCCAGATTGAAAGGCGGCCGCGGCCGCCGGTGGCGTCAATGCAGAAAGCACTGGCCTTGATTTTATGGGCAAAAATCCGCACTCCCATCAAGAAAACCACAATTCTTGCCGAGTCTTCTGCGAGGTCCTGGGAACAGTCCTAACCTGAAAAAGAGCAAGCGTTCCGGGCCCACCGCCCAGATTCCCGAGTCTACAAAACCAGCAGAAAGGAGTGTCATGAGCACATCAGATGATGCCCCCAGGCCGCTGGTAGACCAGTCCGTCCTGGACCGGCTGCGGGACGAACTCGAGGAGGAGGAAGGCTACAGCCGCGTCTTCGTGGGGAACTTTATCGAGTACCTGCCCCAGCGGCTGGGCCGGTTGCGGCTGGCCCTGACCACGGGTGATCTGGAGGGCTCCATGGACGCGGTCCTGAGCCTGAAGACGTCAAGCCAGATGGTGGGAGCAGAGCGCCTGGCCGGACTGGCCTTGGAGCTGGAGAACGAGATCCGGGCCGAGGCTCGCCACGCAGACATGGCGGTGGCGCTGCCCAGACTGGCCGCCACCTACCTGCGGCCCATCACCCAGTGCAGCCGGCAGACCATGCACCGGCTGCAGGCTCAGTGCTGCCCCGGGGCCAAACGGTAACCCACCCCGCGAACGGTTTGCAGCCACCGTGGCTGCTGCGGCGAGTCGCCCAGCTTTTTGCGCAGGTTCCCCATGTGGACCTCCACGGAACGTTCGTCTGCTTCGCTGATGTAGCTGCCGACGTCGTAATCCTCGTCGCGGAGCCGCCGCACCAGGTCGGACTTGGTCCTGACCGTCCGTCCTGCTTCCAGGAGCGCGTAAAGGAGTTCGAACTCCGTACGGGTCAGGTTCATCTCCTTGCCGTCAACGGTGACGGTGCGGGAGGCGTAGCTGAGCTCCAGGCCGTTGTGGGTGAAGTTTCCGCGCTCCGGATGGGCCGCGCTGTCCGCGGAGGCATCCACCGAAACTTCGTGCGGGTCAGGAACGGACCGTGGCCGGCGCATCATGGCCGCAACCCGCGCGCGGAGCTCCCGCGGCCGGAACGGCTTGGTGAGGTAGTCATCGGCCCCCGATTCGAGCCCGATCAGGGTGTCCAGTTCCTCGGTGCGCGCCGTCAGCATCACGATGTACGCATCCGAGAACTCGCGGATCTGCCGGGAGACTTCAAAGCCGTCGATGTCGGGCAACCCCAGGTCCAGGGTAATGACATCGGGATTAAGGCTCTTGGCCATCAGGACGCCCTCGGCGCCGCCGCTGGCGACGGTTACCTCAAATCCAGCCTGGGTCAGCACAGTGCGAACCAGTTCCCGAATGTCGTGGTCATCTTCGATGACCAGACCCACACGTGCCTCACTCATAGAGCCCCCTCAGTGCCAACGTCTGAAGTATAGCTGGCTGCGGATATCCTGCTGGTATGGTCCCGCACACCCCCACATCCGCGTCCCCCGCGCCATGAGCGACCCCACTGCCTGGTCCTCGGGCCGGCTGCGGTTCTTCAAGCGGCCCTTCCATGAGTACCGGCTGACGGACCGGGTGGCCCTGAGCCAGATGCCGTTGTTCGTGACCACGCTCCTCACGGCTTTCCTGGTGTGGGCGTTCTTCCCGGACACCATGGGCAATCCCCTCTTTGTTACGTTCCTTGTTTCGCAGCTGGCCATCATGGCGCTCTGCTATCTGATCCCCTGGGACCGGCTGCCCTACACCAGCTTCCTCGCCATCCCGCTGCTGGACTTCATCTCCATCGGCGCAGGCCGCGAAGGCGGCCAGGAAAGCCTGACGGGAATCAGCCTGCTGGCCGTCTTCCCCGTCATTTGGCTCTGCGCGTCCGGCTACTATCCGAGGGCCGCGCTGTGGTTCTCCTTCCTTGGACCGCTGGCCATCATCTGGGTGCCGCTGCTCCTGAAGGGCAACTTCACACCGCAGGACTTCGCGCGCTCACTGCTGCTGCCCGTCATGATGCTGGGCATCGGCGTGTCCGTGAGCGTCCTGACCTTGAGCATGATGCGCCAGCAGAAGCAGCTGGAAGAAAAGGACGAGCAGCTGCGGGCCAACCTGCGGACCAGCAAACGCCAGGAATCGCTGCTGAACACTGTGCTGGATACCGTGCATCTGGGCGTGCTGGCTATTGATGCCGACGGCCATGACATCCTGATGAACCGGAAGCAGCGGGCCAACCATGAACTGGCCCGGCCAAAGAACATTGCGGACCCCAACGAATCGCAGCTGCTGGTCTACGGCCCGGACCGGAAAACCCTGATCCCCGTCCAGGAGCGTCCCGTGCGCCGCGCCGTCCTGGGCGAAACCTTCACCGATTACCTGGTCTGGCTGGGTGACGGGAAGGACCAGCGGGCACTCGTGACCACGGCCCGGGCCATGAAGGACTCCGACGGCAACTTCACCGGCTCGGTGATTGTCTTCAGCGACGTCACGGACCTGGTGAATGCACTCACCGCCAAGGACGACTTCGTCTCCAGCGTCTCCCACGAATTCCGGACCCCGCTGACGTCCATCCTGGGCTACGTTGAGATCCTGCTGGCCGATGATCCGGACGAGCCTGAACGGGAGATGCTGGAGATCATCCGCCGGAATTCCGAGCGCCTCCTGACCCTGGTGTCAGACCTGCTGGCCAGCCGGAACGGCCAGCTGATCGTCTCGCCCGACGCCGTGGATGTTGCCGAACTGGTGCGCAGCAGCGTGTCCTCGGCGTTGCCCCGCGCAGCCGCAGCCGGCGTGGAACTGCGGGCGGAAACCCCGGAACGGCTGGAGGCCCGCGTGGACAGCGCCAGGATCTCCCAGGTCCTGGACAACCTGGTGTCCAACGCCATCAAATACTCCCCTGACGGCGGCGAGGTGGTGGTGTCGCTGGCGCGGGAAAACGGCCATTTGGCCTGCCGGGTCAAGGACACGGGGATGGGCATGAGCCCGGAGGACACCTCCGAGGTGTTCGCCAAGTTCTTCCGGACCAGCAACGTCCGGCGCACCGCCATCCCGGGCGTCGGCCTGGGCCTGCCCATCAGCAAGGCGATCGTGGAAGCCCACGGCGGGACCATCGACGTCGAGAGCACGCTGGGCGAGGGAACGACGTTTACGTTCCGGGTTCCGGTGCAGCGGTCCTGAGCACCTCGCCCCAGGATTGGGAGGCAAGGTCCCGGATGGATGCCAGGATGGCCGACGGCGGCTGGCTGAGATCCAGCGGGAACTCCACGATGTCGATGTCGGTGTTCAGGATGCGGCGGAGCTTCATCTCGCCTTTACCCGCGTAGACCAGCCAGGCGGTGGGCACGGCGAGCGCGGTGCAGTGGGCCAGCATTTGGTAGTGGTCGGCAGTCAGCGACGCGCCGGCATCCGAGGCCGCCCGGTACTTGGCGTTGTAGGCAACCACCGGGCGTCCGCCGAGCATGTGGACGGCATCAGGGCGCACGGACAGCCGGTCGGAATCGCGCACCGCCTCGCTGAGGAGGGCGTTGTAACGCAGCCGCAGCTCCCCCGGATATGACGCCATCGCACTGCGCAGTGCCGTTCCCACGAAGTCTTCGAAAACCTGGGCCATGTCCACCACGAACGACGCTGTCTGCTGCCTGCCCTCCCCCGCCTCGGCGGACGCGTTGCGCAGGATCAGCTCCGCCAGCCGCAGCACTGCGTGGTAGCGCAGGTTCATCCTGGTGGGCGTCCACGGCGGCACCGGGGCGCCTGCTGGAAGGCGGGTGACGGCGTCGAGCTTTCCCTTCAGCTGGCGCAGCCGCCCCAGCACCTCGGGCCGGACGCCGGGCACCTGCCCCATCCTTTCCAGGGCGGCGCGCAGGATCCGGTTCTCGGCGATGTCCTCGGTGAACTCGTCGTAGGAGACCTCCAGCGGGACCAGCATGCCGGGGCGGCGGGAGATCTGGTCCGAGATCCGGATCCGGCCCTTGACCGTGCGCAGGGATTCATCCACGGTGAGGTAGCCCTGCAGGACCCCGCGGCCCAAGGCACGCTCGGCCAGCTGCGCCAGGGACTCCGCCAGCGCGCTCCACAGCTCCCGGTCCTCGTCCGCCGCCACCAGCTCCGGGCGGAACCCCTGCTCCCCCGCGTAGCTGAGCAAAAACAGGAGCCGGCTGAGCCCCAGCCGGTCCTTGGGCCGGACGTCCAGCTGGAGCGTGGGGGTGCGCACCGAGCCCACCTTGCCTACCGGCTCGATCCGGTACAGCCCCATGCCCATGGGCGAGGCCTTGGCCAGGCCACTGGAATTCAGGAAGGAAGCGCTTGGCGCATCCAGCCGCTCAACCAGCCCGGTGGACAGCTCGTCCAGGACCAGGTGCCGCACGGACGCCCTGGGGTCAGCGCGCTGCAACGCGTCCCAGCAGCTGGTCCAGCCCGAACCGCTCCTCCAGCTGCGCCCGCGTCAGCTGGCCGTGGTAATGCTCCTCCAGCAGCGGCATGAGCTCGTACTTCCAGATCCGGCGCAGACCTGCAGGGGTTTGGGCTGCCGGCTTCATGAAGTAGGACGGGCCGATCATCAGGTCCCGGTCCCACTCGTCAATCGCCCCGTTGAGCGCGTCCAGCAGCAGTGCCGGGGTGGTATCCAGTTGGCGGGCCTCCAGGAACCGGAGCAGGGAGCCCTTGACCGGCTCCGTCTGCGGGTGCAGCTCGATGAAGGAGAAGCGCCGGCGGATAGCCGCGTCCATCATCGCGATCGACCGGTCAGCGGTGTTCATGGTGCCGATGATGTAGAGGTTGTCCGGCAGCGTGAACGGCTCGTTGGGGCTGTACTGCAGGTAGATCCGGTCATCGCGGTACTCCAGCAGGAAGTACAGCTCGCCGAACACCTTGGCCAGGTTGGCGCGGTTCATCTCATCGATGATCAGGAAGTACGGCTTTTTCTCGTTGCCGGGCTTGGCGGCTTCCTCGGCGAGGCGGCGCAGCGGACCGGCCACCAGCTTGAAGGACACCTGGCCTTCATCCGTCTTGTCCGGCCGGTAGCCCTCGAAGAAGTCCTCGTAGGCGTAGGACGGGTGGAACTGGACCAGCTTGACGCGTTCGTCCGTGGTGTCGTCCGCCAGTTCCGCGGCGAGGTGCTTGGCCAGGTAGGTCTTGCCCGTGCCGGGAGGGCCGTAGAGGACCAGCTGGCGGTTTTCCTCCAGCAGGTCGGCGATCTCCTGGAGGGGCTCCAGTTCCATGTGCAGCGAGGCTGCGAATTCCTGCGTCAGAGGGCGGAAACCCTCCTGGACAGGGGGGACGACGGCGGCGCCGTCAGTATCGCCGTCGGGCTCGGTTTCCGCCTCCGCCGGAAGCAGCGCCTGCAGCGCCTGGACCACGCGGGTCACGTCCACCACGATGCCGGGGGTGGCGAGCTGGCGCTGGACGTGCCGGGGAAGGCTGGTGGCGGTATGGCCGTCGTCGAACCAGCGCACCTTGCGGCGCAGGCGCCGGTTGTCGTCGTTGTACTGGGGCTCCCCCAGCACGCCGCCCAGCCGTACGGTTCCGGCGTGCTGGTACAGCACCAGGTCCCCGGGCTTCATGACGGTCAGGAAGGCAAAGACCGCGGTTTTGGTGTCTTCGCGTTCCACGTAGCCGAGGTGCTTGTAGTCCTCGTCCACGGCGTGCTGCACCAGGCCGGCGGTGACGCCGGGGTCCAGCGTGCGGAGATGCTCGACGTCGAGGGTCACCTTCTCCTCGCCGTGCCAGGCGGTGAGCAGCTCGGCATGGTCGCTGTGGGTCCGGAGCAGCCAGGCGCGCCGGCCGGGGTCGCCCACTTTGCGCCATTGGCTGACCAGCTGGCGGGAGTACCAGTCGATCCGCTGGCCGGCCTGCTCGTCCAGGTGCAGCCGGATGCGGTGGATGTCCGCGGTGATGTCCTCTTCCCCGTCGCCTTTCGCGCCGCCCACCAGGGAGGCGAAGGCGTCGCGGATCTCCTGCCGCTCCACGTCCGCCACGACGGGCTCGAAGTAGCTGGGCCACGCCAGGAATTCGATGCTTCGGCGGATGGCGGGCTGGTCGTCGGGGGTGGATGCGGCGAGGCGGTGGAACTGGAGGGGGTCCTTGATAGCCGCCTGCACCACGGCAGCCGGCCGCTGGGCAACGTTCCGCACGAACCGGCACAGCCACTTCAGGTGGTCCCAGATGGTCCAGTTGAATTCGGCGGTCCGGTCCCGGATTACGCCGTGGTCGGTCATCCCGGCGTACAGCTCCTCTGGCAGTTCCAGCGGCGGTTCCAGCCAGCCGGCGGCTTCGGCCACGCGGGCGCGCTTGACCTTGAGGGACTTCACTTCGTGGGCCAGCGGAAGGGACTGGAGGAAGAGCAGCTCCACGGCCAGCTGTTTTGCTCCGCGGGTGGCACCCTCCAGGTTTTCGCGGAGGTTCGTCATCATCGGGGCTTTGGGGTCAGCGATGCCGCGGTCCAGCCGGTCGAGCAGCTCCGCGGCCGCCGGAACGGACCATGTCCTGGTGCGGCCGTCCAGGGGCGAGGCCTTGCCTTGGAGGCCGGGACCCAACACGAACCATGCCGCGTCCTCGATCTCCCTGGAGATGCCGAGGGCGCGGGTCATGGCAACAGTGGCAGTGGGGGTCATGCCCTCAAATTTACAGGGTCAAGCTGGGCGGCCGCTCCACGGGTGCCGGCCGCCCTCCTGCCAGCGGGGACTACTTGCCCGTGGCGGAGTGCTTCCGGCCGAAGATGAAGTAACCCATGGGGCCGATGAAATTGACGAAGGACGCCGCCCGCCACGCGGCCTTGGGCCCGTTGATGAGTTCTGCCGGCCGCCGGGAGATGTCGCGCTGGGCGGCAACCAGCAGGGACACCTGAACCAGGCCCGTCACAATGGTGCCCATCTTGGCACCCGGTGACATTTCCTTCCAGGTCTTCTTTTTCCGGGCGGTGCGGTTCTTGTTGCCGGCCATGAGCGCTTCCTTTCGGTGTACAACGTGGTTCCAGTCCAGTAGGTCCGGTGCCGGCTGTCCAGAGTCTTAGTGCCTGTAGGGGGCCATCCGGTCTTTCTGTTCCTGGCTGAGCCTTTGTACCCGGCCCGTGGCTTCATCCACGAACGCCAGATGGCTGCTCGCCTTCACGCAGTCCTCCCGGGTAACGGGGTCCTGGAGCAGGTAGTGGATGTCGAAGCTGGCGCCCTTGACGGCACCGATCCATACCTGGACCACCGCAGGAACGTTGCGGTACTCCAGTGTCCGGACGTAACGGATCTTGTGGTCCACCACCAGGGCAAGAGTCCCGGCCGGGACGTCGTTGAACAGCGACACCGGGGGCTCAATGCCCGGAAGGCCCGCGCCCCGGGGCGGTCCGAAGGCTGCGATGCGGGCTTCCTCCAGCATCCGCACGATCTGGACGTTGTTGATGTGGCCATAGGCGTCCATGTCGCCCCAGCGCATCGGCACCAGCACCTCGATCCGCTGGCCGCCGTGCGCGCTCAGCTGCGCACCGCCGTCGAATCGTCAACCGGGAAGTCCCCGGCGTCCGCCCCGGCAAACTGCGACATGTAGAGGCGGTGGTAGGCCCCGCCGGCAGCGAGCAGCACCTGATGGTTGCCCTGTTCCACGATTCGTCCGTTCTCCATAACCAGGATCGTATCCGCATCACGGATGGTGGAGAGACGGTGCGCGATGACGAAGCTGGTCCGGTCTGAGCGCAGCGCCGCCATGGCCTTCTGCACCAGGAGCTCGGTGCGGGTGTCCACGGAACTGGTGGCTTCGTCCAGGATCAGCAGCGACGGGTTGGCCACAAATGCGCGGGCAATGGTGATCAGCTGTTTCTCGCCGGCACTGACGTTGTTGCCCTCTTCGTCGATCACGGTGTTGTAGCCCTCGGGGAGCGCCCGGACGAACCGGTCCACAAAGGTGGCCTTGGCGGCCGCCATGACCTGTTCCTCTGTGGCGTCGAGGTTGCCGTAGCGGATGTTGTCGTAGATGGATCCGCCGAACAGCCAGGCGTCCTGCAGCACCATGCCCACCTTGGAGCGCAGTTCGGAGCGGCTGAGGTGGGTGACGTCCACACCATCCAGCATGATGGAGCCCGAGTTGAGCTCGTAAAAGCGCATCACCAGGTTCACCAGGGTGGTCTTGCCGGCTCCCGTGGGCCCGACGATGGCCACGGTGTTGCCAGGCTCCGCCGTGAAGGACAGGTTCTCGATGAGCGGCTTGTCCGGGGTGTAGCTGAAGGTGACGCCCCTGAAGTCCACGTGCCCGTCGGTTTTGGCCGGCAGGTGTTCGGTGGCGGTTTCGGCATCCTGTTCGTCGGCGTCCAGGAATTCGAAAACGCGTTCCGAGGACGCTACGCCGGACTGGAGCATGTTGGCCATTCCGGCCATCTGGCCCAACGGCTGGGTGAACTCGCGGGAGTACTGGATAAACGCGGTGGCATCGCCCAGGGACATGGCGCCGGAGGCCACCCGGAGTCCGCCCACCACGGCGATGCCCACGTAGCTGAGGTAGGACACGAACTGCATGACGGGGAAGATGATCCCGGAGACGAACTGCGCCCCGAAGCTTGCCTTGTACAGGGCCTCGTTGCGTTCCTCGAACCGGGCCAGCATGTCAGCGTCCCGGCCGAAGACGCGGACCAGGTCGTGGCCGGAAAAGGATTCCTCGATCTGGCCATTCAGCGACCCGGTGTTTTTCCACTGGGCTGCGAACAGCTTCTGGCTCCGGGCCCCGATCACCCCGGCCGCCACCCCGGACAGCGGGAGCGCCACCAGGGCGATCAGCGCCAGTTGCCAGGAGACGATGAACATCATGATCACAATGCCCACCACGGTCAGCACGGAGTTCACCAGCTGCGCGAACGCCTGCTGGAGCGCCTGTTGGATGTTGTCGACGTCGTTGGTCACGCGGGACAGCACGTCGCCGCGCTGCCGGGTGTCGAAGTAGTTCAGCGGCAGGCGGTTCAGCTTGCTTTCGGTATCGTCGCGGAGCCGCCGGATCACTTTCATGACGATGCGGTTCAGCACGTACCCCTGCAGCCACATGAAGATGTTGGCCACGAAGTACATGAGCAGGACGATGGCGATGAGCATGCTGAGCCTGCTGAAGTTGATGCCGGTGCCCGGTACCAGTTCCATCCTGGAAACCATGTCCGCGAAGTTGTCCTGGCCCTGCTGGCGCAGGCCTGCCACGAACTGCTCCTTGCTGGCGCCGGCCGGCAGCTGCCTGCCGACTACCCCGGCGAAGATGACGTCCATGGCCTGGCCCAGGATCTTGGGAGCTATGACGTTCAGGACCACGGAGATGACCACCAGGCCCACCACCGCGTAGATGCCCATGGCCTCGGGCTTCAGGAGGCCCATGAGGCGTTTCGCGGAAGGCCAGAAGTGCTGGGCCTTCTTGGCGGGCATGCCACCGAACATGTCCCCGTCCGCCTCGGAGGGCGTGAATTCCTCTTCGAAGTAGTCGTCGTCCTGCGGCGGGGCGGGCTGTGTGGCCTGTTCCACGGAATCGGCATCCTTCCTGCGGGGACTCATGCCACTTCCTCCACGCTCAGCTGGGATTCAACAATTTCCTGGTAGGTGGGCGAGGTTTCCAGGAGTTCCTCGTGCGTGCCGCGGTCCACGATCCGCCCGTTGTCCAGCACCAGGATCTGGTCGGCCTCGGTGATGGTGGAGATCCGTTGGGCCACGATGATCACGGTGGCGTCCGACGTGGTGCGCTTGAGGGCTGCGCGGAGCCGGGCGTCAGTGGCGACGTCAAGGGCGGAGAAGGAGTCGTCGAACAGGTAGACCCGCGGCTTGGTCACCAGGGCGCGTGCGATGCAGAGGCGCTGGCGCTGTCCGCCGGAGACGTTGGTGCCGCCCTGGGAGATCCGGGAGTCCAGGCCGTGCTTCTTCTCGCGGACGAACGACTCGCCCTGTGCGACCAGGAGGGCGTCCCACAGTTCCTGGTCTGTGGCCTCGGTCTTGCCGAACCGGAGATTGTGCCCGATGGTGCCGGAGAACAGGTAGGGGCGCTGCGGTACCAGGGCCACGCGCCGAGTGATCTCTGCACGGTCCAGCCTGTCCACGGGGACCCCGTCCAGCAGCACCTGGCCTTCCGCGGGGTCATACAGCCGCGGCAGGAGGGACAGGAGGGAGGTCTTGCCGGCGCCTGTGGAGCCGATGATGGCGATGGTCTGGCCGGGCCGGGCGGTGAAGCTGATGTTGCTCAGTACGGGCGACTCGGCTCCGGGGTAGGCGAAGGTCACGTTGCGGTACTCCACCACCCCGGCAAGGGCGGCCGGGGCCTCGGGGTTTAGGGGGTCGTGGATGGAGGGCTCGACGTCGAGCACCTCGCCGATGCGGTCGGCGCAGACGGAGGCGCGCGGGATCATCATGGCCATGAAGGTTCCCATCATGACGGCCATCAGGATCTGCAGCAGGTACTGCAGGAACGCGGTCAAAGACCCCACTTGCATGGCACCGGCGTCCACGCGCTGGCCGCCAAACCAGAGCACGGCGGCGGTGGACAGGTGCAGGATCATGCTGATGGCCGGGAACATGAGGACGAACAGGGCACCGATGCGGAGCGAGACGTCCGTGAGTTCCTTGTTGGCGCCGCCAAAGCGGTCCGTCTCATAAGGTTCCCGCACGAAGGCCCGGACCACCCGGATGCCGATGATCTGTTCGCGCAGCACGGCGTTGATCCGGTCGATTTTCCGTTGCATGGAGCGGAACAGCGGCATGAGCCGGACCACCAGGTATCCCACCACCACGGCCAGCAGCGGGACGGACACCCAGACCAGCCAGGACAGGTTCAGGTCCTCGCGCAGCGCCATGATGATGCCGCCAATGCACATGATGGGCGTGGCCACCATGAAGTTCAGTCCCATCAGGAGGAGCATCTGCACCTGCTGGACATCATTGGTGCCCCGGGTGATCAGCGTGGGCGCGCCGAACGCATTGACGTCCTTGGCGGAGAAGCTGGTGACCTTGCCGAACACGGCGCGGCGCAGGTCCCGGCCAACGGCCATGGCTGTCCTGGAGCCGAAATAGACGCCGGCGATGGCCGCAGCCACCTGGGCGAAAGCCACAAGGAGCATCAGCGCACCGGTTCGCCAGATGAAATCGGTGTCTCCGCGCGCCACGCCCTGGTCGATGATCTGGGCGTTCAGGCTGGGCAGGTAGAGCGCGGCGATGGTGGCGGCAAGCTGGAAAATGACCACGGCGGCGATATACGGCAAATACGGTTTGGAGTAGCGCCGTATGAGGGTGAGGAGCATGGACTCAACTCTAATAACGCCCACCGACATTTGGGCTCCGGCGGAGCATCTTTTCCCGCGCCCACCCGCTGGTGACGGCGGGGGCCCGGCACACCGCCCCGGGCCGGCATGATGCAGGAAAGCCGCAGCCCCCACCCGGAGGGTTTTCCGGGTGCGGGCTGCGGCTTTGTTGCTATCCGTCGGGGGCTTGGCCGGCCCCGGCAGGGACGGCTTACTGCTGGCTTGCAGGCCGGCTACAGTCCCTGGTTCGGCTCCGAAGAATCATCGGCGGACGGAGTGGCAGTCGGGGCTGCGGCACTGTGCCGGCCGTGACCGGCCAGGTACAGCGCGGCTGCTGCCTGGATCTTGCGTTCCTTCAGCAGCTTGCGCTGCAGCCGGCTGAGCTCTGCCGCCGTGGCGGCCTGCCTGGCAGCCACCTCCTGCTGGGAGCGCAGCTGTTCCTGGATGTCCAGCACCATGGTTCCCAGTTCGGCCTGCTGGCGGGCCAGAAGATGCTGGGTGTCCTGCAGCTTCTGCAGGGTGTCAGCGGCGCTGGCAATCGCGTTGGCGGCTTTGTCCACGTTGTCCGCGGACCGCAGGTCCAGCTCTTCCGAGCGGAAGCTGCGTGCAAAGACTTCCTCGAAGTCTTCCGTGGCAACCCTGCCGGACGCTGCTGCCGCCGCGGCAGCACCGGCGTCGTACATTTTTGCGGGAGCCGCGGCAGTCCGCACGGCGCTCCGGGGGGTGATCTCCCCGGCGGGGGCGCCTCTGTCCGGCGCGGCAGCGGAGACCATGGGCAGCTGGCCGGTCATGGCCGTCATGCCCGCTTCACCGGCCGCGTTGGCCTGCAGCGTGGCCTCGGGGGTGATGTCGACCGTCTTGCGCAGCGGCACTTCGTTGATGAAAATCACGGCGATGAGGGCAACGGCGCTCACCACGGCGGAGATCATGAAGATGCCGGCCGTGGCATCACCGTAGGCGGCGCGCATGACGTCCGCGATCGGTGCAGGCAGGTCCTTGAGGTCCAGCGTGGCACCGCTGTTTCCGCCGGCCGGGATGCCCAGCTTGGCGAGCCCGTCGGTGGCCAGGTCCTTGACGTGGTTTGCCATGACGGCGCCCAGGACGGACACGCCGATGGCACCGCCGACGGAGCGGAAGAAGGCCACGGAGGCGCTGGCGGAGCCAATGTCCTTGGCCTGGACGGTGTTCTGGACGGCGAGGACCAGGTTCTGCATGAGCATGCCCAGGCCGATGCCGAAGATGCCGGTGTAAAGGCCGGTCAGCCAGAGTTCGGTGGTGTGGTCCATGGTGCCGGCGAGGGCCAGGCCGCCGATCAGCAGGATGGTGCCGCCGATCAGGAAGCGCTTCCACTTGCCGTAGCGGCTGATGAGCTGGCCGGAGACCACCGAGCCGACGAGGTTGCCGGCGATCATGGGCAGGGTGAGCAGGCCGGCCTCGGTGGGCGTTGCACCGCGGGCCACCTGGTAGTACTGGCCCAGGAAGGTGGAGGAACCGAACATGGCAACGCCGACGGCCACGGAAGCCACGATGGCCAGCGCCGTGGTGCGCTCGGAGATGATCTTCAGCGGGATGATCGGTGCGGACACCTTGGACTCAACCAGGACCAGCAGTGCGAGCAGCAGGACGCCGCCGCCCACCATGACGGCCGACTGCCAGGACCACCAGTCGTAGTAGTCGGCCTTCCCGGCGAAGGAAACCCAGATCAGGAGCAGGCTGACGCCGGAGGTCAACAGGATGGCGCCGAACCAGTCAATCTTGGCAGGACGGCGGACGTGCGGGATCTTCAGCGTGACCTGGAGCAGGATCAGCGCGACGACGGCGAGCGGCACGCAGACGAAGAAGGTCCAGCGCCAGCCGAGTGAGCTGTCCACGATGAAACCGCCCAGCAGCGGGCCGCCGGCGGTGCCGACGGCCATGACGGCGCCCATGTAGCCGGAGTATTTGCCGCGTTCGCGCGGCGGGATGATGGAGCCGATGATCGCCTGGGCCAGGGCGGTGAGGCCGCCCATGGCGATGCCCTGGATCACGCGGGCGGTGAGCAGGAACGGGATGTTTTCGGAGAAGCCTGCCATGACCGAGCCGGCCACGAAGATCACGATGCTGAGCTGGACCAGGACCTTCTTGTCGAAAAGGTCTGCCAGCTTGCCCCAGATGGGGGTGGTGGCCGCGTTGGCCAGCAGTGCCGCCGTGATGACCCACGCGAAGTCCGTTTGCGTGCCCTTGAGCTCGGACATGATGGTGGGCAGCGCGTTGGCAACGATGGTGCTGCTGAGGATGGCGGTGAAGAAGGCAGCGAGGAGGCCGGTCAGGGCCTCCATGATCTGCCGGTGGTTCATGGGCGCGCCCGGTTCGTGGCGCTTGGATTGCCGCGATTCCTGTCTGGCGGTGCGTTCGCGCTGGCGCTCCTGCTCCTGGTCCGCGGCGGCGGCGGTGACGTTAGCCATTAATGGACTCCTGCGTTTTTCTGTTCGGTGGTGGTTCCGGCCGCCCTTGCCCGGATGGAATTCTTCAGGGATGCCGTCAGCTTGTTCAGCATCGCGGCTGTTGCAACGGCGTCGTCTTCATTCCAGTCCGACAGGTACGCCTGGAGCGTTTCCGCCCGGTGCCGCACCAGCTCCGCCAGCTTCTCCTTGCCCCGCGGGGAAAGTGCCAGCAGCTGGGCCCGGCCATCGTCCGGATCCGGCATGCGAAGCACCAGGCCTGCGTCAGCCAGCTCGGCCACGTGCCGGCTGAGCACCGGCGCGCTGACCCCCAGGCGCTCGGCCAGGTGCGCTGCGCGGGTCTCCCCTTCGCCGATGAACTTGAGTACGCCCTGGAGGGCGATCCCGGTGTCCTGGCCTTTGACGTTGATCATGGTCACGCAGCGCAGTGCACGCTGGAGGTCATAGATGTGGCTGACGAGGTCGGCTGCGGTGGCCGGTGCGACAGACATGATGCTCCCTAAGAATTAGTTGCTGCAAGCAACTGTATCAGGAAAAGGTTGCTTAGGGAAACGAAGTTACTGGCATTGCCGGCTTAAACGCCAAGCTCCCCCACTTCAGCCGGAGGTGATCCGGTAAGCGGGGGAGCTTGCAGGGGGCGTTAAGTCAGGGCGCCAGATGGGTGGGGCCGAACATCTTCAGGAGGGTTTCGACCACGACGACGTTGGGGCCGTCCGCAGCGAATCCGGCCCTGAGCGCGTCCCCCACATCCTCCGGGGCAACCCGCGTTGCAGGCACACCAAAGGATTCGGCGAGCCTCACGAAGTCGGGCCGGGCCAGTTCGGTGGCGGTGGCCTTGCCGAATGCACCCACCATGTATTCGCGCAGGATGCCGTAGCCGCCGTCGTCAACAATCAGCCAGGTGACCGGCACGTTGTGCTGCTTCGCGGTGGCCAGTTCGGCAATGGAGTACATGGACGAGCCATCGCCGGAGACAGCGAGGACGCGGGCAGAACCAGCCGGCTTGCCCAGCGTCTCCAGCCCCACGGCAGCACCGATGGCCCCGGGAAACGCGTAGCCCAGGCCGCCGGCGCCCTGGGCGGAGTGGAACTGGCCTTCACGGGCGTCCCAGCAGGACCAGCCCCAGTACGCGGCGATGGTCATGTCCCAGAAGGTCTGCATGTCCGCCGGCACGGCCTCGCGGATATCCGCCATGAACTTCAGCTCCTTGGCCAGGTCCTGCGATTCCAGCCGGGCGCGGACCTTGGCAAGTGACTCTTTGACGAGCTCTTCCGGGGTGCTGCCGTGCCAGTCCGGTGTGGTTGTCCTGCCCGGCTCGAGGGCCGCGTCAAGACCCTCATCAAGCGCCGCGAGCGCCTGGCCGGCGTCGGCGCGGATGCCCAGGCCTGGCCGGTTGGACTCCAGGACGCGGGGTTCGGCGTCGATCTGGATGATCCTGCCGCGCGGCTCAAAGGTGAAGTAGTTGGAGGTGACCTCGCCCAGGGATGACCCGATGACCACCAGGACGTCGGCGTCCTCGAGGAGGTCGGTCATGTACCGGTCCTCGATCCAGGACTGCAGGGACAGCTCGTGGTTCCAGGGGAATGCGCCGTTGCCGCCCGGGGTGCAGATGACTGGAGCCCGCAGCTTCTCCGCAATGGAGAGCAGCGACTTCTCGGCCCGGCCGCGGCGCGTGCCGCCGCCGGCGATGATGGCCGGGCGCTGTGCTGATTCCAGCCACTTCACGGCCTCGCGGACCAGCTCGATGCGCGGCGGGTTGTCAGCCGCCTCTGCCAGGGCATCCTCCACCGGCGGGACCATAATCGGGTCCAGCAGCACGTTCTGCGGGATCTCCAGCCATACCGGGCCCTGCGGGGAGGAGATGGCCTCCGTCCAGGCGTCCTGAATGGCCGAGGGGATGCCTGAGGCGTGCTGGATCAGCCGCTGGCTCTTGGTGACGTTGGCCGCGGAGGCCTTCTGGTCATCGAGCTGGTGCAGCATCCCTTTGCGCCGGGCCCCGAGCCCCTCCAAAGGGATCTGGCTGGCCACCACCACCATGGGGACGCCGGTGGCGTAGGCCTCCTGGAGTCCGGCCAGCGAGGTCAGCGCGCCGGGGCCGGTGGACAGGAACAGCACGCCCACTTCGCCGGTGGCGCGGGAGTACCCGTCCGCGGCGAAGGCGCTGTTGTTCTCCACCCGTGAGGAGACAAAGCGAAGGTTCCCGCGGCCCATGGCATCGAAGAGTCCCAGGGCATGCTGGCCCGGAATGCCGAACACAGTCTTGGCTCCCAGCGCTTCCAGGGTTTCGACGACGAGGTCCCCGCCGTTGCGGGCACCGCTCCCCTGCTCCGGGACAGGTACGGCGCCGGATTCCGTCATGGCCCTACTCCTTGCCCGCGGCCGCGAAGCCGGCGGGGCGGCGGGCCTCCTGGCCGAGCGCCTGGGCCTGGTACCCGGTCTCTGCCCCGAACCGGCTACCGGGCACTGCGTTGTCCGCCATGAGAGTCACCAGTTCATACGCGACGTGGCTCGCCGCCACACCCGTGATCTCGGCGTGGTCATAGGCGGGCGCGACTTCGACGACGTCGGCGCCCACCAGGTTCATGCCGCGGAAGCCCCGGATAATTTCCAGGAGTTCACGGCTGGTAATGCCACCCGCTTCGGGGGTGCCGGTGCCGGGGGCGTGAGCCGGGTCCAAGACGTCGATGTCCACGGAAATGTACAGCGGGCGGTTGCCGATGCGGTCCCGTACCTTGGCCACGGTCTCCAGGACGCCCTGGTAGTAGACGTCCGCGGAGGTGACGATGCCGAACCCAAAGCGGTGGTCGTCGTCGAGGTCCTTCTTGCCGTACAGCGGGCCGCGAGTGCCGATGTGGCTGATCGCTTCGGTGTCGAGGATGCCCTCTTCCACTGCGCGGCGGAAGGGGGTGCCGTGGGTGTACTCGGCACCGAAGTAGGTGTCCCAGGTATCCAGGTGTGCGTCGAAGTGCAGCATGGCGATGGGCTGGCCGGCGCGTTCGGCGGCGGCACGCAGCAGCGGCAGGGCGATGGTGTGGTCCCCGCCCAGGGTCAGCAGCTTACTCCCGGCGGCCGTGAGGTCCAGTGCGTTCTGCTGGATGGTCTCAATGGCTTCGTTGATGTTGAACGGGTTCACCGCCATGTCCCCGGCATCGGCCACTTGGATGTTCTCGAACGGGCTGACGTCCCACGCCGGGTTGTAGGGGCGCAGCAGGCGGCTGGCCTCGCGGACGTGGTTTGCGCCGAAGCGGGCGCCCGGACGGTAGGAAACGCCCGAGTCGAAAGGCACGCCCACCACCGTCACATCAGCCTTGGCCACCTGGTCCAGCCGCGGAAGGCGGGCATACGTGGCAGCTCCGGCATAGCGGGGGATCCGGGATGAATCGATGGGGCCAAGGTTGCCGTTGGCTTCAATGCGCAGCTCTTCCAATGGAGGCCTCTCCTTCGAGGAGTTGAGGGGACTGTGTGACTGCCATCATACACCGCGGTTTTCTAATGAGCATCAGATGTTTACAAGAAGGTCCCCGGGCGCACAACTGGGTAGCAGCAGGTGTCGTTATGGAGGTCCATAACGACACCTGCTGCTACCCAGTTGGGAAGGTCAGCGGCTCGCGGCGGGCACCAGGACCCAGAGCACCTCGACCGGCTTGTCGGTGGGGTTGACCCAGGTGTGGGGTTCCCGTCCCGGGAAGGTCACGGTGTCGCCCGTCTCGAGGTCGTATTCCTCGTTGGTGAGGATGAGCTTGATGGACCCCTTGATGACGTGCAGGACATCCACGTCGCAGTCCACGGCGTAAAGCTCGGACTCACCGCGGCCGTGCGGCTCGATCACCGCCTGGATGATTTGCACCCGCCGCTCCGAGCGGGCCGTCAGGAGCCGCTCCACGATGCCCTGGCCGCCAAGCGAGATCCGGGGACCGTCGTTGCGTTTGGTCAGGTGGGTTTCGGGTGCCACGAAAAGGTCGCCGATGGAGATGGAGAGCACCTGGCACAGCGTCACCAGGGAGGCAACGGACGGTGATGTCAGGTCCCGCTCCACCCGGCTGAGGAAACCTTTGGTCAGCCCGGTGGCATCCGCGACCTGCTCGATGGTGAGCCGCTGGGACTGCCTGGCGGCCCGGATCCTGGAGCCGATGGCAACAGGGACATTGCTCGGCTCAACTGGCAGTGCCTTCATCTACGAACCTTTCACGGCCGGCAGTCCGGCTCCCCTCTCGAGCCATACTAATCGGCACCGCTTTTGTGACGCGCGCATGCCACACCCGCGCGGCTGCAGGCGCGGCCTCCTTGACTGTCACTCACGTCACACCCTAGTCTTTGGAAACTCCTGTTGCCTATAAGGCAATTGCAGGACCCTCTCCGTATTCGTCCGCGGCGGTTCCGGGCGTGCCTGCCCAAGGTCCCACACCCGGCCCCAACAGCTCCAAGGAGCCATTTATGGATGCAAGTGCCATCAACATCGCCATTGTGGTGGTGTATCTTCTCGCGATGCTGGCCTTCGGCTGGTGGGGCAAGTCCCGCACCAGGAACAACAGCGACTTCCTGGTGGCCGGACGCCGCCTGGGCCCGTTCCTGTACACCGGAACCATGGCCGCAGTCGTCCTGGGCGGAGCGTCCACCGTGGGCGGCGTGGGGCTTGGCTACAAGTTCGGCATCTCCGGGATGTGGCTGGTGGTGGCCATCGGTGCGGGCGTCCTGCTCCTGAGCCTGCTCTTTGCCGGAACCATCCAGAAGCTGAAGATCTACACGGTGTCCCAGATGCTCACGCTCCGCTACGGAAGCAGGGCCACCGAGGCGTCCGGCATCGTCATGCTCGCCTACACGCTGATGCTCTGCGCCACCTCCACGGGCGCCTACGCCACCATCTTCGTCGTTCTTTTCGGCCTTGACCGGGCACTGGCCATTGCCATCGGCGGCGCCATCGTGCTGGTGTACTCCACCATCGGCGGCATGTGGTCCATCACGCTGGCGGACCAGGTCCAGTTCGTCATCAAGACCGTGGGCATCTTCTTCCTGATGCTGCCCTTCACGCTGAACGCCGCCGGCGGCCTGGACGGGATCCGCAGCCGGGTGGACGCCAGCTTCTTCCAGATCGACGGCATCGGCATCCAGACGATCATCACCTACTTCGTGGTCTACACCCTGGGCCTGCTGATCGGGCAGGACATCTGGCAGCGCGTGTTCACCGCCAAGACCCCCAAGGTGGCCCGCTGGGGCGGCGCCACTGCAGGCATCTACTGCATCCTCTACGGTGTTGCCGGCTCCCTGATCGGCATGGCCGCCAACGTTGCACTATCCAACGTCAAGATCGCCGCGAAGGACGACGTCTACGCCGAGGTTGCCCAGAACATCCTGCCCGTCGGCATCGGCGGCCTGGTCCTGGCGGCTGCCGTGGCGGCCATGATGTCCACCGCCTCCGGCGCCCTGATCGCCGCCGCCACCGTTGCCCGCGCCGACGTCCTGCCGTTCGTGGCCGGCTGGTTCGGCAAGACGGTCAACACCGGAGACACCGAAAACCCAGAACACGACGTCAAGGCCAACCGGATCTGGGTCCTGGCGCTGGGCATCGTGGCCATTGTCATCGCCATCGTTACCAAGGACGTTGTCGCGGCCCTGACCATTGCGTACGACATCCTGGTGGGCGGCCTCCTCGTGGCCATCCTCGGCGGGCTGGTGTGGAAGCGCGGCACCGGCCCGGCGGCCGCGGCATCCATGGCGGTCGGCTCCGTGGTGACCCTGGGGACCATGATCATCCTTGAGATCAATGCCGAGGTTCCGCTGGACGGCATCTACGCCAACGAACCCATCTACTACGGCCTGCTCAGCTCAGCCGTTGTGTACGTTGCCGCCTCGCTGCTCACGCGCCCCACCGATCCCGCGGTCATGCGCGCGTGGCAGCGCCGCGTTGCCGGGCTGGAGCAGGAAGGCACTCCGGAGGAAGTCCTCGCCGGCTGCTGACCTGCAGGGATTGAACGCACGACGACGGCACCTCCTTTCGCCCTGCAGCGAAAGGAGGTGCCGTCGTCGTAAGTCCTACTCCCCCGTGTCGCGCTCCTCGTCATCCAGCGGGACCTCGCGGTCCTCGGCGTCGATGACTACCGGGGCCGGCTGGACCACCGGCTCTTCCTCGTCGATGAACTCGTCCTCCGCGTCCCAGTCCGCGTCGTCTACCGGTGCATCCTCGGCGTAGTCGTAGGCGGGGTCCGCTTCGACGGCGTCCAGGTGCGGCATGTCCGGGTGCTGTCCGGTGGTGCTCATGATTCAACCTCCGTATATTCGCCTGACGTGCTCTTTCAGGTAGGGCGCAGCCTGCGCCACACCTTCATCAGAGCACCGGCCGGGCGGACGGGTCAATAGCCGCAGCGGACCCGGAGAAGAGCCTGCAACCCGGGCGCGGACACCGCCCGTTTTAAGGTAAACCGAAACTTCCCAGCGAGGTTTGCCAGCCAAAAAACCGCGGAAATCCGCAGTAGGCTGGCAGGGCAAAGGCGCGAGTTCATGCCCTTTCCAGCCCAGGAGTTAAAGTGTCGCAGCACGCCCAGCCCGAATCCCACGCCACGCCCGCGGAGGCCCCCAACCCAACCCAGCCCTCGCCGTCGAACATCAAGCGGTGGCGCCAGTACCTGGCCGATGAGCGCGCCGAAGCCGCCGTCTACCGGGACCTGGCCCAGAACCGCGAGGGCGAGGAACGGTCCATCCTCCTGGCCCTGGCCGAGGCCGAAGGCCGGCACGAAGCCCACTGGCTCGCACTGCTGGGCGAGCACGCCGGCAAGCCGAAGAGGGCCTCCGCCCGTAGCCGGTTCCTCGGCTTCCTGGCCCGCCACTTCGGCTCCGTATTTGTCCTGGCCCTGGCCCAGCGCGCCGAGGGCCGCTCCCCCTACGCCAAGGACCCCAACGCCACCGCTGCGATGGCCGCCGATGAACAGATCCATGAGGAAGTAGTGCGGGGCCTGGCCACCCGCGGCCGCAACCGCCTGGCCGGCACCTTCCGCGCCGCGGTCTTTGGCGCGAATGATGGCCTGGTCAGCAACCTCTCCCTGGTGATGGGCATGGCCGCGTCCGGCGTGGCCAGCAGCGTGGTGCTGCTCAGCGGCATCGCCGGGCTCCTGGCCGGTGCCATGTCCATGGGCGCGGGCGAATTCATTTCCGTCCGCTCCCAGCGGGAACTGCTGGCGGCCACCCGGCCCACGCAGGTCACGCTGGCGGCCGCGCCGCAGCTTGACCTCGAGCACAACGAGCTGCTCCTCGTGTACCTGGCCCGCGGCATGTCCCGGGAAGCGGCAGAACACCGGGTGGCCGAGCGCATGGGCCTGCTGCCCTGCGACTGCGATCCCAGCCTGTCCCTCCAGCCGGACCTGCCGGAGGAAGAGGACCAGCATGAAGCAGTGGGCACGGCCTGGGGTGCGGCGCTGTCCAGCTTCTGCTTCTTCGCCTCCGGCGCCATCGTTCCCATCCTGCCGTTCCTGTTCGGCCTCACCGGTGTCGCTGCCCTCGTAGTGGCGGGCGCCCTGGTGGGAATCGCGCTCCTGGCGACCGGTGCCGCCGTCGGCCTGCTGTCCGGCACGTCCCCGCTCACCCGCGGCCTGCGGCAGCTTGCCATCGGCCTGGGCGCAGCAGCC
Organism: Arthrobacter sp. NicSoilC5; assembly: GCF_019977395.1. Classification (NCBI taxonomy): domain Bacteria; kingdom Bacillati; phylum Actinomycetota; class Actinomycetes; order Micrococcales; family Micrococcaceae; genus Arthrobacter; species Arthrobacter sp. NicSoilC5. The sequence goes on along the minus strand of NZ_AP024660.1, from coordinate 3,913,550 downwards.
ATCACGTACCTGCTGGGCCTGCTCTTCGGCACGGCCGTCGGCTAGCACCAGGCGGAAGGATCCTTCGTGGAGGTCCTCCGGCAGCGTTCAGCGCTGCCGGAGGACCTCCACTGCGTCATCCACCGTGTCCACCAGGTGGATGTAGTCCGCCATGGCCCTGCCTGCAGCCAGGCTGCGGAGCATGGGCCAAGCCGGAAACTCCTGCTCCCAGTGCCTGCGCCCCACCAGCACCATGGGTGCCACCTTCTCGCGGGCACCGTAATAGTTCTCGCAGGCGTCCTGGAAGATCTCCTGGACGGTGCCGGCCGCTCCCGGCAGGAAGACGATTCCGCCATGGCACAGTTCCAGCAGGATGGCCTCGCGGATGGCATTGGCGAAGTACTTGGCGATGTGCGTGGCGAAGTAGTTGGGCGGTTCGTGTCCATAGAACCAGGTGGGGATCCCGAGGGACGGCGTCCCGTCCGGATGGCGTTCGACGACGGCTGCCGCCGCACGTGCCCACGCCGACACCGAGGGACGGAAGCCGGGAACAGCGGCGAGCGCGGCAAGTGCTGCCTGCACCTCGTCGTCCGAGGCCCGGCTGAGGTACGCCCCGAGGTTCGCCGCCTCCATGGCCCCGGGGCCGCCGCCCGTTGCCACCGAGTGGCCGTCGAGGGCAAGGAGCCTGCCCAGCCGGGCAGCGTCCGCAAATTCCCGGCTGCCGCGGGGCGCTGCGTGGCCGCCCATCACGCCGACGATTGAGCGGCGGGGCCACGCTGCAGACCGGGTCAGCTCATCCAGCGCATCACCGATGGCGTGGTCATGCAGGGCCGAGGCCAGCGTTGAGTCCACACGGTGGCGCTGGCCAGGCTGGATGCTCCAGTGATAGATGCGCGCATCCGGCAGCTCCTCATACGGCGCGGTTGCCAGTCCCGCGTACAGCTCGGCCGGCGAGTACAGGACGGCCCGGTACGGGTCGAAGGGGACGCCCTCCAGGCGCGGGAAGATCAGGGCGCCGCGGCTGCGGAGGGTGGCTTCCATGCCGTCGTCGAAGAGGCAGCCCAGGAACATCGCGCCCTCGACGCTGACGTTTTTGAGTGCCGCCGACCGGCCCCGCAGGTCCAGCGACTGCGCGTGCCAGCCGTGCAGGTTGACCGCACCGCCGGCCACCAGGCTGTCGAAGCTGGCAAGGTCCTGGACTTCGAGGTTGCGGGGGCGGGGACCAAGGCTTCCGGCGAAATTCATGGTTGCTGCCCCGCGCTCCACATCATGGAGCCAGCCTAGGCCACCCCACGCAAAAAGCGGGGCCGGACCGTGCCCGTCCGGTTGATACCGGACGGCCTGGGTCCAACCCCGCCGTGAGCCGCGCGATGCCGCGGCAAGGCGTCGCTAAGCGGAGACCTTTGCCGGAACCTCACCATCGCGGAAGTGCGCTTCGAGGTCCTCAAGGGAGTGGCCCTTGGTTTCCGGCACGAACTTGATGACGAACGCCAGGGAGGCCAGGTTGACCAGGACGAAGAGTCCGAAGGTACCGGTGGATCCCAGGGCGTTGACCACGAGCGGGAACAGGAAGGAGATGGCCGCGTTCACGGTCCACAGTGCGAAGACCGCAATGCCCATGGCGAAGCCGCGGATGGCCAGCGGGAACATTTCGGAGAGCAGGAGCCAGACGCAGGTGCCGATGAAGCACTGGACGAAGGCAACGAACAGCATCATCGCGGCCAGGATGGTGTAGCTGGCAAGGTCGGACTGCGGGAGGAGGAAGACGATGGCCAGCAGGGCCTGGGAGCCGACCACACCGGAGAATCCGATGACCAGCATCCGGCGGCGCCCAACAAAGCCGAGCAGCCAGATGCCCAGGATGGTCATGAGGACTGAGGTGACGCCGACGCCGACGGTGGCCACAAGCGAGGCACTAACGCCAAGCCCGCTCTTTTCCAGGATGGTGGGGGCGTAGTAGTTCACGGTGTTGATGCCTGTTGCCTGCTGGACGGTGGCCAGGCCAATGCCGATCCAGAGCAGCCGGCGCATCCAGGGGTTGTTGCGGAGGTCGCGGAGGGCGTGGCCGCGTTCTTCCTTGGCGGTGCGTGCTGCGAGGGCAATTTCCTCGAATTCGGCGGCTGCCTCTTCCGGGCTGCGGCTCAGGTTCAGGACGCGGCGGCTGTCTTCCAGGCGGCCGCGGATGGCGTACCAGCGCGGGGATTCTGGAAGCAACAGCATGCCGGCGAGCAGTGCGAGTGCAGGGATGGACGCGATGCCCAGCATGCTGCGCCAGACCTCGTTGTCGTGGATCAGGGCGTCGAGAAGGGCGTTGATGGCGAAGGCGAGCATCTGGCCGGTGACGATCATGAGTTCGTTGATGGTGACCATCCGGCCACGAAGATGGGCGGGAGCCATCTCCGCCAGGTACAGCGGGCATGTCACGGCGGCGGCACCCACCCCGAGGCCCAGCACGATGCGGGCGGCAATCATGAAGGTCACGGTGGGCGCAAGGGCGCAGCCCATGGCACCGAGCAGGAAGAGCAGTGCGCAGACCAGCAGCGAGCCGCGGCGGCCCAACTTGTCGGCCATGCGGCCGCCGGTGAGGGCGCCGACGGCGGCACCCGGGAACAGCAGCGCGCTCACCACGGTTGCTTCCTCGACAGCGCTCATGTTGAGGGAGTCGTTCATGTACAGCAGGGCGCCGGAGATCACGCCGGTGTCGTACCCAAAGAGCAGGCCACCCAGGGTGGAGATGACAGTGAGCCGGGCGAGGTACCCGCGGCGCTTGCTGCCGGTGGCGCCCATGGTGTGTTTCTGCAACAGCATTGTTGCCTCTCAAATTCTCTCGGGGACCGGAAGACCCGGTCAGGAATGTGATGCGTGCCACTTACGTTAGAGCGCTCTAATTGTTCCCGTCAAGAGAAAGTCTTAATGTCAGCACAATTTAATTTCGCCCCTCCTTCGCCCCTCCTTACTGACACCCCTCTTGACCCCCCTGACCTGCCTGCTACGATCGAGAAGGAAAGTATGTCCTATCAAGCGAACATATAGCGGCAAAGTGTCCGCTGGCGCAGCCTCCCACGAGGGGAATGCGCAGACACCGAAGACAAGGGAACGCACCGTGGCGAACAACCTGGGACTCAACATCGACCGCTCCTCCCCCGTGCCCCTGTACCACCAGGTGGTCCAGGGCATTGAGGCGGCGATTTACAGCGGGGTGCTGGAGCCAGGCAGCAGGCTGGACAACGAGATCGACCTTGCCGCCCAGCTCAACCTGTCCCGGCCCACCATGCGCAAGGCCATGGATGAACTGGTCCGGTCCGGCCTGCTGGTCCGCAAGCGGGGCGTAGGAACCCAGGTGGTGTCCAGCCAGGTCCGCCGGCCGTTGGAGCTGTCCAGCCTCTACGACGACCTGACCAACAACGGCAAGAAGCCCACCACCGAGGTGCTGAGCTTCTCGCATCTGGAGGCGGACGACGCCACGATCACCACGCTGCAGCTTCCCGCGGGCTCGAAGGTGTACCACTTCACCCGGCTGCGGAGGGTGGGCGGCAAACCCCTGGCCCTCATGGAGAACTGGGTGCGTGATGACATCGCGGAGATGGATGAGGCCATGCTCAAGGCTGAAGGCCTCTATTCGATCCTTCGCCGCGGCGGCGTGAACTTCCGGCTTGCCACCCAGCGCATCGGTGCCATGACCGCCAATGACTACCAGGCATCCATGCTGGACACCCCGGCGGGCTCGGCGCTGGTCACCATGGAACGCACCGCCGTGGACGATACCGGCCGCCGGGTTGAAACCGGCCACCACGTGTACCGCGCCGATTCCTACAGCTTTGAAATGACACTCGTACAGCGCTAACCAAGGAGCCAACTCCATGACCAATTGGGTCTATCCCCTGGGCACCGCCGCTGACAGCGCCTGGGACGTGTCCATCGGAACCTCCGATTCCTCCCTTGCCGTGGACGGCTGGGCGCACACCGGACTGAAGGTGGCCACCCTGCCGGCGGGCGCCGCCGTCGAACTTCCCGCCGCGGATGAGGAACGGATCGTGGTGCCCCTCAACGGGTCCTTCACGGTGACCGTGGACGGCACGGACTACCCGTTGGCGGGGCGCCGCTCGGTGTTCGCCGGCCCGACGGATGTGCTGTACTCCGGCACCGGCCGCGCCGTCAGCATCAGCTCGGCCGACGGCGGCAGGGTGGCGGTTGCCACCGCGCCGGCCCAGGCGTCCCACCCCACCCGCCTGGTGTCCGCGGCGGAAACGCCGGTGGAGCTGCGCGGGGCGGGCAACTGCTCGCGCCAGGTCCACAACTTCGGCACCCCCGCCGCACTGGAAGCCGACCGCTTCATCGTGTGCGAGGTCCTCACCCCGGCCGGCAACTGGTCCTCCTACCCGCCGCACAAGCATGACGAGGAGAAGGACGGCGAGACCTCCCTCGAGGAGATCTACTATTTCGAAACCCAGGTGGGAGCTGGATCCGGCGCACCTGCCGACGCCGATGCCATCGGCTACCAGCGCGTCTACGCCTCCGACGAGCGCCCCATCGACGTTTCCGCCGAAGTACGGACCGGGGATGTTGTCCTGGTCCCCTACGGCTGGCACGGCCCGGCCATGGCCGCACCCGGCTACGACCTCTATTACCTCAACGTCATGGCCGGCCCCGGGCCGGTACGGGAGTGGCTGATCAGCGACGACCCACACCACGGCTGGGTCCGGCAGACGTGGGAGAGCCAGAACATCGACCCCCGGCTGCCGTTCGGCGCGTAGGCACCCCGGCAGGGCGCCAGCGACTGGCATAGTGGAGTTCCGTGAAACAGATTTCCCCTTCGCCTCGGTCGGTGACCATGGAGGACGTGGCACGCGACGCCGGGGTGAGCCGCGCCCTGGTGTCCCTGGTGATGCGCGATTCCCCCAAGGTTTCGCCCGCAAAGCGGACGGCGGTGCTGGAAAGCGCCGCCGCCCTGGGCTACTCCCCCAACAGGCTGGCCAGCCGCCTGGCGAGCCACCGCACCAACACGCTGGGCGTCCTGTTCCTGGACCTGCACAACTCCGTCTTCGCCGATATTTATGACGGCATCACCGACGGGCTGGCGGGCAGCGGCAACCAGGTGATGGTCGCCGTCGGCTCCGCTGATCCCGGAACGGAACTGGAGGCCGTCCGTTCCTTCGTGGACCTTCGCGTGGACGGCGTGCTGCTGGCCGGTTACACCGGCAGCTCGGAGGAGCTGGCCGGGGCCCTGCGCGGGACGCCCGCCGTCGTCATCACCCGGGAGCTGGAGGCCGACGGCGTGGATTCCGTCCTGACCGACGACTTCCGTTCCGGGTCGCTCGCCGTGGAGCACCTGTACCACCTGGGGCACCGGCGGATTGCCCACGTGGACATCTCTGACTGGCTCCCCTACACGGCCCGGCGGGAGGGCTACCTGCACGCCATGAAGCAGTTCGGACTGGAGCCGCAACTGGTCCACAGCGACATGACCGAACGCGGCGGCCGGGCCGTGATGGAACAGTTCCTCGACTCGGGCGCCACGCCTCCCACGGCAGTCTTTGCGCACAACGACCTCACCGCCATTGGCATCATGGAGGCCCTGGCGTCCCGGGGACTGTCCGTCCCGGGCGATATGGCGATCGTTGGCTGCGACAACATCGAAGTGGGCGCCTCGCCACTGATTGGCCTGACGTCCATCGACCAGCACGCCGGGCAGCTGGGCCGGCTGGCGGCGCAGGCCATCCTGGAGCGGGTTGCCGGGACGGCCGGACCAGCCGTGACCCGGAAGCTTGAACCCGCCCTGATGGTGCGCCGCTCGTCCGACCCCTCCGCCTAGCGGCTGACCAGCTCCTCCGCGGCCTCGACCGTGCCGCGGCCACCGCGGCGCTGTTCGCTCCGCCTGGCACCTGCCGCGGCGAACGCCATGACGGCAACGCCCGCAAGGGTGATGAGGGCGCCGGCCCAGATGGGCGACGTGTAGCCGAACCCGGCGGTGATGGTGACGCCGCCCAGCCAGGCGCCCAGGGCGTTACCCACATTGAAGGCACCGATATTGGCGCCGGAGGCGAGGGTGGGAGCACCGGAGGCGTACTTCATGACCCGCATCTGCAGACCCGGTACGGTGGCAAACCCGAAGCCGCCCATCAGGACCAGCGAGATGACCGTCAGGACGGGATTGGCGGCCGTCAAGGCAAAGGCCACCATGACCATGGTCAGCGCGGCGAGCACCACGAGCAGCGTCCGGTCCACGTTGCGGTCGGCAGCTTTACCGCCCAGGGTATTGCCCGCAAAGAGGCCCACGCCGAAGACGATCAGCAGCCACGGCACCGTGGCTGCAGCGAATCCTGATACCTCCGTGAGGGTGTAGGCGATGTAGGTGAACGCTCCAAACATGCCGCCGAAGCCCAGGACGGTGACCACGATGGAGAGCCATACCTGCCCGGAGCGGAAGGCACGGAGTTCGGAACGGAGGCTGCCTGCCTCGTCCGATGCACCGGCCGATGCGGGGACGAGTGCAAGGATGCCGGCGAGCGCGGCTACGCCAATGACGGTGATGGCCCAGAACGTGGCACGCCAGCCGGCCGCCTGGCCCAGCAGGGTTCCGAAGGGAACACCCAGGACATTGGCCGCCGTCAGCCCGGTGAACATCAGTGCTATGGCCCCTGCCTTCTTGCTGGGCGGAACCATACCGGCCGCCACCACGGCCCCAATTCCAAAGAAGGCGCCATGCGAAAGGGCTGCGATGATGCGCCCCAGCATCATGGCCCAATAACCGTCCGCGGTGGCGGAGAGCAGGTTGCCGGCAATGAACAGGACCAGCAACGCAGCCAGCACGGGTTTGCGCGGGAAGCGGGTCACGGCCGCGGTCAGGCCCAGCGCTCCCACCACCACGGAGAGTGCGTAGCCGGAGATGAACCAGCCCGCGGACGCTTCACTGACTGCAAAGTCCGCGGCTACCTGCGGAAGGAGGCCGGCGATCACGAATTCCGTGAGTCCAATGCCAAACCCACCCAGGGCGAGTGCTATCAGGCCAACAGGCATGAGGATGCTCCTTTGAGCTGTTCGTGGTTGTTCCCGAGGCGGGAAGGCGCCTAAGATAGTTGCAGACGCGGTATTTATTGTTGCACATGCAAATATGCCGCGCAAGCAACTATCTATAACCGGAGCAATGGATGGCGCCCTACGCCATCTTCGAAGGAGCAACCATGGGCATCAAGGACGACGCCGTTGAGGTCCGCGCCCAGGGCTGGCGCACCCTCGCGGCGCTTCACGGGCTGATCGAAAACGAACTGGAACGCAGCCTCCAGGCGGAGTCGAAGCTCTCCGTGGTGGAGTACACGGTGCTGGATGCCCTCAGCCGGCAGGACGGGTGGCACATGCGGATGCAGCAGCTGGCGCGCGCCACGGCGCTGAGCCCCAGCGCCACCACCCGGCTGGTCAACCGCCTGGAGGACCGTGGCCTGCTGACCAGGATTCTGTGCGACGACGACCGCCGCGGCATCTACACCGAGCTCACCGCCAGTGGAAGCAGCCTGCTCGCGGAAGCGCGGCCGGTCCACGACGCCACGCTGGAGCGTGCCCTGGACGCGGCCCTGGCCATTCCGGAACTGGCACCGCTGGTGGATGCGCTGCCGCGGCTGCACGCACGCACCTAGGACAACAGCAACGCCCCCGCGAGGATCCTCATGGGGGCGTTGCTGTGGGGAACCGGGCGTGCTGGTCCGGTCAGGAAACCTGTGCGGTGGACACCTCGGCTTTGCCGCCTGCAACGTTCTTGAAGTAGTGCTCCAGGTCCTCAAGGCTCTTGTCCTTGGTCTCGGGAACGTATTTCGCGGCGAAGGCAATGGCCCCCACACCCAGGACCGCGAAGACGAAGAACGTGTTGGAGATGCCGATGGCGGCCAGCAGCTGCGGGAAACCGAACCCGATCAGGAAGTTCACGATCCACAGCAGGAAGGCCGAGGCTCCCATGCCCAGGCCGCGGATCTTCAGCGGGAAGATTTCCGAGAGCATCAGCCACGTCACCGGGGAAATGGCACCCTGCTGGAACGCCAGGAACGTTACGGTCAGGGCCAGGATAACGAAGCCCCGGGCGGAGCCTTCGGGCAGGATCAGCGAGAAGAAGCCGATGAGCAGCAGTGCCGTGGTGGTTCCCACCTGCCCGGTGATCAGCATCCTGCGCCGCCCCACCTTGCCCAGCAGCCAGATCCCCACGAACGTGGCCAGTACCGAGATGACCCCGTTGGCGATGTTGGCCGTCAAGGCAGCTTCCCGGCCGAAACCGGACTGCGAGAGGATCTGGGTGCCGTAGTACATGATGGAGTTCACGCCCGTGATTTGCTGGATCACCGCGAGGCCCAGGCCCACCACGAAGATCCTGCGGAGCCACGGGATGCCCAGGTCCTTCCATGAACCCATTTTGGACTTGTAGTCCTCCACGGCCATGGCCTTGACTTCCTCGAACTCCTTACGGGCCTCCTCCTGCGACCGGATCCGCTGCAGCACGCTGAGCGTCTCGCCGAAGCTGCCGATGGAAGCCAGCCAGCGGGGACTCTCGGGCATGAAGTTCATCCCGATCCACAGCGCGATGGCCGGCAGGGTGGCAATGACCAGCATCCAGCGCCAAATGCCGTGCGATTCACCGAACGAGTTGCCCAGGTAGGCGTTGAAGATGAACGCGAGCAGCTGCCCGGTGACGATCATGAGTTCGTTTTGGGTGACGATCCGGCCGCGCCGGTTGCTCGGCGATACTTCCGCCAGGTACACGGGCACGGTCACCGATGCCCCGCCCACGGCGAGTCCCAGGATGAACCGGGCGGCGATCATTACCTCGGTATTGGGCGAGAACGTGCAGCCGATGGTGCCCGCGAGGAAGATGACCGCCAGCACCATGATCATTTTGCGCCGGCCGTTGCGGTCTGCCAGGCGTCCACCGAACAGGGCACCAAAGGCGGCGCCGAACAGCAGGGATGAGGTGACGAGGCCTTCGGTCAGCGGAGTGAGGCCCAGGTCCTCCTGCATGTACGGCAGGGCGCCGTTGATCACGCCGGTGTCGTAGCCGAACAGCAGGCCGCCGAAGGTGGAGATGATGGTGACGGTCCGCAGGGCCCGCTGATGGTTGCCGGGCTGCTTGACCGCTGCCTTCCCGGAATCAGGCGAACTCATAGGCTTACCTTTTGGACGTACTGCTTCATGGTCTCCAGCTGGTAGCGGGACACTTCTTCGGCGTTCTCGTCCTCAGCGAAGACGCTGGACACCATCACCGTGTCCTCCCGGTCGAGGAAGCCGATTTCCTTCAGGCCGCCGAAGAATTCGTCCCAATTGACGTCGCCGTCGCCGATCTTCAGGTGCTGGTGGACGCGGACCGGGTTGCCCGGCGGGTTGGTGATGTACCGCAGTCCGTGCGAGGCGTGGTGGTCCATGGTGTCGGCCACGTGGACCAGGCGCAGCTTGTCCCCCGCGGCCCGCATGATGTCCAGCGGAGAGTTCTTCATGTGGAAGCTGTGCGAGGCCACGTAGACCATGCCCACGTTCTTCGAGTTCACGCCCCGGATCACGCGGATGGCGGCCAGGCCTTCCTCCACGAAGTCGTCCGGGTGCGGGTCAATGAGCAGGTCGATGCCTTCACGCTCGATGATCGGCAGCAGTTCCTCCATGGACCGGTAGAACGCCCGCTCGGACTCCTCCGCCTTCTCGGGCCGGCCGCTGAACTCGGTGTTCATGGTGCTGACCCCCAGGTCCACGGCGATCTGGATGGCGCGCTTCCAGTAGCGGACGGCGGCTTCGCGGGCGTCCTCGTCGGGCCCGGACCAGCGGAGCACGGGGAGGATGGAGGCGATTTCAATCCCGGCGTCCTTGCAGGCCTTGCCCAGCTGGCCCACCAGTTCGTCGTCCGCTTTGGGGTGGTTGTAGAACGGGATGAAGTCCGCGTGCGGGGTCATCTGCATGTACTTGTAGCCGAGGTCGGCCATCACCTTGGGGAACTCCAGCAGGCTGTGCGAGTGATGGAACGGGGTGGGGTCAAGTGCGATTTTCACGTAAACACTCCATTGTGGATCAGGAAGGGTGGAGACACGAAAGGGGACGGATGGCTCCGCCCCCTTTCCGGTCCTGGTTACTTGTAGAGGTCGGGTTTCGGAGCCAGCTTCACGGCGACCTTTTCGCCGTTCTTCTGCGCTTCGACGCCTGCCTCGCAGCAGGCGGCGGTGGCGTACCCGTCCCAGGCGGAGGGGCCGCCGATTCCGCCCTTGAGTGCCGCGTCCACCCAGGACTGGATTTCGACGTCGTACGCCGCTCCGAAGCGCTCCTCGAAGCCGGGGGTGACGTTGCCGCCCCAGCGGCCTGAGCTGCGGGTGTAGGGGCCCTTGTCGCCGCCGATGCTGACGATGCCGTCTTCGAAGGAGGCCTGGGTGGCCACCTCGTAGCCAAACTTGGCGTTGACGTAGATTTCGACGTCGGCCAGGACGCCTGATTCGGTCTCCAGCAGGACGTGCTGGGGGTCGTGCTGGCCGGACGGCGCGTTCTTGGTGGCCTTGCCCAGGCGGACCTGGATGCTGGTGATTTCCTCGCCGGTGAAGAAGCGGATGGCGTCGAACTCGTGGACCACGGAGTCGTTGATGAGCATCTCGTTGGTGAAGCCCTCAGGGGTGCTCGGGTTGCGGTGCTGGTGGTGCAGCATCAGCAGCTCGCCGAGTTCGTGATTGCGGATGATCGAACCCAGCGTGGCGTATTCGGCGTCGAAGCGGCGCATGAAGCCCACCTGGATCCGCTGGTGGCCCAGTGCCACCTCGGCTTCGACGATCTTCCAGGACGATGCGGCGTCGGGCGTGAGCGGCTTTTCGCAGAGGATCGGGATGTCCCTGGCGAGGGCCTTGAGCAGGATGTCCTCGTGCAGGAATCCGGGGGTGGCGATCAGGACGGCGTTGACGTCGCCGTTGTTCAGGGCCTCGTCAGCGTCCGCCAGGGCCACGGCGCCCGGGATGCCTTCAATAGCGGCCTGGGCGCGGGCAAGATCCACGTCCACGACGGCGGCAACTTCGGCTCCGTGGATGCGCTTGCTGATGCGCTGGATGTGGTCGGCGCCCATGCGGCCTGCGCCGATGACGGCAACGCGGAGGGTTTCAGTCATTGTTCTGTCCTTTGTGGTGTCTGTGGGGCGGGTTAGCTGACGGCGGTGCGGGAACCGCAGGACAGCAGGTAGTTGCGGGTGCGCTTGGCGATGGGCATCGGTACGTCGAAGGCCACGGGGTACATGTCCTGTTCCACGATGCCGAAGATGGGCCGGTTGAGCGCTTCCACGGCTTCGATGACCGCGCGCAGGTCCGGCAGGCCGTTGGGCGGTTCGGTCATGACGCCGGCCAGGTTGGCAGCTGCCCAGGTCATGTTCTCCTCGTTGACCTTCCTGAGGATGTCCGGGTTGATCTGCTTCAGGTGCAGGTAGCCGATCCGGTCCGGGTAGTTCTTGATCAGTTCCAGGCTGGAGGCGCCGCAGTACTCGGCGTGGCCGGTGTCCAGGCAGAGGTTCAGGTACTGGGGATCGGTGGCGGCCAGCAGCGTTTCGATATCCGTCTGCGCGCCAACGTGGGAGTCGGCGTGGGAGTGGAACTGCTGCTTCAGGCCGAAGTCTTCCAGGAGGGTCTTGCCCAGGCGGTTGTGGCCGGCGAACAGGTCGTCCCAGGCCTTTTCACTCAGCGTGCCGCTTTCCACGGCTTCGCCGGTGACGTCGTCCCGCCACATGGCCGGGATGACCACGATGTGGCCGCCGCCCATGGCCGCGGTGAGTTCGGCGACCTTGCGGGCCGGTTCCCAGGCGGTTTCCCACTGGTCCAGGCCGCGGTGGAAGGCGGTGAAGACGGTGCCGGCGGAGATCTGCAGGTCGCGCTGTTTCAGTTCTTCCGCCAGGCGGGTGGGGTCGGTGGGCAGGTAGCCGTACGGGCCCAGTTCGATCCACTTGTAGCCGGACTCGGCCACCTCGTCGAGGAAGCGTTCCCACGGGGTCTGCTTGGGGTCGTCCGCGAACCAGACGCCCCAGGAGTCCGGCGCCGTGCCGATGATCAGCTTGTTCTCAGTCATTGTCTTTTCCTTTGCATCGGCTGCTCCGTAATTGTCGTTTTGGACGCTCAAAACGACAATTACGGAGCAATCGACGGGTAGGGCCCACGCCGCCAGGGTTCCCTGGCCGAGCTTGCGAGGCGAGGGCGGCGGTGGGGACTAGTTGGAGGGGAAGTTGTAGGAGGCGCCGGAGGCGTGGTGGGTTTCGGGCCAGCGGGAAGTGACTACCTTGCCGCGGGTGTAGAAGCTGACGCCTTCGGGTCCGTAGATGTGCTTATCGCCGAAGAGGGAGGCCTTCCAGCCGCCGAAGGAGTGGTAGGCCACCGGCACCGGCAAGGGAACGTTGATGCCGATCATGCCCACGGTGACGCTGCGCTGGAACTTACGGGCGGCGGCGCCGGAGGAGGTGAAGATGGCGGTGCCGTTGCCGTAGGGGTTGGCGTTGATCAGCGTGATGCCGTCCTCGAGGGTGTCGACGCGGACCACTACGAGGACGGGTCCGAAGATTTCCTCTTTGTAGGCGGTCATTTCGGTTTTGACGTGGTCCAGGACGGTGGGGCCAACCCAGAAGCCGTTTTCGTGGCCGGGGACCACCAGGTCGCGGCCGTCCACCACCATGGCGGCGCCCGCGGTTTCAGCTTCGGTGACGATCTTGACGATGCGTTCCTTGGAGGCGGGGGTGATGACCGGGCCCATTTCGGCGCCGGGTTCGGTGCCGTTGTTGACCTTGACGGCTTCGGCGCGTTCCTGGACCTTGGCGACCAGGGCATCGGCGGCGTCTCCGACGGCGACCGCGACGGAGATGGCCATGCAGCGTTCCCCGGCGGAGCCGAACGCGGCGGCCGCGAGGTGGTCGGCGGCGTTGTCCAGGTCGGCGTCGGGCAGGATGATCGCGTGGTTCTTCGCACCGCCCAGGGCCTGGACGCGCTTGCCATGCTTGGTGGCGGTTTCGTGAACGTACTGCGCGATCGGGGTGGACCCAACAAAACTAATGCCGTCCACGTCCGGGTGGGTCAGCAGCCCGTCAACGGTTTCCTTGTCGCCGTGCAGGACCTGGAACACACCGTCCGGCAGCCCGGCTTCCTTCCACAGCTTGGCCAGCAGCAGCGAGGCGGAGGGGTCGCGTTCGGAGGGCTTGAGGATGAAGGCGTTGCCGGTGGCGATGGCCATCGGGGCCATCCACAGCGGCACCATCACGGGGAAGTTGAACGGCGTGATCCCGGCGACGACGCCGAGGGGTTCGCGGAAGGAGAAGACGTCGATGCCGGTGGAGACCTGGTCCGAGTAGTCGCCCTTGAGCAGGGTGGGGATGCCGCAGGCGTACTCGACCACTTCCAAGCCGCGGCCGATCTCGCCCTTGGCGTCGGAGAGGACCTTGCCGTGCTCGGCGGTGACCAGCTGGGCGAGCTCGTCCACGTGGGCGGCGACGAGTTCGCGGAACTTGAACAGCACCGCGGTGCGCTTAGCCAGGGAAATGTCACCCCAGGTGTCGGCGGCCTTGCGGGCGGCGGCGACGGCGGTGTCCAGGTCGGCGCGGTTGGCCAGACGCAGTTCGCCGGTCACGGCGCCGGTGGCCGGGTTGTACACGTTCGTGGTGCGGTCGCCTTCGCCGGCGGTCTCGGCGCCGTTGATGAAGTGGTTGATGACCATTGTTTCGGTGGTGGTGGCAGTCATGGGACTCTTCCTTGAGTAGTGAAAAAGCGTGGTTAGCCGAGCAGTTTGCGCTGGCGTGACTTGTGGTCGACGTAGGTCTGGAAGGCCTGTTTGGTGGAGTCCAGTTCGGAGACCTGGGAGACAGGCACGTCCCACCAGGATTCGGAGGACGGTGCGTCCAGGAGGGGGTCGGATTCGACGTGGATCAGGATCGGGCCACTGTTCTCGGGGGCGGCCTTCGCATCCCGGATGGCCTGTTCGAGTTCGGCGATGACCTTTTCCCCCGGTTCGATCCGGATGACCTTCACGCCCAGGGACTCGGCGTTCAGGGCCAGGTCCACCGGCAGGGTCTCGCCCTCGTCGAAGCTGTGCTGTTCCTCGTTCAGCGCCCGGTACTGGGTGCCGAACCGCTGGGACCCGAGGGATTCGGACAGAGACCCGATGGAGGCGTAGCCGTGGTTCTGGATCAGGACCACGATCAGCTTGATGCGTTCGGCGACGGCGGTGACCAGTTCGGTGTGCATCATCAGGTAGGAGCCGTCCCCCACCATCACGACGACGTCCCGCACTGGGGCCGCTTCCCCACCAACGCCGCCTGCCGCCGTCGTGCCGGCCGCTTCGGCGATGGCCGCGCGCTTAACGCCCAGGCCGCCGGGGATCTCGTAGCCCATGCAGGAGTAGGCGTACTCGACGTGGTAGCCGAACGGGTCCCGCACGCGCCACATTTTGTGGAGGTCCCCGGGCAGGGACCCGGCGGCGCAGATGACCACGTCGCGGGCGTCCATGGCCCGGTTGGTGGCGCCGATGATCTCGTTCTGTGCCGGCAGCGGAGTGTAGCGGGTGTCGAAGGCTTCGTCCACCGTGGCGTTCCAGCGCTTCTTCTCCGCGGCGACCTTTTGTTCCAGGTCCGCCCCGACCCGGTAGCCGCCCAGGGCGGCGTTGAGCTTGACCAGGGCCTTGCGGGCGTCGGCGACGATCGGCAGCGTGGTGCCGTGCTTGTACGCGTCGATGGGTGCGACGTTGATGTTCACGAAGCGCACGTCCGGGTTCTGGAACGCGGTCCGGGACGCGGTGGTGAAGTCCTCGTAGCGGGTGCCGATGCCGATGATCAGGTCCGCCTCGGCAGCGATGGCGTTGGCCGCCGTCGTGCCGGTGGAGCCAATGGCACCGAGGGAGAACTGGTGGTCCCACGGCAGGACGCCGACGCCTGCCTGGGTGTTGCCCACCGGGATCCCGGTCAGTTCGGCGAACTTCGCCAGTTCGTCGTTGGCGTAGGCGTAGAGGACGCCGCCGCCGGCGATGATGAGCGGGCGCTTCGCGGCCCGGATGGCTGCGGCGGCGCGGGCGATGTCCTCGTCGTCGGCGTCGGGGCGGCGGATCCGCCACTCACGCTCGGCCAGGAACTCGGCCGGGACGTCGAAGGCCTCGGCCTGGACGTCCTGCGGCAGGGAAATGGTCACCGCGCCGGTCTCGGCCGGGTCCGTGAGGACGCGCAGGCCGTGGTGGAACGCCGAGAACAGCTGCTCCGGCCGGTTCACCCGGTCGAAGAACTTGGACAGCGGCCGGAACGCGTCATTGACCGTGATGTCGTAGGCGTACGGCTGCTCGAGCTGTTGCAGGACAGGGTCCGCGGCGCGGGTGGCGAACGTGTCCGACGGCAGCAGCAGCACCGGGAGCCGGTTGGTGGTGGCCAGCGCGGCACCGGTGAGCAGGTTGGAGGAACCCGGGCCGATGGAGGTGCTGATGGCGTAGGTCTGGCGGCGGCGGGTGTGCCGGGCGTAGCCCACGGCCTGGTGGACCTGGGCCTGCTCGTTGCGGCCCTGGTAGTACGGCATCAGTGCCGGGTCCAGCTGCTGGTACTGCTTCAGCGCCTGGCCCACGCCGGCCACGTTGCCGTGCCCGAAGATCCCGAACGTGCCCGGGATGAGCCGCTCACGGTAGTCAACGCCGCCCACCGTGTCCACGGTGTACTGCCGGGAAAGGTATTCGACGACGGCCTGCGCCACCGTCATTCTGCGCGTTCCTGTTGGTGTGCCCATGGCTAGTTCTCCGGAAGTTCTGTGGTGTGGTGCAGGAGCGAGGCTGCCGCGGCAACGGCGCCGGCGACGTCCCCGTCCGCGGGGTAGAGCAGCGTCCGGCCGACCGTCAGGCCCTGGACACCGGGGAGGGCCAGCGCGGCACCCCAGGTGGCGAAGACCTCGTCCTGGGACCCGTCCGGGTCACCGCCCAGCAGGACCGTGGGCATGGTGGTGGCGGCCATGACGCGTTCCATCTCCGCCACCACGGGAAGCTTCATCCAGGTGTAGGCGCTGGTGGATCCCAGGCCCTCGGCGATGGCGATGGACTTGATGACGGCGTTGGGCGAGAGATCGTTGCGGACCCGGCCGTTCTCGCGGACCGACAGGAACGGCTCCACCATGGCGATCAGCCTCCGCTCCGCCAGCGAGTCGATGGCCTTGGCGGTCGCTTCCAGGGTCACCACGGTGTCCGGGTCGCCCAGGCAGATACGGGTCAGCATCTTGCCGCCGTCCGCACCCAGGGCCGCCAAAGCGGCGGCGGTGTGGCCGGTGAAGCGGTCATCGAACTCGTTGACCAGGCCGGACAGCCCGCCGCGGTTCATCGATCCGAACACCAGCTTCCCGTCCAGGGCGCCCAGCAGCAGCAGGTCGTCCATGATGTCCGGGGAGGCCAGGACACCGTCCACGGCCGGGTTGGCCAGGGCGATCTGCAGCCGGTCCAGCAGCTGCCGGCGGTCCGCCATGGCCACCGGATCGCTGCCGACAGCCAGGGCGCCGCGGGCGGGGTGGTCGGCGGCGACGATGAAGTTCTGGCGGCCGGCCTTAACACCGGGGTGGCGGCGGCGTGCCTTCGCGGCACGGGCCACGGCGTCCGGGTCTTCGAGGCGGATGGTGCTCAGGTGCTCATAGCGGCGGGGATCATCATCCACGGCGTGGTTCGAGGCGAGGGGTGTGAGGGTCACAGTGCTGCTCCTTCGGGAATGGAAGCGCCGGAGACCGTACCCGGCACGGTACGTCCGCGTTCGGCCAGCAGCGAGGTGACCTCGTCCGGCGTCGGCATCGCATCGGCGCAGGACAGGCGGGAGGCCACAATGGCGCCGGCGGCGTTGGCGTAGTCCAGTACCTGTTGCAGCGGCCAGCCGGACAGCAGTCCGTGGCAGAACGCGCCGCCGAAGGAATCGCCGGCGCCGAGGCCGTTAAAGGTTTCAACCGGGACGGGGGCGGAGACCACGCGCTCGGTGCGCGTCTTGGCCATCACGCCTTCAGCACCAAGCTTGACGACGGCGATTTCCACGCCGGCGGCCAGCAGCCGGTCCGCCTGCTCGTCAGGGGTTCCCTCCCCTACGGCGACGGCGCATTCCTTGTCATTGCCGATGGCGACGGTGACGTGCGGGAGGACCCTGGCCACCTCTGCGCGGGCTTCCTCTTCGGACGCCCAGAACATGGGACGGTAGTCCAGGTCCAGGACAGTGAACTGCCCTTCGGCCAGTTCGGTGCGGGGACGGGCCTGGTGCGCGGCGATGTGCGCGGACCGGGAAGGCTCCTGGCACAGGCCGGTCACGGTGGACCAGAAGATACCGGCCCCGCGGATGGCCTCCAGGTCCAGTTCTTCAGCCTTGATCTGCAGGTCCGGAGCGGTGGGGAAACGGCCGTAGAAGTACAGCGGGAACTCGTCCGTGGCGGGCTTGATCGCGCAAAATGTCACCGGTGTCTGCAGGCCGGCGACCGGCGTAACGAATGTGTCGTCGACGTTGAACTTGTGCAGTTCCCGGTGGAGGTAGGTGCCGAACGCATCGTCCCCGGTGCGGGTGATGACGCCGGTCCGGCGGCCGTGCCGGGCAGCGGCAACGGCGACGTTGGACGGCGAACCGCCAAGGTATTTGCCGAAGGAGTTGACGTCCTCCAGGCCAACCCCGATGTCGTTCGGGTAAATATCAACGCTGATGCGCCCGATCGTAAGAAGCTCGTGGGTCACGGGAATCGTGGACCTTTCTGGTGTGGAACTCGGATCCTTTGAGGAGCAGGAGTTCCGGGACTGGCAGGCCGTGGCGTGGGCCACAGGAACTACTTTGCCCTAGATCGAATGTCCTGTCAAAGGTTTGTACTGACATACTTACAACAAGCGTTTAAACGTGCCATCCCGCCACGGATGGGCACGCCAGCACTACTTCCGGGGAACGGCCAACTCGCCGGTCATGTACTGGGCACGGCCAAACCCGAAGGACCAGTCGCCGGCAGTGTTTTCGACATAGCCAATGAAGACGTCCTCGCCGGCGACCCCCGCTGCTGCAAGCTTTTCAGCCACCGCGGCAAAGAGCCGCTGCTTTGCCTCCTGGGACCGGCCGCCCTGGGTGAAGATCTGGATCATCACCACTCCCCCGGTGCGCTCGAAGCCGAGGCCGGCGTCCTGGGCGAAGATCTGGCCCTGCGGGTGTTCGGTGAGGATGTGGAAGTAGTCCCGCTCCGGGATGCCGTACTCCGCAAGGATGGCATCGTGGATGCCGCGGCTCAGCTGCTGCAGCTCATCGGCAGTGCGGCCTTCGTTGACGTCAATGCGAACCAGTGGCATGAAGCTTCTCCTCTAATAGTTTGTACTGACATACTAACAAACTTAATTTTGACACCGCAAGATCCCCTTGCGCAGGTAAACGGAGCGGGCGTAGTCTTAATCAATCAAAAGGTTGATAAATCTCTATGTTGATTAGAAGAAAGGCGGGAATGGTGGCGGATGACGACGCGGCTTTGGACGTTGCTTTCCTTGCCCTGGCCGACCCCGTTCGTCGACGCATCATTGCCCGGCTAAGCCGGGGCCCGGCCACCGTTAACGAGCTGGCCGAGCCGTTCGAGATTTCCAAGCAGGCAGTCTCGAAGCACATCCAGGTACTCGAGCAGGCGAATCTGGTCACCCGCAGCAGGGACGCCCAGCGCAGGCCCGTCCACCTGAACCCCGCACGGCTGGAGGCGCTCACTGCCTGGATCGACCAGTACAGGCTGGTCCGGGAAGGGCAGTTCCGCAGCCTCGATGCGGTGCTTGAATCCAGCGCCGGGCAAACGGCGCCTAAGGCAAAGGACAGGAAATGACCAACCAACTGAAGATCACGGCACCCGAGGGACTCCCCTACATCGACTTCGAGCGGGAGTTCGACTTTCCGGTGGCGGACGTGTTCCGGGCTCACAAGGACCCGGAACTGGTGGCCCAATGGCTGGGTCCGCGGGGCATGAAGATGGAAATGGACCACTACGACTTCCGTACCGGCGGGAGCTACCGGTACATTCACACGGGTCCGGAGGGGGTGCCGTACGAGTTCCGTGGCATCTTCCACACGGTGCGCGAGAACGAGTTCGCCCTGCAGACCTTCGAGTTCGGCGGCTATCCGGACTCGGTCAGCCTGGAGTCCATGACATTTGAGGAGCTCGACGGCGGCCGGTGCAGGCTGCGGGGCCACGCCATGTACCAGAGCATGGAGGCGCGGGACGGCATGCTGCACTCAGGCATGGAGGGCGGCATGTCCGAAGGCTATGAGCGGCTGGACGAACTGTTGGCGGGCGCGTCGGTCTGACGCAGGAGGAGGGCTTCGTCCAGCACGCGGCCAAGGTTGGCGGCATCGTGGGCGAAGCGGCCCAGGAAGAGTCCGTCCGCGGCCGGCAGCCGGGGAAGCAGCCCGGGCCCGGCGCTGCCGCCGTAGATCAGCGGGCAGGCAGGGCCAAGGGCTGCGCGGATCTGCGCCAGGACGGCGTTGACGTGACGCGGTGGGGCGGGCTCCTGCGCACCGATGGCCCAGACCGGTTCGTAGGCCAGGACCAGGCGGTTCAGCAGGGCCGGGTCGCCGTCCGTGGCGGCGCGGACCTGCTGCACGCAAAAGGCGGCGGCAGCTCCGGCGTCGAGCCTGTCCGGCTCGCCGATGCAGAGCAGCGGAGTGAGGGAATGGCCGACGGCGGCACGCACCTTGCGTGCCACCACGGCGTCGTCCTCGCCAAAGAGCCGGCGGCGTTCGGCATGGCCGATCTCGACGAGTGAGACGCCGAGTTCGGCCAGCATGCCGGGGCTGACTTCACCGGTCAGCGGCCCGTCGCCCCAGGCGCAGTTCTGGGCGCCGAGGAGCACGGGCGAACCTGCCAGGATCCGCGCGGCGGGCTCCAGGACAGGGAAGGACGGGATGGCGAAGACCCGGACCGGGGACTCCTTGGCGGATTCCATGCCCAGTCCGGGCCTGTCATCGACGATGGAACGCACCTCCGACAGCCAGCGCAGGCTTGCCTGGTAGCCCAGGTACATCTTGGTGCTGACACCGATGTAGCGGGGGCCCTTGCCTGTGCTGCTGCCGGAGGTGCTCATCGTTTTCCTTGCGTGGGTGGTGGTGTGCTCAGTCGAGCAGGTCGTCGGCCTTGTTCTTGAACCGCCTGGTGGCGAACATCATCGCTGCCGCCACGAACGGCAGGACACCCAGGGCATAGACGCCCATGGACCCCGTTGGTGATTGCGTGGCTTCGTTGACTGCGGTCCGCAGGATGGGTGCCACGAAGCCGCCCAGGTTGCCCAGCGAGTTGATCAGCCCAATGCCTGCCGCGGCAGCGGAACCGGCGAGGAACGCGGTGGGATAGGACCACACCACGGGGCCGACGGCCAGGAAGCTGCAGACTGCCAGGGTTATGAAGATCATGCCCAGGACCGGCTGGTGGTTGGTTCCCGCCCAGGCCGAGCCGAAGATGCACAGGCCGGTGGAGATGAACAGGATGGTGCCGAATTTGCGTCGCTTGGCCACGGTGTTGGCCGCCTTGCCGATGAAGTAGCAGGCAAAGATGCCGAAGAACCACGGGACGGCGATGAGGAGGCCGACGGCGAGTCCCACCTTCTGCCCGGTCAGGGAGGACACCTGCTGCGGCAGGAAGAACGTCACACCGTAGACGGCGATCTGCAGGCAGAAGTAGATGACCGTGAAGTACCAGACGCGGCCGTTGCGCATGGCGGCGAGGATGCCGCGGGGGCCGTGCTCGTCCTTGATGTTGTCCTCAAGTGCCATGACCTCCTTCAGCGCGTACTTTTCCTCGCGGCTGAGGAACTTGGCCTTCTCCGGTCCGTTGATCAGGAAGAAGAACGCCGCAATGCCTGCCAGGACGGCGAGCATGCCTTCGACGAAGAACATGACCTGCCAGCCGCGCAGGCCCGGCACCTGGTCGCCAATGTTGATCAGCCAGCCGGACAGCGGGTTGCCGATCATCTGGGAGAACGGCTGGGCCAGGTAGAAGATGGCGAACATCTGGACGCGCACCTTGTTGGGGAACCATTCGGCGAGGTACATGATGACGCCGGGGAACAGCCCGGCCTCGGTGACGCCCAGGAGGAAACGCAGGATCACGAACGAGGTCTCGCCCTGCACGAACGCGAAGCACGCGGAGACGATGCCCCAGGTGATGGCGATGCGCGCCAGCCAGATCTTGGCACCGACCTTCTTGAGCAGCAGGTTGCTGGGGATCTCGAAGATGGCGTAGCCAATGAAGAAGATACCGGCGCCCAGGGCGAAGGCCGCGGCGGACACCCCCTTGTCCGCGCCCAGTGCCGCCTCGGCGAAGCCGACGTTGGTGCGGTCCAGGAACGAAACGACGTAGAGGATGACCAGCATCGGCATGAGCCGGCGGGCCGCCTTGGAAATCGCGGACTTCAGGACCGGACGGGCCAGGAGTTCCTTGGATGTTGCGGTGGTTTCTGACACAACACTCTCCTTCGAGTGGTGACGTTGGTGGTTCCCCGCAGGCCGGCGGCCTGCGGGGCTTGTGGCATCCGGGGCGGATGCCGTCAGTGCATGTACAGGCCGCCGTCGACGTTCAGCGTCTGGCCGGAGATGTAGCCGGCGTCCTCACCGATGAGGAAGGAAATGGCCGCCGCGATGTCGCGGGTGGTGCCTACCCGGTTCACCACCAGGTCCTTCACGAGTTCATCCTTGCGTTCCTCGCTGAGGGTGCCGCCCATGATGTCGGTGTCGATCGGACCGGGTGAGATGGCATTGACCGTGATGTCGTACTCGCCCAGTTCGCGGGCGGTGGCGCGGGTCAGGCCGATGACGCCGGCCTTCGCCACGGAGTACGGAGTCTTGCTGAAGGTTCCGCCGCCGCGCTGCGCGGAGACGGAGGAGATGTTGACGATCCGTCCCACCCGGTTCCTGGCCATCGATTCGGCCGCGCGGCGGGTGGCGTAGTGGACGCCGTTCATGTTGATGTTCACGACGCGGTCCCATTCGGCGCTGTCCAGCTCCAGGTAGGGAACCGGGGAGCTGACGCCCGCGATGTTTGCCAGTGCCACCAGTTGGGGAAGCTCAGCTTCGATCTCGTCGATGGCGGCACGCACCGAGGCTTCGTCGCCGATGTTGGCGCCGGCGCCGTGGGCTTTGACGCCGTGCTTTTCGGCCAGTTCCCTGGCCAGGTCCTTGCTGGCGGCGTCGTCGAGGTCGATCACGCCGATGTTCCAGCCGCGCTCGGCGAGGTAGTCCGCGGTGGCGCGCCCGATGCCGCGTTCAGAGACTGCGCCGGTGACGATCGCCGTGCGCTCTGCGGGGAAAACTGTCATGGAATGTTCCTTCTGGTTGAGGAAAGCAGGGCTAGGACAGCGGGGCCGGGCCCAGGTCCTCGATGAGCTTTTGCATGGCGACGTAGGCCTTGTTCCGGTAGGCAACCAGGGCGGCGGTGCGCTCTGCCGGGACATCAAGGAAGCCGGAGCCGGTCTTGGTGCCCAGCTGGCCGGCGTCGACCTTTTCCTGGAGGATCTGCGGGGTGGCGAACCGCTCCGGGAAGCCGGTCTGCAGTGACTTGTAGCAGAAGGCGTACACGTCCAGGCCTGCCATGTCGGCGATGGCGAAGGGGCCGAAGAACGGCAGGCGGAAGCCGAAGGTGGTGCGGACCAGGGTGTCCACGTCCTCGGCGGTGGCGATGCCTTCCTCCACCACCTGCGCGGCTTCGTGGAAGAGGGCGTACTGGAGCCGGTTCAGCACGAAGCCGGTGACGTCCTTGACGGTGGCGGTTTCCTTGCCGGTCTCCCCCACGATGGTGCGGGCGGCCTGGACGGTTGCCTCGGAGGTCCCCTCGTGCGGGATGACTTCCACGCCGGGGATGAAGGGTGCCGGGTTGGAGAAGTGGACGCCCAGGAAGCGCTCCGGGTTGTCCACCACTTCGGCGAGCTTGGCGATGGAGATGGTGGAGGTGTTGGAGCCGATGATGGCGTCCGGCCGGGCGGCGGCGCTGATTCGGCCCAGGGTGGCGTGCTTGATTTCGAGGACTTCAGGCACGGCCTCCTCGATGTATTCGGCGTCCGCTACGGCTTCTTCGATGTCCTTGGCTGCCCAGAGGTTTTCCTTGAGCAGGTCCGTGGCGTTGGCCGGGAAGAGCCCTGCTGCCACAAACTCGTCAGATTCCTTCAGCAGCCGCTCGTAGTTGCTTTGGGCGATTTCGGCGGAGACGTCCGCCAGGGCCACGCGGGCTCCGGCAAGTGCCAGGACCTGGGCGATTCCGCCGCCCATGTAGCCGGAGCCGACGACGGCGATGTTACGGGTGCTCATGTGGTTTCAAGTCCTTCCGACGCGCCCTCATAGGAGCAGATGGCGTCTACTTTGGCCGCGGATGCGGAGTTTTCATCGAAGCGGTAGTTGAGCCACTCGCCCACCAGCTTCTTGGCCAGTTCCAGGCCGATGACGCGCTGGCCCATGGTCAGGACCTGGGCGTTGTTGGACAGCACGGAGCGTTCCACGGAGTAGCTGTCGTGCGCGGTGACGGCCCGGATGCCCGGTACCTTGTTGGCGGAGATGGCGACCCCCAGGCCGGTTCCGCAGATCAGGAGGGCGCGGTCCGCTTCGCCGGCGGCCACTTTGCGGGCGGCGGCGACGGCCAGGTGTGGGTAGGCGGTGGTGTCGTCGGCGCCGACTCCCACGTCCTCCACCGAGGCGACGCGGGGGTCCGCCTCCAGCAGTTCGCGCAGGGCGTTCTTGTATTCGACGCCGGCTTCGTCATTGCCGACGACGATGCGCCAGCCTGGCTGGGATTGCTCAGTCATAAGGGTTCTCCTTTAGTGGCTTTCGATGGTGGCGGCGTAATCGGCCACCCTGCGGGCGATGAGGCCGAAGGACACAGCACCGGGGTCGGGGTGGCCCAGGCTTTTTTCGGCCAGGGGGCGGGCGCGGCCCTTCTTCGGGCTGAGCCCGGCGGTCTCGTCAGCGGCTTTTGCTGCCGCCTCCGCTGCCGCACGGAGGCTCCCGGCCAGGCTGCCGCCGTCGTCGATTGCCCGGTTGAACGTCTCGGCGAACGGAAGCAGCGCGTCCACCATGGTCTTGTCCCCGGCTGCGGCCTTGCCCAGGGTGATGATGGCGTCGCGGAGGGCGTTGACGGCGGCGGCCGCGTCCGCCGCCGTGTAGGAGTCCTTGCTGCCAAGGGTCCTGCCGACGGCGGTGACGGCAGCGCCCCAGAGGGCCCCGGAGGTGCCGCCGGCGCGTTCGGCCCACTGCTCCCCCGCTGCGGTGAGGAGTTCCTCGAGTCCCGCGCCGGCCGCGTGGGACTTCTCGGCGGCAGCGACGGCGGCATCAACGCCGCGGCGCATGCCGATGCCGTGGTCGCCGTCCCCGGCGATGGCGTCCAGTTTCCCAAGCGCGTCCTCATGTTCGACGACGACGGACCGGGCTTCCTTCAGCGCGCCCACCGCGGTGGCCGCCAGGGCGGTGGAGGCTGCCGTGGCAGCCAGCGCCGGAGTCGCTTCGGCGTCTTCCAGGGCCTCCAGCGAACGGGCACGGCGCGGGGCCAGGTTGCCTTTGCGGAAGGCAGGGGTGTCAGCCGGCGCGGCCCAGAATTTCTCCAGTTCCGCGTCCAGCCAGAACAGCGTCAGGGACAGTCCGGACATGTCCAGGCTGGTTACCAGTTCGCCGCACTCCGGTTCCACGATCTCTAGTCCGGCCCCGGTCAGCAGCGCCTCGATCTTGCCGAACAGCAGGAAGAGTTCGTCGTACTTGACCGTTCCCAGGCCGTTCAGGATCGGCACCACCCTGGTGCCCGCGGCGTCCGGCTTGTCCTTGAGCAGCCCGTCCACCAGGAGCCGGGCAAGTTCGCTGGCGGTGGGCAGGGGCTGCTCGGAGATGCCGGGTTCACCGTGGATGCCGAGCCCCACGGACATCATGCCGTCGGGCACGGTGAACAGAGGTTCGGCTGCTCCGGGCAGGGTGCAGCCGGCAAAGGCAACGCCGAGCGAGCGGGTGTGGTGGTTGGCCTTGATGGCGAGGCGCTCCACCTCGTCCAGGTCCAGGCCGGCTTCCGCTGCCGCGCCGGCCACTTTGAAGACTGTCAGGTCCCCGGCGATGCCGCGGCGCTTGGCGATTTCCTCCAGTGGAGCGCTGGCGATGTCATCGGTGACCAGGACGGTCCGGGTTTCGATGCCTTCGGCGTTCAGTTTGTCCTGGGCCTGGCCGAAGTGGAGGACGTCGCCGGCGTAGTTTCCGTAGCTGAGCAGGACTCCCCCGCCGGCCTGGGATGCCTTGGCCACGCGGTACACCTGCCCCGCTGAGGGGGATGCAAACATGTTGCCGCAGGCGCTTCCTGCCGCCAGCCCGGCACCCACCAGGCCGGCGAAGGCCGGGTAGTGGCCGGAGCCCCCGCCGATGACCAGTGCCACCTGGCCGGCGGGTGATTCGGTGGAGCGGACAACGCCGCCGTCAACGCGCGCAACATACTGTCGGTTGGCGGCCACGAAGCCGTCGAGGGCGTCGTCTGCGAACTGCGCTGGATCGTCAAATATCTTTGTCATGATTCCTCGTTGAACCGGTTGTCTCGGTTGGGATGCCTGCCGGCTAGCGTGCGGGGACTGCCGCCGGAGTTTGCCGGCCCTGGGCCACCAGGCTGGTGCCCAGGGCGTAGCCGTCGCGCTTGGGGAGGACCTGGCGGCGCAGGTAGTCCTGGTTGGCGGCGGTGACGCTCAGGCCGTCGCCACCGTAGTGTTCCGTGCAGATGACGCCCTGGAAGCCGACGGAGATGGCGAACTGGAAGGCCTCGCGGTAGCTGATGAGGCCTGATTCCATGGGGGCCGGCATGGCGACGTACTGGTTCCGGGCTTGGTTTTCATCGCGGATGTAGTTCTTGACGTGCCAGTAGTTGGAGTACGGCAGGGTCTTGTGCACCAGTTCACGCCAGTCCTCGATGGGGCGGTGCAGCCGGATCAGGTTGCCCAGGTCCGGGTTCAGCCCCACGTTGGGCAGGTCGATGTCCTGGACCAGCTGCACGGAGGAATCGCCGGTGCCCAGGTAGGTGTCCTCATACATTTCCAGGGATACCAGGAGGCCAAGTTCCGCGGCGTGCTTGCCCACTTCGCGGATGCGGGTGACGGCGTTGTTCCAGCTTTCCTTGTCACCCACCGGGTCCTTGTGGCCCTCGACGGTCCAGAACCACAGCTGCTTCCGCTGCTCGGGGGTGATGGCCTGGTGGAGCCCGATCGAGACAACCTCGCAGCCAAGCTGTGCTGCGGCTTCGAGGGTGCGGTGGGTGTAGGCCAGGTTGTCTTCCCAGTTGCCTTCCTCGATCACGCTGCGGCGGATGGCGGAGATGGAGGGAAGTCCGAGGCCGGCGGCCGTGGCGGCGGCCTTCAGTTCGTCCAGCCGGGCGCTGGAGAGATCGCCGGGGCGGACCCAGCTGTCGGTGAGGTCGGCGTTGGTGAAACCGGCGTCGGCCACTTCCTCGAAGACCTGCTGCCAGTCGCTGGCGGGGGCATCTTGGACGGTGGTTCCGTCCTGCCTGGTTCCGGGGAACTGCAGCAGGGCGGCGGCGATGGGCCAGTTTTCAGCGGTGTACGGCATTGTCACTCCAGATCATGAATCGCATTTCCTATAGGATCTACGTTGCTTATGGATCCTGTCAAGGGTTCGTTGGTGGACTCCCCGGGGTGGAGTCGGGGATGAGGGGGCCTGCCGGCCCCTGGGCGTGCTGCTAGCTGCGCACTTCGCTGTCGTGCTGCGAGCGCTGCTTGACGCCCTCGATGTGGTCGATCATTTTTTGCCGGGCGAGTTCGGCGTCGCCGGCTTCAAAGGCCTTGAGGATCTCGGTATGTTCCGCGATGGCGTAGTCCGCGTCCGTTACGCCCAGGCCGCCAAAAAAGCGGAAACGCTGCACTTGGCCACCCAGTGCGCTGTATGCGGACAGCAGGAACTGGTTGTCCGCCGATTCGGCGATGAGCCGGTGGAACCGTTCATCCGCTTCCCAGTACGCGCGGAACTCGGCGAACGACGGGCCGCGAGGCGCGGCCTTGAGGTCCTCGATGGCCTGCTGGAGCTGCCCGGTCAGCTCCTGGTCTGCGTGCTTGCAGGCCATGAAGGCGTTCGCCGGTTCGATCACCAGCCGGGCGTCCATCAGGTCCGCCAGCTCTTCCGGAGAGAACAGCGGGGCTACCCGGTAGCCGCGCAGGGCCATCCTTCGAACCATGCCGGTGGCTTCCAGCCGGGCAAGCGCCTCCCGCACGGGCGTTGGTGAGACGTCCAGTTCCCTGGCCATCCCGTCGATACTGACCGGGGTGCCTGCTTCCAGCCGGCCGTCCATGAGGGCAACCAAAAGCGCCTCATAGACGTGGTCCGCGAGGACCTGCCTGCTCACCCCGCCGGTGGCCTGGTTCTTGGTTGCCATGTAGAAATCCTATAGCCGCTGCAGGGCGGGACGTTGCGGATGACGCGCCCCGGGCACGGTACCGTGCGGCCGCTGGCCGTGCGGCACCGTGCTCCGGGAGCGCCGGGAAAGCAGGGGCGTCAGGAAACCTGCAGGCCGCCATTGATGTCATAGGTCGCGGCCGTGATGTAGCCGGCATCCTCGCTGAGGAGGAACCCGATCAGGGCAGCCACTTCCTCCCGGGTTCCCACCCGGCCCATCATGATCCCCTCGGACATCTGGGCCTTGCGCTCATCGCTCAGCGTTCCGCCCATGATGTCCGTGTCGATCGGGCCCGGTGCGATGGCGTTCACCGTGATGTTGTGCTCACCGACTTCACGTGCCAGGGCGCGGGTGAACCCGAGGATGCCGGCCTTGGAGGCACTGTAGGCAACCTTGGAGTAGGTTCCACCGCCACGCTGGGCGGAGATGGAGGAGATGCTGACGATCCGTCCCAGCTCCCGCTCAATCATTCCCTTGAGCACGCGCTGGGACACCACGAAGGTGCCACGCATGTTGATCGCGAAGACCTTGTCCCATTCCTCCACGGTGGTTTCCATGAAGGGAGTGGGGGAACTGATTCCGGCCAGGTTGACCAGTCCCACGATGGGCGGGAGGGACTGCTCGATTTCCGTGATGGCACGGTCCACCGACGCCTCATCCGAGACGTCGGCGCCCACGCCAATGGCCTTGACGGCACGGCTGGAGCCAATTTCCGCCGCTGCCGCCTGGGCGTCTTCGGCGTTGATGTCCAGGATGGCGATGGACCAGCCCTGGCTGGCCAGCCGGTCTGCGGTTGCGCGGCCAATGCCCCGGGCGGATGCCGCCCCGGTCAGGACCGCGGTACGTTCTGCGGGGAATGCGTGCTCTGTAGTCATTGCTGTTTCCTAGTGGGTATCGGCGGCAGGAACAGTGGCTCCGGGCGCGGAGACACCTTCAGGCCGCTTGCGTGCGTAAAGGTAAGTGGCGACGGCGGTCACGGCGAGGCAGGCGGCCAGGAACACCAGGCCCGTCTGGCTGTTTCCGGTCGCGTCCTTGAGGATGCCGACGATGTAGGGGGCCACGAAGCCGCCCAGGTTGCCGAGCGAGTTGACCATGGCCAGCCCGGCTGCTGCCGCGGCGCCGGTGAGCGCGGCGGACGGCATGGCCAGGAAGGGCGCAATCGCGGAGTAGATGCCCATGGCTGCCAGGGTCAGGAAGACCATGGCGAGCACGGCATTGACGGGGAGCAGGAAGCCGGCGCCCAGGAGGCCGACGGCGGCAAGCACCATGCTGACGCTGGCATGCCACACGCGGTTGCCTGTACGGTCGGACCGCTTGCTCCAGAAGTAGACGAACACCGCTGCGATGGCGTACGGGATGAAGACAATGAACCCCACCTGCGTTGAGTCAAACTTGCCCAGCGCCTTGACGATGGTGGGCAGCCAGAGTCCCAGGCCGTAAATGCCGCACACCAGGCCGAAGTACAGCGCCGAGTAGGCAATGGTGCGGGGGTCCTTCAGGCCGGCCAGGAAGTTGTGGTTTCCGGACTTTTGCTTGTGGGCCAGTTCAGCGGCCATGGTGGTGGAGAGCCATTCACGCTCTTCGGGCTTGAGCCACTTGGCGTGTTCAGGGCGGTCCGTCATGACGAACGGCGTGATGATGCCTAGGATGATGGCCGGGATGCCCTCGAGGATGTAGAGCCACTGCCAGCCGTGCAGGCCTGCGACGCCTTCCAGGTTCAGGAGCATGCCCGATACCGGTGCGCCCAGGGCATTCGAGATGGGCTGGGCGAGGATGAAGATGCCCAGCACGGTTACGCGCTGCGCTGCCGGGAACCAGAGTGTCAGGTAGAAAAGGATCGCCGGGAAGAATCCGGCCTCTGCCGCGCCGAGGAGGAAACGGATGACGTAGAACGTGGCTTCGCCGTTCACCAGGAACATGGCGGTGGCGAAGATGCCCCAGCTGATCAGGATGCGGGCGATCCATTTGCGGGCACCATACCGGTACATGCCGCCGTTGCTGGGGATCTCAAGCAAGGCGTAGCCAAGGAAGAAGATGCCGGCGCCGAGGCCGTACGCGGCTTCGGTCAGGCCGATGTCGCCCTGCATGCCGAGCTTGGCAAAGCCGACATTGTTCCGGTCGAGGTAGGCGATGAAGTACAGCAGGACGATCAGGGGCATCAGCCGGCGGCGCACCTTGCGGAGGGTGGTCTCGCCCAGCTGGCTGAGTGCGGGGGCAGTGGTGCGGGAGGTCATCGCAGGCCTCCAGGAGTGGTGTGGGGACCCTCAAAAGGGGAATGCGCGCGCATGAAGACTCCTTTGGCTGGCGGCATTTTGGGGGGTGATATCAGATGTCTGATGTCTGACTGAGATTCTAATCACAGGTGGTTGTGGGCGTCAACATAATCGCCGTGCACGCGGACAGGGAGGCAGGCCACCGGGTCCCGGGCCTGCCGGGCGGGGTTCCTGGCGGGCGAGCCTCTAGCGGCCGGTGGTTCCGCTGCGGCTGGACATGGCAAGGAACTGCTCGTAGTCCTCAAAGGTCTGGGTGATGTGGGCATCCATGGTGGACCGCGCCGTGGCGGGATCGCCCGCCGCGATGGCCGCCAGGACCATCTTGTGGTGGTGGATCGCGTGGCGCTGCACGTCCGGGAAGGCCGAGGTTTCCCGGCGCATGGCGTACAGCAGCGTGGAGAGCTGTCCCAGCAGGGCGGGTACGAATGGGTTGCCGGATGCACGCAGCACGGTGTCATGGAAGGCGATATCGGCCACGGTCAGTGCATCGACGTCTCCGGCCAGGTGTGCGGCCTCCATTTGCTCCACGCTGTCCTGCAGCGCGGCGAGGTCAACCGGGCGGTGGCGGGAGGCAGCGAGTTCGGCGGCCCCGGTCTCCACCATGCGGCGGACCTCCAGCAGGCGGAGCGCCACCTGGTCCGAGGCCACTCCCCTTGAGGCTGCACGCATGATGGCGTCCAGCCCGGTCCAGCGCTCGGGCGGGTTGACGAAAGTGCCCCGGCCGCGCTTTACGTAGACAACGTCCTGCGCTTTGAGCACCTTCATGGCTTCCCGGGCCGTCAGCCTGCTGACACCCGATTCCTTGGCGATGTCGGCCTCCGGCGGCAGGGCGTCGTCGGCCTGTATTTGACCGCTGATGATGTGCTCAAGGACCTTGTCCACGACGGCGTCGACCAGGGTGGGTCGCTTTTCTGCCATCGTCAATCCCCTGCCTGCGCGCCCGGGGCGCCCGTTTTTCCTGTCCCAACATTACTCGACCGGGTTGGGCAGGCGCCGCCCGCCGTCGTCATCCGTTAAAGCGCGAACGCGGGGCCACCCGAAGGTCCGTCCCATGACTGGAAACGGACCGGGGGTGGCCCCGCGTCGTGACGTGCTGCCTAGAGGGCGGCGTAGACCTCGCGGAGCAGCTTGGCGGTCTCGGACGGCGTCTTGCCGACCTTCACGCCGGCAGCCTCGAGGGCTTCCTTCTTGGCCTGGGCGGTACCGGCGGAGCCGGAGACGATGGCGCCTGCGTGGCCCATGGTCTTGCCTTCGGGGGCGGTGAAGCCGGCAACGTAGCCGACGACCGGCTTGGTGACGTTGGCCTTGATGAAGTCGGCTGCGCGCTCTTCGGCGTCGCCGCCGATCTCGCCGATCATGACGATGGCCTTGGTCTCGGGGTCAGCCTCGAACGCGGCCAGGGCGTCGATGTGCGTGGTGCCGATGATGGGGTCGCCGCCGATGCCGATGGCGGTGGAGAAGCCCAGGTCGCGCAGTTCGTACATCATCTGGTAGGTCAGCGTGCCGGACTTGGAAACCAGGCCGATGGGGCCCTTGCCGGTGATGTTGGCTGGGGTGATGCCAACCAGTGCTTCGCCGGGGGTGATGATGCCGGGGCAGTTCGGGCCGATGATGCGGGTGACCTGGTTGCCGTCGGCGTCCACCTTGGACTGGGCCAGGGCCCAGAATTCGGCGGAGTCCTGGACGGGAACGCCCTCGGTGATGACCACGACCAGGCCGATGCCGGCCTCGATGGCTTCGACAACGGCGTTCTTGGTGAATGCCGGCGGCACGAAGACGATGGAGACGTCGGCGCCGGTTTCAGCCATGGCTTCCTTGACGGTGCCGTAGACGTTGATTTCCTTCTCACCGTGCAGGACCGTGGTGCCGGCCTTGCGGGCGTTGACGCCGCCAACGATGTTGGTGCCGGCCTTGAGCATCAGGGCGGTGTGCTTGGTGCCTTCGCCGCCGGTGATGCCCTGGACGATGACCTTGGAGTCTTTGTTCAGATAGATAGACATGGTGCGTCCCTTTACTTCGCTGCGTTGGCGAGCTCGGCGGCCTTGTCGGCGCCCTCGTCCATGGTGGCGGCCAGGGTAACCAGCGGGTGGTTGGCCTCGTTGAGGATGCGGCGGCCTTCCTCGACGTTGTTGCCGTCGAGGCGGACTACCAGCGGCTTGTTGGCGGTGTGGCCCAGTTCGGCCAGTGCGCCGACGATGCCCTTGGCGACGGCGTCGCATGCGGTGATGCCGCCGAAGACGTTGACGAACACGGACTTGACCTGCTCGTCACCCAGGATGACGTCCAGGCCGGCGGCCATGACCTCGGCCGAGGCGCCGCCGCCGATGTCCAGGAAGTTGGCGGGCTTGACGTTGCCGTGGTTTTCACCGGCGTAGGCGACGACGTCCAGGGTGGACATGACCAGGCCTGCACCGTTGCCGATGATGCCTACTTCGCCGTCGAGCTTGACGTAGTTGAGGTCCTGCGCCTTTGCCTTGGCCTCAAGCGGGTCTGCAGCGTCCTTGTCCTCGAGCTGCGCGTGCTTGGCGTGGCGGAAGTCGGCGTTCTCGTCCAGGGAGACCTTGCCGTCCAGGGCCACAATGTCGCCGGCGCCGGTCTTGACCAGCGGGTTGACCTCCACCAGGGTGGCGTCTTCCTTCTTGAAGACATCCCAGAGCTTGAGGATTACGGCGGCGACCTTGCCGCGCAGTTCCTCGGCGAAGCCTGCGGCGGCGACGATTTCGTCGGCCTTGGCCTGGTCGATGCCCACGGCGGGATCGATGGCGATCTTGGCCAGCGCTTCGGGACGTTCGACGGCGAGCTGCTCGATCTCCATGCCGCCTTCAACCGAGCACATGGCCAGGTAGTTGCGGTTGGCGCGGTCCAGCAGGACGGAGAAGTAGAACTCCTCGGCGATGTCCGCACCCTGGGCAATCATCACCTTTTTGACGGTGTGGCCCTTGATGTCCATGCCCAGGATGTTGGTGGCGTGCTCAAACGCCTCATCAGCGGACTTTGCGACCTTGACGCCGCCGGCCTTGCCACGGCCGCCTACTTTGACCTGTGCCTTGACAACGGTCACGCCGCCGATCTTCTCGGCAGCTGCCTTTGCTTCTTCTGGGGTGTACGCCACGATGCCGGCAAGCACGGGTACACCGTGCGCCTCGAACATATCGCGCGCCTGGTATTCAAACAGGTCCACGGTTTAGTGTCCTTCTACGTCGAAGTAGTTTCTGTACAGTCGGACACCATCTGTACGACGATGACCGGGCTGCGGATTGCACGCACCGGCGGCCTGTCTGGAAACGAGCCACGCGGCGTAATGCTCCATGGGGAACTCTAGTCCTTTGGAGGGACCGGGCCGTCCCAGACTACCCCTTATGTGAGTAAGCACACTATTCTATGGGGCGTAGAAAAACCGCGGAATTACGGGGTTTTTTGGCCCTCCTGCTGCGGCGGCTGGCCGCTTTTGGACGGCCCCTGAATCAGCTCGTAACGTTTGGGCGAAACGAAGAACCCGACGCCGGCGGAGACGTTTCCGCATGCCACGCCGCCGTTGTACGCGGAGCAGCGCAGCCCGTTGCGTTCCAGGTTCTGCCCATCCGCAAGCACGGGCAGCTGGGTCAGCGTTCCCGCCTTGCTCCCCTTGGGCCCGTAGGTTCCTTCCATGGATGTGACGCCGGAGCGGCATTCACCGTAGCGGGCGGTGTCCGGCGACAGGAGGGCCACTCCGCCCAGGTAGCCAAGATGGGTCCCGGCGCAGTCGTCCTTGATATCGCCTGGCTCGGGCGCCGGGTAGGAGGCGAGCTCGCAGTGGGCCACCGGGACGATGGGCAGCTTGTTGTTGCCGGCGTCGCTGTAGCGGTTCTGCTCGTAGGGCAAGTTGAGGTGTTCCCCGCGGGCGGACGTGAGCGAGCACGCGATGGTCCGGTCGGCGGTGATGAAAGAGAGGACATCTGCACCGCTGGAGAACGTCTTCGCATCGGCGAGCGGGGCCTTTTCCAGCTGTTCCATGGGTTGCAGCGGAGCCGGCGGAACGTAGGCCGGGTCCTTGGTGGTCACCGTGCAGCCCGTGGCGGTGATAAGGAAAAGGGCGGCGAGCATCCCCCATACAGTCCGTCGCATGGCCTCCATTATGCCCGTCCGCGGGCGTTCCTAGGCGTCGAGTTTGGTGAGCGGGGCGTAGCGCAGCAGCAGGCGCTTTTCACCGACGTCGAACTTCACCTTGGCCACGGTCTTGTCTCCTGCGCCTTCGAGGGCCAGGACCGTTCCGTTGCCGAAGCTGGTGTGGTTGACCTTGTCCCCCACGCTGACGGCGATGATTTCCTTCTGCGGCTGCACCCGGTTCTTGGCGATGAACGCCGGAACGTCGGCATTGAAGCCGGCGGAAGAATCTGCTGCGGCTCCGCGGGCGGTACCGGCGCCCCAGAACGATCCGCTGTACCGGCCCGAGCCGATTGAACCGCCGCCGGCCCACGACTGCCGGCTGGTTCCTTCCCGTTTCCATTCGAGGAGCTCCGCGGGGATTTCCTCGAGGAATTGGCTGGCCGGGTTGTATTGGCTCTGGCCCCACATGCTGCGTACCTCGGACCGGGTCACGTACAGCCGCTTCCGGGCGCGGGTGAGGCCCACGTAGGCCAGCCGGCGTTCCTCAGCCAGTTCCTTGGGGTCGGTGGCGGAGCGTTGGTGCGGGAAGAGCCCGTGCTCCATGCCGGTGAGGAATACCACCGGGAACTCCAGTCCCTTGGCGGTGTGCAGGGTCATCAGCGTTACCACGCCCAGCCGTTTGGCCTCGGCGACGGCGGCGTCAATGTCCGCGCCGGGGGCATCCGGGATCTGGTCGGCGTCTGCCACGAGGGACACCTGTTCCAGGAATGCGCCGAGGCTGCCCTCGGGATTTTCCTGTTCGTACTCGCGCACCACGGCCACGAGCTCGGCCAGGTTCTCCACGCGGGACTCGTCCTGCGGATCGGTGCTGGACCGCAGCGCGGCAAGGTAGCCGGTTTGCTCGAGCACTGCTTCGAGTGCCGCGGCAGCCCCGGACCCGGCAGCCACCTCGGCGAGGTCGTCCAGCATTTTCACGAAGCCCAGGACGGCGTTGACCGAACGGGTGGCCATGCCGGGCGCCTGGTCGGCGCGGCGGGCGGCCGCCATGAAGGAGGTGCGTTCGCGGCTGGCGAGGGCCGCCACGGCGCCTTCGGCTCGGTCGCCGATGCCGCGCTTGGGTTCGTTGAGCACCCGGCGGAGGTTGACGTCGTCGTCCGGGTTCACCAGGACGCGCAGGTAGGCCAGGGCGTCCTTGATTTCCTTGCGCTCGTAGAAGCGGGTGCCGCCCACCACCTTGTACGGCAGGCCCACGCGCACCAGCACGTCCTCGATGGAACGGGACTGGGCGTTGGTGCGGTAGAAGATGGCGACGTCGCCCGGGCGGAGGTTCTCCTCGTCCTGGAGCCGGTCGATCTCCTTCGCGATGAACTGCGCTTCGTCGTGTTCGTTTTCGCCGACGTAGCCGATGATTTTGTGGCCTTCGCCCTCAGCGGTCCACAGCCGCTTCTCCGGCCGGTTGGGGTTGCGGGAGATGACCGAGTTGGCGGCACTCAGGATGTTCTGGGTGGAACGGTAGTTCTGCTCCAGCTTGATGGTGCGGGCCTCCGGGTAGTCCTTTTCGAACTCCACGATGTTCCGGATGTCCGCGCCGCGGAAGGCATAGATGGACTGGTCCGAGTCGCCAACAACGGTGAGCTCCGAGGCACCGGGGCCCTCCCCCACGATCTCCCGGACCAGGGCGTACTGGGCGTGGTTGGTGTCCTGGTATTCGTCCACCAGGACGTGGCGGAACCGGCGGCGGTAGGACTCCGCCAGCGCCGGAAAGGCGCGGAACATGTAGACGGTCTCCGCGATGAGGTCGTCGAAGTCCATGGCGTTGGCCTGGCGGAGCCGCTGCGTGTAGCCCTTGTAGACGTCTGCCACCGCATGTTCGAAGGGGTCGTTGTAGTTGGCTGCCGAAGCAAAGGATTCGGCGTCGATCAGTTCGTTCTTCAACGCCGAAATCTTGTGCTGGATGGCTTTTGGCGCGAACTTCTTGGGGTCCAGGTCAAGGGTTTTTGAAACCTGGGTGACCAGGCGGAGGGAGTCGGCGGAGTCATAGATGGAGAAGTTGGATTTCAGGCCGACGTTGGCCGCTTCCTGCCGCAGGATCCGGACGCAGGACGAGTGGAACGTGGAGATCCACATGATTTTGGCGCGGCCACCCACCAGCGCCTCGATGCGCTCCCGCATTTCCGCGGCCGCCTTGTTGGTGAACGTGATGGCCAGGATTTCGCCGTGGTGGGCACGGCCGGTGGCAATGAGGTACGCGATCCGGTTACTGAGCACGCGCGTCTTGCCGGATCCGGCGCCGGCGACGATCAGCAGCGCCGATCCGCCGTGCTTGACCGCTTCCTCCTGCTGCGGGTTCAGTCCCTCCAGCAGCTGGGCGGCGCCGGGGCGGCGACTGCCTTGGTGACCGTCACCGTGGTGCCGGGTGCCGGCGTCGTGGTTGGACTGTTGCCAGCCCCCGGAGGTGTTGTGGCCGCCGGCGTTTGGCTCCGGGATTCCGCCCGGCCCTGCCGTGGTGGCAACGCCCTCAGGCTCCGTCCTTGTACGGGCGGTGGAGGCGGGAGCGGCCTTGAACGGTCCGTCAGAGTACGGGTCAAACAACATATCCATGGTGCCTACAAGTCTAGGCGGTGGGACCGACAACGCCTTCCAGCCTGTGGATTACTCCCGCTGCGCGGGCGATTTCTTCAGGACACCGAGCCTGACTCGAGGGCCGCACGCAGCTCGCGGACCGCCGTCGTTCCTCCTGCGATGAACCACTCCAGCCCGTTGACCCGGACGGTGTCCACGGCGCCGCCGGCCGCAAGAACGATCGCCTTTCCCGGCAGCCAGTCCCATTCCGGGCAGCTGTGCTGGAACCAGCACCCCAGCTGCCCGTCGGCAACCCGGCCGAGGTCGCAGGAACCGGATCCCAGCATGCGGAGGGATGCGGCGGAGGTGGCTGCAGCGTGCCACGGCATGGCACACATCGGGTCCATCAACCAGGTGGGGTGGATGTAGGTGGCAGCGCCGAGTTCGGCGACGCTGGTGGTGTTGCGCCTGCCTTCGTCGACGGCAAACGAGGTCAGCGCTTCACCGTTCAAGGTGGCCTGCCGGTCATGCCCGCCCAGCCACAGCTTGTCCTCTTCAGGCTGGAAGACGGCGCCCAGCAGCACATCGCGGCGGTCCTTGAGGGCGATGGCTGAGCACCAGTACGTGGAACCGTGCAGGAAGTTGTAGGTGCCGTCCACGGGGTCGATCACCCACGTCCGGCCGCTGGTGCCCTGGACGGAAGCACCTTCCTCGCCCACGATCCCATCGTCCGGCCGGCAGCGCCGCAGTTGTTCCAGGACGTAGGCTTCAGCGGCGTGGTCGGCCGCGGTGACGACGTCGGACACAGAAGTCTTTTGTTCCGACTCAAGCCCGGCCATGCGCATCAGGAGCGCCAGCTGCCCGGCTTCCCGGACCAGGGCGGCTGCCAGGTCGTAGTCATCCAATGAGGGGTCAAGAACAGCTGCGCTGTGTCGGCCAGTGGTCATGGGTTCAGTTTATGGGGCGGGATAATGGTGCCATGGCCAAAACCCCTGCCCAGCGGATCAAGAAGCACGGCGCCAACGCGGCTGTGCCGCAGCACCACCTGCCGCCGGTGGTCAACCCCACCACGTCGCGCACGCCGGAAAAGGCGCAGGGAAACAGCAACCTGATCGTCATTGCCGGTGTGGTGGCCAGCCTGTTCCTGTTCTGGTACCTGCACCTGCTGACCCTGACCCAGCTCACGCAGCTGTCCCAGGACATGGCCATGCCGGATTCCCTGGTCGGCGGTTTTGACGCCGGATACATCGGCAGGCTCCAGGGCGTTATGAACGGCGATGCCCTGGGCCAGCTGAGTTACGTCCACAAGACCGCCGGGACGCTCTTCCCACTGATTTTCGGCTTCACGTGGCTGCTGCTCATCGGCACCAACGTGGCGAAGAAGTCGTTGCGTTGGGCACTCTGGGCCCTGCCCATGCTGTTCGTGGTGGTCCGGCTGTGGGGCAACGTGGCCATTGACGCCATGATGGGCACGCCGGGTCCCGACGCCGGCCAGGTGGCCTTGGCGTCCACCCTCACCATTGCAGGCTGGGTGCTTTTGGTGCTGAGCCTTCTGGCCGGGGGCGCGGCGGTGTTCCTCAACAGCCGGAAAAGGAAAGAGCCCTAAACGCCAGTTGTCCTTGCGGCAGCGGCCGCAGCCCGGCGTTGCTTCCGGTGCCGGTGCACCCGCTGGGCAATGACCAGCCCCGCGGCGGCCATCCCCACCGTGACCGGGTAGCCCATCAGGCGCTCCAGCGTGCCGGGCTCGGGAACCTTCATGCGGGTGAGCCCTCCAGTGGCCGTGGCCGCCAGCGATACGCCTCCGCACACCAGCAGGAACCACGCCATCCCGGTCTTCCGCAGCCACAGGATGCCCAGCACCAACAATGCCAGCCCACCGGAGATGAAGTACGTGATGGCCCCGGCGTAGTGCCAGGGTGAGCCAGCGTCCTCCGGCACCAGCCCCACCACCATGGTCCCGGCCCCGGCTGCTCCGGTGAGCAGCCGGACGGCGGAGGCCGCAAGCCAGGGTTCCCGGCGCCGCCAGTCCACCCGTGTACCGGGCCGGGCGGCCACGCGCAGCAGCCCCGACGTCAGCAGCACCGCGCCCACCAGCAGCCCCAGGCCCTGGACCACGAAGGACGCATTCATCAGCCAGTTCAACGGCGAACAGACATCCCTGCCGGAATAGATTCCGCAGTGGAGCGCCCCCAGGTCGCTGATGTACCCGGTCCGCAGGTTGTACGGACGGGGCCCCGCCCACGCCATGGCCACGGCAGCCTCGGCCGCGAAGTACTGCAGCACGCTCAGTACTGCCCACGCCCCGATGTACTGCCGGGTGGACGCTACGTTCGGGGTGAAGGCAGTGGCGGGAGCGGCAGTGGGGGCTGGACTCATGCCTTGAGCGTAGTACGGCCCGGCACCTTGTATGCTTGTAACCGTGTCCGGACGGACCGGCCCCGCCGAGCCCCACCGGACACCCGCCCTCGTAGCTCAGTGGATAGAGCACGGCTCTCCTAAAGCCGGTGTCGTTGGTTCGATTCCAATCGAGGGCACTTGAATTCTCCTTCCCCGGAGCCAAGCCTCCGCGCCTACCTACTGGGCGTCCACGAACCCCACATCGCCGGCCAGCCTGGCCGTTGGCGGCTTGAGCGGGACCTGCTAAACAGGGCGGACGGCACCCGCGGAACCTTTTCCGGCGTCGTGAT
Source organism: Arthrobacter sp. NicSoilC5 (assembly GCF_019977395.1). Lineage (NCBI taxonomy): Bacteria > Bacillati > Actinomycetota > Actinomycetes > Micrococcales > Micrococcaceae > Arthrobacter > Arthrobacter sp. NicSoilC5. The sequence goes on along the minus strand of NZ_AP024660.1, from coordinate 3,874,610 downwards.
TTTCACGCCAACGGACGACGACGGCCTGGCCCTTCGCGAGGAAGGCACCATGCGCTGGCCTTCTTTTACCGGTCCCGCCTCGCGGGAATACGTCCTGAAACCCGTGCCGCAGCCCGATGCGCTGGACGTGTTCTTTCCCGACGGGAGGCCGTTCCACCGCATGAGCTTCACTCCTGACACCAGCCAGGACACCCACTGGTGCGACCCCGACACCTACCGCGTGTCCTACACCCGCCAGGGCCCGGACGCGTTCAGTTACAGCTGGGACGTCACCGGCCCCCGCAAGGATTTGCTGCTCGTCTCGCGCCTGGCAAGGATCACCGCATGAAGGACCGGATCGTGGTCTCCGCTGTCTGCGTGTTTGACGACGCCGGGCGCCTCCTGACCGTACGGAAGCGCGGGACCGGCATGTTCATGCACCCCGGCGGCAAGCCGGAGCCGGGCGAAACCGCTGTGCAGGCAGCCGCGAGGGAACTCGCCGAGGAGGTAGGGATCGTGGTCCGCCCCCAGGAGCTTGAACTGATGGGGGTGTGGATCGCCGACGCCGCGAACGAGGCCGCCACTGATATCGAAGCCACCGTCTTCATCGCCCCGGGCACATGGGAGGCCACTCCCGCGGCTGAGATCGCCGAGATCCGGTGGCTGGACATCAGCAGGCCGGCGGACGCGGCCCTCCCCCGGGACCTCGCGCCGCTGCTGACGGACCACATCCTGCCCCTGCTGGCCTCGCGGGCCCTCTAGGCAGCGGCCGGGCGTCCAGCCCTTAGAACTCGGGGACGGATTCCTGTGCCACTGCCGTGGCCTCGGCGAACTGCGTCTGGTAGAGCTCGGCGTAGCGGCCGCCGGCTGCCAGCAGTTCGGTGTGGGTTCCGCGTTCCACGATCTGGCCGCCCTCCACCACCAGGATGGCGTCCGCCGCGCGGACGGTGGAGAGCCGGTGCGCAATCACGACGGCGGTCCGCCCCTCGAGTGCGGCGCCCAGGGCTGCCTGCACAGCGGCTTCGTTCGTGGAGTCGAGCGCGGCAGTGGCCTCATCGAGGATGACCACCCGAGGCTGGGCAATGAGGAGCCGGGCGATGGTGAGCCGTTGGCGTTCGCCGCCGGAAAGCCGGTAGCCGCGCTCCCCCACCACTGTCTCCAGGCCGTCCGGCAGGGACCTGATCATGGTCTCCAGCCGGGCCTGGCGCAGGACGTCCCACATGTCTTCGTCCGTGGCGTCGGGCCGGGCCAGCCGAAGGTTGGAGGCGATGGTTTCGTGGAACAGGTGGCCGTCCTGGGTGACCATGCCCAGGGTGTCCCGCAGCGAATCGAAGGTGGTGTCCCGGACGTCCAGCCCCGTCCCCGGCGCGGTGCCGCCAAGACGCACGGCGCCCGAGTCGACGTCGTACAGCCGCGACAGCAACTGGGCGATGGTGGACTTGCCGGCGCCGGAGGAGCCCACCAGGGCCACTGTCTGGCCTGGTTCCACCCGGAAGCTGACGCCGTGCAGCACTTCCTCGCCGCCCCGCGTGTCCAGGGTGGAGACCTCCTCCAACGAGGCCAGGGAGACCTTGTCCGCGGAGGGATAGGCGAAGCGGACGTTGTCGAACTCCACGGACACGGGCCCGGCAGGAACGGGCACGGCGTCCGGTTTCTGCTGGATCAGCGGTTTCAGGTCCAGGATCTCAAAGACCCGTTCAAAGCTGACCAGTGCGCTCATGACTTCAACGCGGGCGTTGGACAGTGCAGTGAGCGGAGCGTAGAGCCGTGTCAGGAGCAGCGCCAGGACCACCACATCGCCGGGCGCGAGCTGGCCGCCCAGGGCGAGCCAGCCGCCCAGTCCGTAGACCAGCGCGAGTGCGAGCGCGGAGACCAGGGTCAGGGCCGTGACGAACGTGAACTGCAGCATGGCCATGCGGACGCCGATGTCACGGACGCGGCCAGCGCGGGCCGCGAATTCGCGGGATTCCTCATCCGGGCGGCCGAAGAGTTTCACCAGTGTGGCGCCGGGCGCGGAGAACCGCTCCGTCATCTGGGTGCCCATGGCGGCGTTGTGCGCAGCGGCTTCGCGGCGCAGGTCCGCCAGTTTGGAGCCCATGCGCCGGGCCGGGATCAGGAAGATCGGCAGCAGGACCATGGCGAGCACGGTGACCAGCCAGGACTTGTTGAGCATCACGATCAGGGTCAGGGCCAGCGCCACGGAGTTGCTCACCACACCGGAAAGCGTGCCGGCAAAGGCCGACTGCGCTCCGATGACGTCGTTGTTGAGGCGACTGACCAAGGCTCCCGTCCGGGTGCGGGTGAAGAAGGCAATGGGCATGCGCTGCACGTGGTCGAACACCCGGGTGCGCAGGTCCACGATGACGCCTTCGCCGATGGTCGAGGACAGCCAGCGGGTCAACAGCCCCACCCCCGCTTCGCCCACCGCCACGATGGCGATCAGCACGGCCAGCCAGATCACGGTACCGGCATCTGTCTTGGCGATGATGGCGTCGACCACCTGGCCGGCAAGCACCGGGGTGGCGACGGCAAGGAAGGCCGCTGCGATGGAGGAGAGCACGAAGGCGATGAGCTTGCCCTTGTGGGGAGCGGCGAAGGCCAGCACCCGCTTCAGGGTTTCCTTGGAGAACGGCTTGGAGCCGCTCTTGGCGGTGCTGATGTTGTAGAGCGAGCTCCACGCCACGCGGTCCATGCTCATGGTTATTTCTCCTGGCTTGCAGTGTGGTGGAGCTCCTGGACCGTGCCGTTTTCCAGGTGCCACCGGTAGTCGAGTCGGACGTTTTCGAGCAGCCGGCGGTCGTGGGTGACCAGCAGCAGTGCGCCGTCGTAGCTTTCAAGGGCCTCTTCCAGCTGCTCGATGGCCGGCAGGTCGAGGTGGTTGGTGGGTTCGTCAAGCACCAGCAGGTTCACGCCGCGCGCCTGGAGCAGGGCCAGGGCTGCCCGCGTCCGCTCCCCCGGCGACAGGGAATCCACGGTCCGCGACGTGTGGTCCGCCTTGAGTCCGAACTTGGCCAGGAGGGTACGGACGTCCGCGCTGTTCCAGTCGGCCAGCACGGCCTCGACGGCGTCGCCCAGTGGCTGGGCACCGTCCAGCAGTCCCCGGGCCTGGTCGATTTCGCCGATGGCGACGGTGGCACCCATGGAGGCGTCGCCGTCGTCCGGTGCCTGGGTTCCCAGCAGCAGGCGCAGCAGGGTGGACTTTCCGGCGCCGTTGGGGCCCGTGATCCCGATCCGCTCACCACCGTTGAGCTGGAGGTTTACCGGCCCCAGCGTGAAGTCCCCCTGGCGTGCCACGGCGTTGCGCAACGTGGCGACGACGGCGCTGGAGCGCGGTGCCTGGCCGATGCTGAACTGCAGCTGCCATTCCTTCCGGGGCTCCTCCACCACGTCCAGCCGGGCGATGCGGGATTCCATCTGCCGGACCTTCTGGGCCTGCTTCTCGGAGGACTCGGTGCTGGCGGCGCGCCGGATCTTGTCGTTGTCCGGGTTCTTCTTCATGGCGTTCCGGACGCCCTGCGAACTCCACTCACGCTGGGTCCGTGCCCGGGACACCAGGTCTGCCTTGGTGGCGGCGAACTCGTCGTACTTTTCGCGGGCGTGCCGGCGGGCCACTGCGCGTTCCTCGAGGAAGGCGTCGTAGCCGCCGTCGTACACGGCAACGCTGTTCTGTGCCAGGTCCAGCTCCACCACCCTGGTCACGCAGCGGGCGAGGAATTCACGGTCATGGCTGACCAGCACCACCCCGCCGCGCAACCCTGTCACGAAGCTTTCGAGGGTGGCCAGGCCGGCGAGGTCGAGGTCGTTGGTGGGCTCGTCCAGCAGCACCACATCGAAGCGGCTCAGCAGCAGGGCAGCCAGTGCCACCCGTGCCGCCTGGCCGCCGGAAAGCCCGGTCATCAGCGCGTCCGGGCCGGCGTCCAGCCCCAGCTCCGCAAGCACGGCAGGGATGCGGTCATCCAGGTCTGCGGCGCCGGAGGCCATCCAGCGGTCAAAGGCCCGGGCATACGCATCATCTGCGCCGGGAGCACCCGAACCAAGGCCCTCCGCGCTGGATTCCATCTCAAGGGTGGCTTCTGCGCAGCCGGTCCGGCGGGCGATGTAGGCTGCCACCGTTTCACCTGGAACACGTTCGTGTTCCTGGGGCAGCCAGCCGACGAAGGCATCGGCCGGGGCAAGGCTGACGGAGCCCTCATGGGGCTGGTCGACGCCGGCAAGGAGGCGCAGCAGCGTGGATTTCCCCGCCCCGTTGGCACCCACGACGCCCACCACGTCCCCGGGCGCCACCGTCAGCGAGAGCCCGGAAAAAAGCGTGCGGTGCCCATGGCCACCGGAGACGTCCTTGGCAACAAGGGTTGCAGTCATCGATTCGTCCTTTCGCCGCTGCCCGGACAGCCGTCGACGGCCGGCAGAGGCGGCATAATTGCGGCCGCGGCGCCGCTGGGGCTGCAGGACATAGAAGAACCCGCTGGTCCGGACTTGGGGGGTGTACGGACCAGCGGGCTCGACCATCAACTATAGAGGAAAGTGGCCCTGGGGCAAAATCCGCGGCATGGCGGGCACGAGCCGGCAAGGCAGGCGGGCACGGTAAAATCGTCGTCACCACCCGTTCTGCAGAGAGCACCCCATGACCCTTTCCGCCAAGGCGTTCCAGCGCTGGCTGCAGGGCATCGCACCCGATGCCAGCACTGCCGACGTCTGCCGGGTCTCGGGGATCAAACGGACCACGTTGGCCCAGCAACTGGTCCGTGGCAAGGTCTCGGTGAGTACGGTGGTCAGCATCAGCCGCGCCTACAAAATCAACCCGGTGGCAGCGCTGGCCGGGTTCGATGCCTACAGCGCCCTCGCCGGTCCGCCCCGCCCGCCCACCAGGAACGAGCTGGTGAGCCAGATCTCCAGCGCAGACCTCCTCCGGGCCCTCCTGGCCCGTCCGGCCATGGACGCCGCGCGGGGGGCGGCCGCTCCCGCCCTCAGCGCTGCCCCGCACGCCACCTCCGTAAAGAACTGGGTTGACGCCATTGACGACGGCGAGGTGCGGCACCGTGTTTCGGCCGCCACCGGCGTGGCCCCACAGAATTATTCCGCCCAGCTGACCGCCAACCGCTTGTCCCCCGAGCTTGCCATGGCCACGGCGTTGGCTGCAGGGGTGGGACCAGCCGGCGGGTTGGTGGCCACCGGCCTCATCACGGAGGAGGAGGCCGGCTGGCCCCCGGGAGCCCGGCAGGCGGCGCTGGACAGCCTTTCTGACGGAGAACTAACCGCGCTTGCAGGAGACAGACTCCAGGCACTGGGCAAAGTATTGCGCCGGCAGGAGCAGGACCAGGCGCAGACAGAGAAGATTTGGGAGAACCTGGGATGATCGAGACCCTTCAATGGACCACGCTGGCCGTCTGCGCATTCGTTGCGGCGGCACGCATTCCCAGCACCCTCCGCGGTGAGAACCGCTCCCTCTTCGGCATCTTTGCCATGATGACCCTGGCCATCCTGTTGAGCATCCAGGGCCCGTACCTGGTGATCGACCAGGCGCTGGGGGGTTTCAACCTGGCCAATCTGCTGCTCCGGTTCGTGATCTTCGGTGCCATCTTCTTCATGGGCATCCGCATCTCCAAGGGGTTTGATGCAAAGGACGCCTACCGGTTCATCACCGGGCGGACAGGAATGGCAGTCCTCGCAGTCATATCCGCGGTCGCTGTGACACTGTTCTTCCTGATGGACACCAGTGGTTCCTCCGCAGGTCTTACGGGCGTGGTGGGCACCGATCCCTGGAACTCCGCGCTGCTCGAATATTACGGGGCTGCGGGCAGGGCGTACCCCGCCTATGTTGCGTTGGCCCTGCTTCCAGCCATGGTCCGCGCCGTGTCGAGTCGCCTGCCCGGTTTAGTCCGGGCTGCCGCCGCCCTGCTGGGCCTTGGCGCCGTGGCGACGGGGCTGAGCTTGTCGTTCCCCCTGATCCCGCCGGCCCTCGGCCAAATTGAGTTCATCATCAACTACACCGCGGTGCTGTGCTTCGTCGTTGGACTGGCGCTGATCTGGGCGGCCAAGGTGGTCAACGCGCGTACGGTCCGCAGCCGCAGGACATCTACCGAAACGTAACCTTCGCGGGCTTTCACAAAATCATTAGTGTGTGACACAATCATGAATGTGTGAAGGCGGGGCTGCCAAGCGTTTTCGAACGGGGATAAATTCCAAAACGCGGGAGTCCCGGGGGCCTTTGCACACATTGGGGGGATGAGTGGTGGCGGATCGTTGGGGACCGCCCCCACTCAGCCTGTTTAAGGCCCTTTTCGGCAGCCCGCGGCCTGCACGCCGCGCATCTACGCCCGGGCAAACCTCAGTGTCACCAGCTGGAACGGCCGGAGCCTGAGTACGGCACCCGCGCCGGTGGGCTGGACTCCAGCAGCTTCGGTGGTGCGCTCCAGGAGGTCCGTAGGCACAACGTCCCGCAACGGGAAGTTCGCCGTAATGTTTCCTTGGGAGCGCTGCCCCAGCGACTCATACAGCCGGACCACCACGTCCCCGGATCCGTCCTGCGCCAGTTTCACCGCTTCGATGACCAGGGCAGGATTGCTGACGGAGAACAGCGGCTCCACGCCGGCGCCTCCGCTGACCAGCCGGGGCGCCAGGTTTGTCCGGTACCCTTCCTCGACGGCATCGGCAATGTCAGCACCCGGGCGGATGGTCACGGTCAACTCGTGCCGCCCCCGGTCTGCGTCCGGGTCGGGGAACTTGGGCGCCCGCAGCAGGGACAGGCGCACCGTGGTGGTGGTTCCGCCGTCGGATTCCCTGATGTTCCTGCCCACGTCATGGCCGTAGGTGGAGGAGTTGGACACGGCCACGCCGTAGCCGGGTTCACCCACGTGGATCCAGCGGTGGGCGCAGATTTCGAACTTCGCGGCCTCCCACGAGGTGTTGGTGTGGGTGGGCCGGAAAACGTGGCCGAACTGCGTTTCGGCAGCCGACCTGTCAGCCCGGACGTCGAGGGCAAATCCAAGCTTCAGCAGCTTTTCGCGCTCCTGCCAGTCCACTGACGTGGTGATCTCCAGTGACGGACTGCCGGGGGCAAGCGTGATGCGCTGGGTCAGCGGGGAGGCGCCGGCCACCCGCTCCACCACAACGACGGCGCTGCCGCCTTCGGTGGCAAGCCGGACCGATTCTGCGTGGACCAGCTGCGTAACGTTGCGCCGGTAGAACTCGTCGATATCCCAGGCATCCCACTCATTGGGGGTATCCCGGTGAAGCTCCAGCAGATTGCCGCGCTGGCCCGGAGCGATTGCTTCACGGCCGCTGGCGTGGTCGCAGAGGGAGGAGAGCAGTCCGTCGGCATCCACCACGGCGCGGATGATCCCGTTGTCCAGGATGTAGCCACCTTCATGCGGTGTGGCCTGCACCGGTTCCGGGGCCACCGCCGCTTCAGCCGCCGCCAGCGCGGGAACTCCATCCCGGGCATGCGGTGCGGCGTTCAGCAGGAACCTGCGGTCGCCCGGGCCCAGCATGGCGGCGGCAGCGCGGCCAATCAGCGACTCGAGGGCGGCTTCGATGGCCTGGTAGTTCCGCTCGGCATCCTGGTGTACCCAGGCAATGGAGCTGCCGGGAAGAATGTCATGGAACTGCTGCAGCAGCACCAGCTGCCACAGGCGTTTGAGCTCGGCGCCGGGATACTCGTAGGCACCGGCGGCGCGGACGGCAGCCGTGGCGCACCACAATTCGGCTTCACGCAGCAGGTGCTCGCTGCGCCGGTTGCCCTTCTTGGTGCGCGCCTGGCTCGTGTAGGTGCCGCGGTGCAGCTCCAGGTACATCTCGCCCACCCAGACCGGCAAGGCTGGATAGTCTTCCTCGGCCTGCCGGAAGAAACTTTCCGCGGAGCCGACCCTGACCTTTGGCGATCCCTCCAGGTCCGCCGTGCGTGCAGCGGCGGCAAGCATTTCGCGGGTGGGGCCGCCGCCGCCGTCGCCATACCCGAACGGCACCAGCGACACGGTGCCGCGGCCGTGGTCCCGGTAGTTGCGTTCGGCGTGGGCCAGGTCCCTGCCGCTGAGGTCGGAGTTGTAGGTGTCCACCGGGGGGAAGTGGGTGAAGAGCCGGGTGCCGTCGATCCCCTCCCAGTTGAACGTGTGGTGGGGCATCCTGTTGGTCTGGTTCCAGGAGATCTTCTGCGTGAGGAACCAGCGGCTGCCCGCAGCCTTCACGATCTGGGGCAGGGCCGCGCTGTAGCCGAACGAGTCCGGGAGCCACGCCTCCCTGCATTCAATGCCGAATTCGTCCAGGAAGAAACCCTTGCCCTCCACGAACTGCCGGGCCATGGCTTCGCCGCCGGGCATGTTGGTGTCCGATTCGACCCACATGCCGCCGACCGGGACGAACTGCCCGGCGCGGACTTTTTCCCTGATCCGGCCGAACAGGTCCGGGTACAGCTCCTTGATCCAGGCCAGCTGCTGCGCGGAGGAGCAGGAGAAGACAAAGCCGGGGTCCTCGTCCATCAGGGCCACCACGTTGGAGAACGTCCGGGCGCATTTGCGGATGGTTTCCCGGACCGGCCAGAGCCAGGCGGAGTCGATGTGCGCATGCCCGGTGGCAACCAGTTGGTGCGCGGAGGCATAGGCGGGCCTGGTCAGGACGTCGGTAAGCGCCCGCCGCCCTGCCGCCGCGGTCCCGGCAACATCGTCCGGGTCCATCACGTCCATCATGTGTTCGAGCGCCCGGAGGATCTCGTGGCGGCGCGGGAGCTCCAGCGGAAGCTGCTCCATGAGGCCGGCAAGGGTCCAGATGTCCTGCTGGAGTTCCCACACGGTCTGGTTAAGTTCGGCGATGGCGATGTTTCCCAGCCGGTACTGCGGGGCTTCCCCGGCGGTCGCCCTGTCCCCCAACGGGGTGGCGGCAAACGTCCAGCCCTGGGCCATGTCCGGGTTCGCGGCCGCCTCAACGTAGAAGTCCACGGCCATGCCGCTGCCCAGCAGCTTGAGCGGGATGTACTGGTTGCGGGGTGATATTGCCTTGATGATGCTGCCATCGGAGCGCCAGGCGATGCCCTCGCACTGGAACCCCGGGGCCTCGGTGGTGAACCCCAGGTCCACCACCACCTCCACCGTGGTGTCCGGGCCGCCGCCCCAGGATTCGGGCACTTCCCCCTGCAGCCGCAGCCAGGTAGTACCCCACGGCCTACCCCAGGGGGCACCGTGCTCCTGCGGCTGGAACTCCTGCCGCATCGCCTCGAGCGCGGGGACCGGCTCACCGGGCACTTCCCAACTGCTCAGGGCAAGCGGGACCGTCCTGCTGTAAACGGCAGGGACAATGCGCTCCCGCACAAACCTGGCCAGGCGGACTTCCGTGATCCTGCGGTCGTCATGCAATATAGGTCCTCTTTAAGCTGGAGACTGGATCATCGAGTCCATTCGATGGACAAATCTACCCGCTGACAGCACTGCAACCAACCCCCTGCGCCCAGGCAGCGGGCCGGCCCGGGCGTTGGCGCCGCTACGTCCTTGGGACGGCGGGTTCGGGCCTCAGGATCCGGGAGTCCCCGGCATAGATGTTGAAACTGGTGCCGCGGCTGAATCCCGCCACGGTCAAACCGTTCGCTTCTGCCAGTTCCACGGCGAGGCTGGACGGGGCACTGACGGCGGCCAGGACGGGAATTCCGGCGAGCGAGGCTTTCTGCACCAGCTCGAAGGATGCCCGGCCGGACACTTGGAGGACCGTCCCGGCCAACGGCAGGAGCCCTTCGCGCAGGGCCCAGCCCACCACTTTGTCCACCGCATTGTGCCGCCCCACGTCTTCGCGCAGGCACAGGAGCCGTGGCGCGCCGTCGTCGTCGATCCTGAACAGGCCCGCCGCGTGAACGCCGCCCGTGTCATCGAAGACGCGCTGGGACTCCCGCAGCAGGTCCGGCAGGGAGGCCAGGACCTTGGCGTCCACCGTCAGCGGGTCCGCCTGCGGGCTGTGGTGCGAGGACTTCTGCACGGCTTCGATGGAGTCCGTCCCGCAAATGCCGCAGGAGCTGGACGTATAGACCCTGCGGCCGGTGTCGGGGAGTGGAACGTCCGGCCGCAACTGGGCCTCCACCACGTTGAATGTCTGGACGCCGTTTTCGTCCTCGCCGGCGCAGAACCGCAGCGACACCAGCTGTTCAGGGGTCCAGATAACACCTTCGGACACCAGGAATCCGGCCACCAGGTCAAAATCGTCGCCGGGCGTGCGCATGGTGACCGAGTAGGACAGGCCGCCCAGCCGGATTTCCAGCGGTTCTTCCACGGCGAGGACATCCTCGCGGTGGCGGACCGGGTACTCCAAGGCACCCGGAGAACCATCCAGGAGATATTTGTGCACCTTGCGGCGCTGGGTTACTCGTCCCATGTTCCACCCTGCCTGTTCATTACTCCATCATGGCACCAACAGAGCCTGCCCCGGCCCACGGGACCAACCCAGGACCGGCTTAGCCCAGGAGGGCGCTCCAGTCCACGGGTCCACTGGGTGCCGGCTTGGCCTTGGGCTGGCCGGTCCGGGCAGTGCTCCGCGGTTTGGCTTTGGCCTCCCCGTCACCGCGGCGCGGAATGGGCGGCCCCCAGGGCAGCGCGAAGGCCGGCACCAGTTCGCCCAACTGCACTCCGTGCGGCGGCACCACCAGGACCCCATCGGCAGCAGCCAGCCCGCGCATCATGCCCGGTCCCGTATGCTGCGCCGGAGACGCCATGCCGTACAGCAGCCGGAACGGCATCAGCCTGGTGCGTCCGGGGTCCGGCTCGACCATCGTCCCGCAGGGCACTTCCTCCACGGGCGGCATGGGGTGGTGCCCCAACGCGGCCAGCAGCGGAGCACCCACGGTGGAGAGGGCCATCATGGCCGCCAGCGGATTGCCAGGAAGCCCCAGGACGAAGCGGCCGTCCGGAAGTTCGGCGAGAACCGCGGGGTGTCCCGGACGCATTGCCACGCCGTCGATGATGAGCCGTCCGCCGAGCTCCGCCACAGCCCGCCGCAGGTGGTCCGTTCCGGAGCGCCCGGTACCCCCGGTGGTGATAACGACGTCGGCGGGCAGGTCCGGCGCGCCGGGCACCTCCGGCAGCACGTCCTCAAGCGCCGCCAGCCATTCGTCGTAGGAATCGCCGATCCGCTGCTGTCCGCCGGTGATGCCGCCCAGCATGGCAACGACGTCGGGCAACTGGGGGCCGAACGTGTCGCGCACCTGGCCCGGGGCCGGCGTGCCCTGTTCCACCACCTCTGACCCCGTAAGCACCAGGCGGACCACCGGCTTCCCCTGGACCTGGACCTCGTCGTAACCGGCCAGGGCGGCCAGCGCCAGGTGTGCCGGGTTGAGCTCCACCCCTGCCTTGACCAGGGTGTCCCCTTCCAATGCTTCCTCCCCGGCCTTGCGGATGTGCTCTCCGGCGCGGGGCTCACCCGGGCGCGCCTTGCCGCCGGTCATCAGGATGGGGAGCCCTTCATCGTCCGTGCCGAGGACAGCATTTTCGGTGCGAAGAACTGCCTTGGCGCCGGGCGGGATGAGGCCTCCCGTGGCGATGGGACTGGCCTGGTGCGGTGCCAGCCGCGTTCCGGGCTCCACGGGGATCCACGGGCCGCTGCCGTTGACCGCCCAGCCGTCCATGGCTGAGGACGCGTAGTGGGGCATGTCCTGAAGGGCCACGATGTCCCGGTCAAGCCGGCGGCCCAGGGCTATCCGGAGCGCCACCGGCCCGGGGGGTATGGGGGTTGCTGCATCGAACGCAGCTTGCCGGGCTTCTTGCCAGGTGTGGGCCGCATGATGGTGGGCATCATGCGGCTGTTCAGTTTTGTGCGCCTCTGCATCACTGCCCGGTGGCGCCTCCGGATCGCTGTGGGGTTCTGCTGTCATTCGCCGGGAGTCCCGGCGGCTTCAGCGTCGTAGTCTTCGGCCAGGGAACGGGCAACGGCCAGCGCCGCGTCCATCGATGCTGCGTCCATTGCCCTGCCGGGAGCAGCCGCCAGTCCCGCGGCGAAGCCTGCGATGAAGGTGGTCAGCGGCGCGGCCGGCCTGACAACCGCATGGGCAGCGACGCCGGCCAGCGCCAGCACGGCGTTGACATCCACCTGGACATCTTCAAGCTTGTAGGCCTGGAGAAGCGCCCTGCACCACTCTTCCAGCGTCTCGTCCTGGCTTTTCACGACTTGCCTCCCACGTTAGCTCCGCCCATGAACCGGTCCTGGCCCGCGCGCTGGTTCCCGGCGGAAATCCCCAGCGCGGCAGCATCGTCCCAGGTATCCACATCGGATGTGGACCCGGCGGGGACCGTGACAAGCTGCACGTCCAGACTAGCAAGGAGCGCCCGCACAGATCCGTTGACCAGGGCGTTGCGGGCTGCCAGGTCCGCGCAGGCCTTTGTTAACCCAGCCATGCTGTAAAAACCTGCCAGGGGCTGGGCCCTGCCATCCCCGGAACAAGCCATCACGCCGCCCCCACCGTCCGCCACATCGGTGCGCGTCAGGGCATCCTTCAGCACAGCCACCGCCTGGGAGGCCAGCGGCATGTCGCACGCCAGCACCAGGCAGTAGGGCGCCCCTTCGCCTCCCTTGGCCAGCGCGGCCAGGCCTGCGGCTATTGCGGCAGCAGGCCCGGCGAACCGCGGCTCCTCGCGGCACATCAGCAGGGTGGACGGCCGGGTGGACGGGGCCGGCAGACCCGCGGCCCCGGACTCCCCCGGCAGGGATCCCGCATCACCGACCACCACGGTGCGGCGGGCGCCGGCTGCCGCGGCCACGGCACGCTCGAGGAGGGTCTGGCCCCGGTAGACCAGGGACTGCTTGGGTACCCCGCCCAGCCGGGATGACCGTCCCCCGGCGAGGATCAGGGCGTCGAAAACCAACATGCTCTTTTGCACTCCCCCAGCCTAGCGATCAGCTGGGCTGCCGGGCAGCGCGAGGGCGTCAGGCGGCGCGCTCCGGGAGCAGGAACGGATCCCACGCCGGCGTCGGCTTCTCCAGTTCCTTGATCTGCCAGATCGTTCCGTGCGGCGGCTCGGGCACGAACCGAAGGGTCCAGCCCATTTCCGCGGGAGTGTGGTCGCCCTTGACGTTGTTGCACCGCAGGCAGGCGGCCACAAGGTTCTCCCATGAATCGGCACCGCCCCGGGACTTCGGGTGAACGTGGTCGATTGTGTGCGCCGCCTTGCCGCAGTAGGCACATTTATGTCCGTCGCGCCGGAGCACACCCCTGCGGCTGACTGCCGTCGAGTGGTTGTACCGGGGCCGGATGTAGCGGTTGAGGAGGATCACGGACGGGCGGCCCAGGACGTCGGTGGGCCCTACCACCGGGTCATCCCCTTCGGCCACCACGCTTGCCTTGCCCGTGAGCACAAGCACCAGCGCCCGGCGGAAAGTGATAACCGCCAGCGGTTCATATCCAGCATTCAGAACGAGAGTGCGCATGCACTTACCTCTTCACGGCCGCACCCGTCAGGGGCACGAGGGCCGGCTGCCCTCGGCATGTCCGGGCTATGGATCGACATCACAAGAGTAAACAAAGAAATGCAGAATCAGGTAATCGCCGTCCCGGAGCCGAACCGGGCCCGAAGACGGGAAGGGCAAGGGCTCCACTGGAGAAGCCCATTAAGACGCAAGGGACCCCCGCCTGATGGCGGGGGTCCCTTGCCCAATTCGCGGCCGGCGCTGGATCAGGCAGCCACTGGAATTATTAGTTGACGCGGATGAAGACGGGGCCGGAACCCACGTTCGCGCTGAAGACCACGGTCTGGTTTCCGTTGTAGCCACCGTGGACGGCCATGCCGTTGCCGGCGTACACAGCGATGTGGGCCATGCCCGAGCCGCCGTTGGCGTAGTAGATAAGGTCGCCCGGCTGCGCTTCGGCTGCACTCACGGTGCGGCCCAGGGACAGGTAACCGGCCGGCCAGTCGTGGAAGTGGATGCCCACGGCGGCCAGGGAGTTGGTCACCAGCATGGTGCAGTCCTGCATGACACCGAGCTGTGCGTAGGCTGCGGACAGGATGGCAGCACCCTTGCCGCTGGCCGAAGCCTGGGCTGCAGGGGCGGCCGGAGCGGCAGCCGTGGCAACCTTGGCGGTGACCTTGGGAGCAGCCGGCTGGGCGGCAGGTGCAGCTTCCTGTACCTGAACCTCGGGCTCAGGCTCGGCGACGGGAGCCGGCGTGGTGGTAACGGCAGGCTTCTCGTAGCTGATGGCAATGGTGGAAGCCGCGGAGATCGGGGCGTCGACGACGGATTCAACTTCCATCTGGGACGCGGGAGCGGAATCGCGCTTGACGTTGGTGTCGGCGGCGTTGGCCGCAATGCCGCTGGTCAGGACCAGGCCGGAAGCAGCAGCGATGACAGCAGCCTGGCGGCCCATGCCACCGGCGTTGTCGCTGACAGCTTTGGCAATGACAGAGATCGAGTTGGTTTTGGTGACCTCGGCGCGGTGCCGTGCGGTAGCACGAGTCGTCATCAGTTCTCTCTTTCGTTTTTCCTTCGAACCGCGTGTAGGCAGGCAAAGGGAAGCTGGATGCGCCGGCATCTTGGGGGTACGCCGGCGCATCCCGAACGGGGATGTGGTTTCTAGCGAAAAAGCTTTGGGCAAAGAAATAGCCCTTGGAGCGTGAAGCCCAAGAACTACTTGTTGAGGTGGTAGTACGACGAGGTACCGGTGGCTGCAGGCGAGTGGAGCAGCGTGCCCTGGGAAGGGTTGAGTGCGCTGACCATCATGCCGTTGCCGACGTAGATGCCCACGTGCGCGCCGCCGTTCTGGACCACAAGATCGCCCGGCTGCGGGGTGGAGGTGGGGGTCATGATGTTCCACGCGTTGGTGCGGGGGATGCTGATGCCGGCCTGGGCGTAGACCCACTGGACGAACCCGGAGCAGTCCCAGCCGGTGACGGGGCTGGTGCCGCCCCAGACGTAGGAGTGGCCAATGCCGGTGTAGGCGATTGCTGCAATACCGGAGGTTGCGGCGGAGACAGTCTCGGCAGCCTTGGCGGCAGGGGCAGCATCCTGGCCTGCGGTGGCAGCGGCGTCGCGCACGGCCGGTGCGGTGGACTGGGGACGCACCGCTTCCACCTTTGGAGCTGCGGTGGTCTTGACGGCGGGACGCTCGAAGGAAACCGTGGCCGTGGGGGCGGCGGTGACGGCGAGGGCCGTTTGGGCCGAACCGGACTCGGTGGATGCGGAGACACCGGCGGTGGTGTCAGCTGCGGTGGCGGGCAGGCCCATGCTCAGGATAAGGCCCGATGCGGCTGCCACAACGGCAGCCTGGCGGCCTACGGTCCCGGCATTTGCACTGACGGCCTTGGACACGGCGTCCAGGGGGTTGGTGCGAACCGTTTGCGCACGGTGGCGCGCAGAATGATGGCGTGAAGACACGAAGGTAGCCTCTCCCAATGCCTGCGAGGTGAGCTGTCGGATTCGGATGGGAGTCACCCGGCCACTCTGCTTCCTGGGAAGCTCATGACTTAACCCCAAGGCCTTCAGGAAATGAAGGCCAAAATTGGTTCCCCCGCCCCTGCCAGACGATGAAATGCGAACGGACCTTGAGCGGTGGCAGAGTTAGGCAATCCACTCAAGAGCGTCAACTTCGGAAAAGTTGACGCGAGTTAGACGGTACAGCAGTTTTGTTTCAATGTCACATTCAGGTCACGGCAGGTCACTGCGATCTGAGAGTGCACACTCATTCGGTTACAGCCAGCCCATGGGATCGACCACTTCGCCGTTGACCTGGACCTCAAAGTGCAGGTGGCAGCCGGTGGAGGCGCCCGTGGTGCCGCTGAGCGCCACGACCTCGCCGCGGGAGACGGTCTGTCCGACCTTGACGTTGAACGACGACAGGTGGTTGTAGGTGGTCTCCAGCCCATTGCCGTGATCGATGACCACCCGGTTCCCACCGCCGTACTGGTGCCAGCCTGCGAAGGTCACGGTGCCGGTTGCGGCCGCCAGGACGGACGTTCCGCACTGCGCCACGAAGTCCTGGCCGCGGTGGAAGTCTCCGGAGCCGCCGGTGATGGGGCTCACCCGGTAGCCAAAGGGCGACGCGGTGGTGAGGGATGCCAGCGGTGCGGCCAGGGTGCCGGCCGAGGCGGCCCGCGTGACGGAGCCGGCGGACTGGGCGCTCAGGAGCTGCTTCAGCTTCCCGTCGGGGTCGGCCTGGGTCACCACTGCCGAGCGGCTGAAGTCGATCTGGGCGCCGATATCAGCGGAAATCTGGGGCTGCGGACTGACGGCGGAAGCTGCCAGTGGCGCGTTGCCGGCGGCATCGGTGGCCATGACGGGGCTGGTGGCGGGCACCGTGACCGTCAGCACCAGACCGGTGGCGGCCAGGGCGATTCCGGCTTTCTGGCCGATGCCGCTGGCGGCGGCAAACTCCGTCACCTGCCGGAACGGACCCCGGCGGCGGCGCGCGTCACGATGCAGATCGCGGGGGCGCTCCGCTGCGACATCTTCGACAACCCGCGGTGCCGAAGGGGGGCCTGCCGCGCGGCGGCGGCCCCGGGAGGTCTGCATGGTCAAGAAGGGTTCCTCTCTGGAAAAGCCTGCGGAGTTAGCTGTCGGATTCGGGTCAGAGAGATCAAAGACCCGGCCCGTCATGGGCAAGCTTCTGCACAGGGGTATTCCCGGAAGAATCCTTCACTGGAGAGGCTTGCTGCTGACGGACTTCACCCCAAGGCAGTCCCCCGCTGCCAATTGTGGTTCCCCCGCCTCTGCCAGTAACGACTCATGCACCCGATCCGCTGGCAGAGCTCGGCTCCGGATCGGGTAACGCTTAAGTATCAACGATTGGTTCCACTATAGGGCCTTAAGACCCTAGGTAACAATTCCGTTATCTTTGCGTGGAAGCGCTTCGCTGGGGTATGAGGCGCGGCTCAGGGCTGGGTGACGGCGACAAAAACATGCGCGGCAACCTCGGGCGGCAGCTCCAGTGCCCCTTCGATTCCGGACACCCGCACGGAGATGTAATCTCCCACGCGTTCCAGCGCAACGGCGGCGCCGGGCCGGATCCCGCCTTCGTCCAGCTGCGCCAGCAGTTCGGGCTCCACCTGGATGGGTTCGGCCAGCCGGCTGATGGTCACGGCAGAGGCGGGGCCGTAGCCCTTCATGGCCTCCACCAGGCTGATGACCGCGTCGGCGAAGCCGGTGGCCGGCTGTCCGCCCAGGGCGGCGAGGCCGGGGATCGGGTTGCCGTAGGGCGATTCGGTGGGGTGGTCCAGCATCTCGTAGATGCGCCGCTCAACGCGCTCGCTCATGACGTGTTCCCAGCGGCAGGCTTCGTCGTGCACGTAGGCCCAGTCCAAACCGATGACGTCAGCCAGCAGGCGTTCGGCCAGCCGGTGCTTGCGCATGACCTCGGTGGCCCGCTTGCGGCCCGTGTCCGTAAGTTCCAGGTGCCTGTCGCCGGAGACGACGACGAGTCCGTCGCGTTCCATCCTGCCGATGGTCTGGGACACCGTGGGGCCGGAGTGGCGCAGACGCTCGGCGATACGGGCCCGAAGGGCAACGATGTTTTCTTCCTCAAGCTCCAGGATGGTCCTGAGGTACATCTCCGTAGTGTCGATCAGATCCGTCATCCAGCTCAGCTCCTCGAGCGCAGTACCTTGCGTTGTCCCACCGTACCGCTCTGTTCCCGCGAGGTAGTCCGGGGGCTAGCTTAGCCTATTTTGACTTTGTCCGAATAGCTGCCCCCTGCGCAGCCACCCTGGACGGGACCGTCTCATTGTCTGGACTTTGCCCCCTCCGGCTCCCGCACCCACTGCCCTTCAGGCAGAATGGAACAGGCCTGCCGCGCAGCCACCGCGCACTGCCGGCCACCCCTTACCCGCCCGTCCGGACCAAAGTTTTCGTCCCCGCCGAATTGGAGCACCTGTGAGCGACACCAGCATCACGATCCCCGCCGACCTCCTGCCCAAGGACGGGCGGTTCGGCGCCGGCCCGTCAAAGGTCCGCCAGGAACAGATTGATGCCCTGGCAGCAGCGTCCAAGACCATCCTCGGCACCTCGCACCGGCAGGCGCCGGTCAAGAACCTGGTCGGATCCGTCCGCGACGGCCTGAGCCAGTTCTTCCGTGCCCCGGAGGGGTATGAGGTGGTCCTCGGCGTTGGCGGCTCCACGGCGTTCTGGGACATCGCAAGCTTTGGCCTGGTGGAGAAGAAGGCCCAGCACCTCTCCTTCGGTGAATTCGGGTCAAAGTTCGCCGCAGCCACCAACAAGGCGCCCTTCCTGGAGTCCTCCTCGATTATCAAGTCCGAGCCCGGCACCCGTCCGGCGGCGCAGGCCGAGGCCAGCGTGGACGTCTATGCCTGGCCGCAGAATGAGACCTCCACCGGTGTGGCGGCGCCGGTCACGCGCGTCTCCGGGGCCGACGAGGGATCGCTGGTGCTGGTGGACGCCACCTCGGCGGCCGGCGGCCTGGACGTGGACGTTGCCCAGAGCGACGTCTACTACTTCGCCCCGCAAAAGAACTTCGCCTCCGACGGCGGCCTCTGGCTTGGCCTGTTCTCCCCCGCCGCCATCGACCGTGCCGCGCGGATCAAGGCCAGCGGCCGGTGGATCCCGGATTTCCTGGACCTCCAGACCGCCATCGACAACTCCCGCCTGAACCAGACGTACAACACGCCTTCGCTGTCCACGCTGGTCACCCTGGACGCCCAGGTCCAGTGGCTGAACTCCAACGGCGGCCTGGACTTTGCCGCCGCGCGCACGGCTGACTCCGCAGGGCGCATCTACAGCTGGGCCGAGGCCTCCGACTTCGCCACCCCGTTCGTGGCCAACCCGGAGGAACGCTCCAACGTCATCGCCACCATCGACTTCGACGAATCGGTTGATGCGGCAGCTGTTGCCAAGGTCCTGCGCGCCAACGGCATCGTGGACACGGAGCCCTACCGGAAGCTGGGCCGCAACCAGCTGCGCATCGCCACCTTCGTGGCCATCGAGCCGGACGATGTCTCGGCCCTGCTGTCCAGCATCGACTACGTGGTGGGCGAGCTGCGGAAGTAGGCACGGCCTGCACGTACGCATAACGTACGACGGCGCCGCCCGGGTTCTTCCCGGACGGCGCCGTTTTTCGTTGTCCCCGGCCAGGGGGTGGCCGGTTTCCCGGCGGAGGTGCGGTCAGGCTCCTGCCTGGGTGCCGGCGTCGTCCGTCGAATCCCGGGCCTCTTCCGCTGATTCCTGGCCATACCCTGCAGGGGCGTCAACTTCAGGGCTGTCCGTTTCAGGGGCATTCGCTTCAGGGGCGTCTGCTTCGGACTCCTGCTGCTGGTCCTCAGGGCGGACGCGTTCGGCCCAGGGCACCCACTCGGGGGCGAGGATCGAATCCTCGGACGGCAGCAGGCCCAGCTCATTGACCGTAACCACCTTGGAGCGCGAGTTGCGGGTCAGCACCGCGTACCACTGCCACCCTGCGTAGCCGGGCAGCCTCGACTCGAACAGGTGCGTGACCAGCCGGTCGCCCTCGCTCTTGGCCGCCAGGTGCGGGCCAATGGTGGCCGCCGGCGTGATGCCCTCCAACGCGGTCCGGGCAGTGTCCACCGCCGCGGCCAGGAAGGCGTCCGGCTTGCCTGTGCGCCACACGGGCACGCCGGCCTTGCGCTTGGCCGGAGTCTTGGCGGCCTGCTCCTGCACTGGCGTGCCCAGCTGTTCAGAATCGGGAGTCATGGGCGCCTAAACGTCCAGCTCGTCGGCGACCTTGCGCAGGGCGGCAGCAATGGCCTTGCCCTTGTTGCCGTCCGGGTACTTGCCCTTGGACAGGGTCCCGGACAGGTTGTCCAGGACGGTCACCAGGTCCTGCACCAGCGGGGCGAGGTCCTTGGCGCTGGGACGCTTGGCCTTGGCAATGGATGGCGTCTTGTCCAGCACCCGCAGGCCCAGTGCCTGGGCGCCCTTGCGCCCGTCAGCTACTCCGAACTCCACCCGGGTGCCGGCCTTCAGCTCCGTGACGCCCTCGGGCAACGATGACTTGGGCAGGAAAACCTCCTGGCCGTCTTCGCCCGCTAGGAACCCAAAGCCCTTGTCCTTGTCATACCACTTGACCTTGCCGGTAGGCACGTAATCAACCTTCTTCGTTCTGCTGTCATGAGACACGGCCGGCTGCCACCGCATCCGCATTGTTGTGCGGGTTCAGGGTATGGCAAACGGAAACCGTGTTGGTCTGTATGCTTCAAGGTTATCCTGCCGCATGGCCTATTGATGCTTTGGGCAGCACTGTTCCGCCGCAGGCGCAAGGCCCCGGCTTTTACCCGCACCGCTGCGGGCGCGGTAGCGTTGCGTCCATGACTCCCTCGCGTTACCGGCGGCCGTTGATGGTCCTCGCTGCAGTTGTTGCCGTGCTGTCCCTGATAGCCGTGGCAGCTGTCATGGCGCTTGCCTTCGCCGGCTCGGTAGCTCCTGCCTGGATCACCTACACCGCGCTTTACGGCCTGCCGGTGGCCTTCATCCTGATGCTCCTGCTGGTCCTGGACGGTGTTGCCGCCCGGCGGCGGGCGGGAAGGGCGCAGCAGCGGTAACGTTGGACTGATGTCCCTCATTCGCGCGCTTGGCAAGGACCTGGAGGCACGCAGCGACGATTCGTTGCGGGCCCTGTTCGCCGCGCGGCCGGACCTCATATCCCCATCCGTGCCGGACTTTGCCGCACTGGCGGCACGCGCCAGTTCCCGCGTCAGCGTCCAGCGCGCCCTGGAGCGGCTCGACCGGCCGCACATGCAGGTCCTGGAAACCCTCCATCTGTGCACCAACACCGACACCGGACACAGCGCCTCCGCTGAAGGAGTGCACAAACTGATCCACGGCTCCGCCCTGGCTACCGTCACCCAAATCCTGGGCACCCTGCAGGAGCTGGCCCTGGTGCACCCTGCCCCTCCCCCGCACGGCACCCCTTCCCCGGCCGCCGACCGGCCGTTCTACCTCCCGGTGGGCTCCCTCAAGGACGTGGTGGGGATCTATCCGGCCGGCCTGGGCCGCAGCTATACCGAGCTGGTCCGCCTGCAGCCGGCCTTCGCCCAGCGCGCCGTGCAGCTGGTCTCCGAGCTGCACCACAGCGGGTTCGCAATCCACGAAGCCACCACGCCCATGGAGGCGGCCCTGGCCCTTCAGCACTGGACCTCCTCCCCGGAGGCGCTGAGGGACATCCTCGCCGGCGCCCCGGAACGGACGACGGCGCTGCTCGCCAGGTTCCGGAACTGGGCCATGGGTGCCGTCCCCCAGGCGCAGCGGAAAGCGTCGGTCACCACGGAGGGCGCCGACGTCGGGCCCGTTGACTGGCTCCTTGCCCGCGGGCTGCTGGTTCCGCTGGACGCCGCCCACGTGGAGCTGCCCCACAGCGTGGGGCTGGCCCTGCGCGGTGGCGCGATCATCAACGATTTCACCCTGGCGCCACCGGTCCCCGAGCTGGGCCGGACCACGGCGGCGCTGCGCAGGAATGCGGCCCTGAGCTCCATCTCGGAAACCCTGCGGCTGGTCTCGGAACTGCTGTATGCCGTCAGGGAACACCCGCTGGCCACGCTGCGCAGTGGAGGTGTGGGCGTCCGCGAGATACGCCGCCTGGCCGAGCACCTGCGGATTGACCAGGGTGCGGTAGGCCTGCTGCTGGAACTGTGCGGCCTGGCCGGGCTGATCCGGCTCGACGTCGACTCCTCATCGTGGGTGCAGCCGCCGCAGCTGGAGTGGCTGGTCCTTCCCCGGCAGGAACAATGGCTGTGGCTGGTGAACGCGTGGCTGGCCAGCGAGCGCGTGCCGTCCATGGTGGGCCAGCCGGTGAATTCGGCGCCGGGCGCGGCGGCCGGCCGGTCGGCGTCGGGAACAACCATCGCCGCACTGTCCGCCGGGGCGCAGCGGCCCGACGCCCCAGTGGTCCGCAAACGGATCCTGGAGATCCTGCACGAGCTCACCCAGCAGGCGGCCGCGTCCGACGGCGCCGCTCCCGTCCTTGACGCCGCCGCTGTCCTGCAGCGTGCGGAGTGGTCGCAGCCTCGGATGGCCCGGCGGTTCAGCTCACTGATCCGCGGGGTCCTGGCCGAAGCGGAGATGCTGGGCCTGGTGGGTTCGGGTGCCCTGAGCCAACTGGGCAGCGCCGTCGCCGAGGACGAGCCTGATGCCGCCCTTGCCATCCTGGGCGAGCACCTGCCTGCGGCCCTGAACCATGTGCTGCTGCAGGCGGACCTGACCGCTGTGGCCCCCGGCTACCTGGCACCGTCGCTGACCGAAAAGCTCCTGGTCATGGCCGACGCCGAGGGGCAGGGTCCGGCCACCATCTACCGCTTCTCCGCGGAGTCCATCAAACGGGCACTCGACCACGGCTACGACGCCGCGGCCCTGCTGGCGTTTCTTCGCGAACACTCAGCCACCGCCGTGCCGCAGCCGCTGGAGTACCTGGTGGAAGACACAGCGTCCCGGCACGGCCGGCTCCGCGTGGGCCAGGCCGCCAGCTTCATCCAAAGCGACGACGAAGCAGCCCTGCGTGAGCTGCTGGCAGGTCCGAAAGCCGCCCAGCTGGGCCTGGCCGGCCTGTCACCCACGGTTGTGACCTCATCGGCGCCGCCGCGCGAACTGGCCGCCGCACTCCGGAGCCTGGGACTGTCCCCGTCCGTGGACGGGGCCGAACCCGCGGCCCACCTGCGCCGGCCTTCCACGCCGCAGGAAAGCTCCCGCCCCGTCTACACCGCCCCGCGGATGGCGCCCCCGGCGGAGGAGGTTGAAGCCCAGCTGGGCGTCCTGCGGCAGGCGGGCGCCGGCGTCGGACACCACCCCGGCGCCGTTGCCGGCAGCGAGGCTGCCACCCAGCTGGGGCTTGAGGCCCTGCAAAGGGCCATCCGGCTGAAGCAGCGGATCCATATGAACGTGGTGGACAGCCTGGGGAATGCCAGCCTGGAGGTCGTTGTTCCGCTATCTGTGAGCGGGGGCAGGGTCCGTGTCTTCGATCCCGCCAAGGACACAGAACGGGTCCTGTCCGTGCACCGCATCATCGATATCGAGGCCGCAGAGGAACTGCGCCAGTGAAGGATCTCCCCGCGTGACCGACGGACCCCTGATCGTCCAAAGCGACAAAACCATCCTCCTTGAGGTGGACCACGAGCTGGCCACCGAAGCGCGGCACGCCATCGCGCCTTTCGCCGAGCTGGAGCGGGCACCCGAGCATATGCACAGCTACCGGCTGACCCCGCTGGGCCTGTGGAACGCACGGGCCGCCGGGCTGGACGCCGAAAAGGTGCTGGACGCCCTGCTGAAGTACTCCCGCTTCCCCGTGCCGCACGCCCTGTTGATTGACGTCGCGGAAACCATGTCCCGGTACGGCAGGCTGCGGCTGGAAAAAGACCCCCGCCACGGGCTGGTCATGCGGACGGACGACTACCCCGTCCTGGAGGAAGTGATCCGGGCCAAGAAGATCGCGCCGCTGCTGGGGCCCAGGATCGACGGCGAGACGGTGGTGGTGCACGCCTCCCAGCGCGGCCAGCTCAAGCAGCTGCTGCTGAAGATCGGCTGGCCGGCGGAGGACCTGGCAGGCTACGTGGACGGCACCCCGCACCTTATCTCCCTCAACGAGGACGGCTGGGAACTGCGGCCATACCAGCGCCTGGCCAGTGAAAACTTCTGGGCGGGCGGCAGCGGCGTGGTGGTCCTGCCCTGCGGTGCCGGCAAGACCCTGGTGGGAGCGGCGGCCATGGCCACTGGGTCCACCACCACGCTGATCCTGGTCACCAACACGGTGGCTGCCCGGCAGTGGAAGGACGAACTGATCAGGCGCACCTCCCTCACGGAGGATGAGGTGGGTGAATACTCCGGCGCCCTCAAGGAGGTCAGGCCGGTGACCATCGCCACCTACCAGGTGCTCACCACCAGGCGCGGCGGCATCTACCCCCATCTGGAACTGGTGGACGGCCACGACTGGGGCCTGATCATTTATGACGAAGTCCACCTCCTCCCGGCACCGATCTTCCGGATGACCGCCGACCTGCAGGCCCGCCGCCGGCTTGGGCTCACCGCCACCCTGGTCCGGGAGGACGGGCGCGAGGGCGAGGTCTTCAGCCTGATCGGGCCCAAGCGCTATGACGCCCCGTGGAAGGACATCGAGTCCCAGGGCTATATCGCGCCCGCGGACTGCGTGGAGGTCCGCGTGGACCTGCCAGGTGATGAACGCGTTGCCTATGCCATGGCCGATGATGCGGACAAGTACCGGCTCTGCGCTACCTCGGAGTCCAAGACCCAGGTAGTGGAGCAGCTGGTGGCACGGCACGCCGGGGAGCAGCTGCTGGTGATCGGCCAGTACATCGACCAGCTGGATGACCTTGGCGCACGCCTGAAGGCACCCGTGATCAAGGGCGATACCCCGGTCAAGGTACGGCAGAAGCTTTTTGACGCATTCCGTTCCGGGGAACTGCAGACCCTGGTGGTTTCCAAGGTGGCCAACTTCTCGATCGACCTGCCCGAAGCCTCGGTGGCCATCCAGGTGTCCGGCTCCTTCGGGTCACGGCAGGAGGAAGCGCAACGGCTGGGCCGGCTGCTGCGGCCCAAGAAGGACGGCCGCGCCGCCCGCTTCTACTCCCTGGTGGCACGGGACACCCTGGACCAGGATTTCGCCGCCAAGCGCCAACGGTTCCTTGCCGAGCAGGGCTATGCCTACCGGATCATGGACGCCAAGGACGTGCAGGCCGCGGAATAGCCCGCGGCCTGCACGTCCTCAGCTGATGCCCTCGGAGCTGTCACGCTCCATGGTTCCCGTCCGTGGGTCCAGCTGGGGGCGTTCGTAGGCCAGTTCGCCGCCGCTCCGGCCGCCATAGGGGCGGCCGTGGTCGGCGAATTCCTCCCGGAAGAAGGCAAGGCACCACTGCCCCATTTGGATCCTTGCCCCGGTCCGCAGTACGGAAGGCCCTGTCCTGGAAACACTTCCGCTGACCGGCCCGAATGGCACCAGGACGTACTCATCCTGCTCGTCGTGCCTGATTTCGGCGTGGAGTGCCTCCAGGCCCTCCAGCTGGACATCCGACCCGGGGCTGCCGCCTATGGTCGTGACCTCCCCGGAGAGGGCCACCTCCCGCGGAATCTGGCCGGTCCAGGTGGCGGCATCCTGGACAAAGATCAGCCGCGGCCGGCCGCCACCCCTGGCGTAGTGGGTGGTGGTGATGCGCCGGATGATGTTCCGCTGGACTGTGGGGACCAACGGCAAGGGCGTGGCTGGGGGCAGCAGTGGCATGCCCCTGGGCCTCCGCCTGCCCTGCCTGACCAGCGGCAGCAGGGAGCCGAGCTTGCCCAGTTTGATATGGGGCGAGCGCGTCACCAGCCGCTGTGACGCCGGGCTGTCCACGTTGCCCAGGCTGAGGATGGTTCCGTCAGGTCCGGCAACGGTGACGCTGATCCCTTTGCGGGCCAGCAGCTCCGCCAGCGGTTTAATCTCTTCAAGCGATGGCAGGCCGCCGCCGGTCAGCGGGGCGAGGCCTTCCAGTGACACGGTCACCTCCGTACCGGCGGCCTTGGCACGGCCGTTGGTGACAGCACCCGACCCGTCCGTGTACGAAAAGTCCAGATCGATGTCCAGACGGTTCTCCGCCATGTCCGTCAACCGCGGTTCGAGTCCGCTCCGGCGGCGTCCCGGTCACTGGTGGTGACGCGCAGGCTTCCGTTGAGCTTCCAGGTGGCACGCGGCGCGTCGGGGCCGATGTCACGCGGAACCTCAACGGTCATGTCGATGAACTGGTAGTTGATCGCGGCACCTTTGCCGGTGAGATAGGACCACATCTCCTCGGCAAGGTCCGCCCAGTCCCGGATGCTGCGTTCATTGGCAGCTGGTTTGTCAGTCGCACTCAGGTCAGTCATGATGGTCAATCCCCTTCGATGGGCCAGGAGCTATCGGAAAACTACCGGTGGTGGGGTGGAGCCACGGGTGTGCGGAAAAACGGCTGCCGGTGCTCCGTTGGAACGCTGGTGCCGGGCTTGCCCGCCCGGCAAGCATCACTGTATTCCCGCAGCAGGGGCGGGGGAAGACGTGGGACGCGGAACGTTCTTGCCGCGATTTGGGTTCCCGGGTGCGGAACGCCGCGTCCGGACGCACACTGGAAGCATGACTACAAGAATTGTCCCTGCCACGCCCGGACCCGGGCAGGAGTCGGCCTGGGACTATCCCCGGCCGCCGCGGATCGAGCCCAGCACTGAACGGATCCGCATCGTCCTGGGCGGTGAACTGATCCTCGATACCACCGATTCGCTGCGCGTCCTCGAAACCAGCCACCCACCGGTGTACTACATCCTCAAGTCAGCTTTCGCCGCCGGTTCCCTGGAGCCCGCCTCGGGCAGCAGCTTCTGCGAGTTCAAGGGTTCCGCGAAGTACCTGACCGTGCGTGGCGGCGGCAAGGAAGCGGACAGCGCCGCCTGGTCCTATCCCGAGCCGGCCTCCGGCTTCGAGGCACTCGCTGACCGGGTGGCGGTCTATCCCGGCCGGATGGATTACTGCGAAGTGGATGGCGAACGGGTGACGGCCCAGCCCGGCCGCTTCTACGGTGGCTGGATCACCAGCCGGGTGGTGGGCCCGTTCAAAGGCGAGCCGGGGACCATGGACTGGTGACGGCAAGCCCACCATCACCATGCTCACAACGAATATCCAGACAACTCCCAGAGACTGGGAGCATGATGGGAGCATGAACAAGAACGGTCCAGAAGCCCGGCTGCTCGTCGTTGATGATGAACCCAACATCCGCGAGCTCCTCTCCACGTCGCTCCGGTTCGCCGGCTTTGAAGTGGTTTCGGCCGCGAACGGCCGCGACGCCCTCGCCGCGGCCGATACCCACGCCCCCGACCTGGCCGTGCTGGACGTCATGCTCCCTGACATGGACGGCTTCACCGTGACCCGGCGGCTTCGTGCCTCCGGCAAGCACTTCCCCGTTCTCTTCCTGACCGCCAAGGACGACACGGAGGACAAGGTAACGGGCCTGACCGTGGGCGGCGACGACTACGTCACCAAACCCTTCAGCCTCGACGAAGTGGTGGCCAGGATCCGTGCCGTGCTCCGCCGCACGCAGCCCCTGCTCGACGACGACGCGGTCATCCGCGTGGACGACCTCGAACTCGACGACGACGCCCATGAGGTGCGCCGTGGCGGCACCGTCATTGAGCTCTCCCCCACCGAGTTCAAGCTCCTGCGCTACCTCATGCTCAACCCCAACCGGGTCCTGTCCAAGTCGCAGATCCTTGACCACGTCTGGGAATACAACTTCAACGGGGATGCGTCCATCGTGGAGTCCTACATCTCCTACCTGCGGCGGAAGGTGGACATCGACCCCGAGGCGCCGGCCCTGATCCAGACCAAGCGCGGCGTGGGCTACGTCCTGCGGACGGCCGAAAAGCGCTGACCTTGCTGAAGCGGTGGAAGTCGGCCTCACTCAGGTCGCAGCTGGTGGCCATGATCATGGCCCTGCTGATTGTGGCCCTGACAGTGACCGGTGCGGTGACCCTGACACTGCTGCACAGCTACCTTCAGGGCCAGGTGGATGACAAACTGAACGCCGCCGTCGACTCCGCCCGGAAACAACGCTCCTTCACCCAGCTGCAGGCTCCCAGCTCCATACCCACCGACTACTCGCTGATGCTCTTCGCGCCGGGCGAGCAGCCGTACACGTTCGGCGGTGATCCCGACGACCACCCGGACATCAGCTCCATGACGGTGGAACAGGCGCAGGCCCGCGACCTGGCCCCCTTCCAGGTCCGCGGGACGGATGGGGAGAACTGGCGCGTGGTGGCGGTGACGGTCCAGAACGGCCAAACCACTGCCGTGGTGGTGATTGGGCTGCCGCTGGAGAGCGTGGACGACGTCCTCAAGCATGCCACCCTGGTTGTCACCGGGGTGGGCCTGCTGACGCTGCTGCTGGCCTCGCTCATTGCGAGCTGGACCGTGTCGCGTTCCTTCCGGCCTCTTGCCAGGGTGGAGAAAACGGCCGCCGCCATTGCCGCCGGCGACCTCTCCCGCCGCGTGGAAGTGGAGAACCCCACTACCGAGCTGGGCCGGCTCAGCAGTTCGCTGAATGCCATGCTGGCGCATATTGAAACCGCCTTTGCAGCGCGGACCGCCTCCGAAGCCAGGATGCGCCGCTTTGCCGCCGACGCCTCCCACGAGCTGCGTACCCCGCTGGTGACCATCCGCGGGTTCTCCGAGCTGTACCGCCACGGCGCCCTGGCCACGGACGAGGACGTGGCCACAGCCATGGGCCGGATCGAAAGCGAAGCCAAGCGCATGGGGTCGATGGTTGAGGACCTGCTCCTGCTGGCCCGCCTCGATGAGCAGCGGCCCCTGCAGCAGAAGCCGGTGGACCTGCAGCTGATCGCCCACGATGCCGTGGTGGACACGCAGGCGAGCGACCGTTCCAGGGTGATTTCACTGACCGGGCTCGACGGCGGACCGGCGGCACCTGCCCCGGTGCTCGGGGATGAGGCCAAGCTGCGCCAGGTGGTGGGAAACCTTGTGGGCAACGCCTTGCGCTACACCCCGGAGGGCAGTCCTGTCGAACTCGCCGTTGGGGTGCGCAGTGCCGACGGCGGGGAGCGCTCCGTCATCGAAGTGCGGGACCACGGACCGGGCATTTCCGAAGAGGAGGCGGCCAAGGTCTTCGAACGCTTCTACCGTGCGGACACCTCCCGCACCAGGGAGACGGGTGGCAGCGGCCTGGGGCTCGCCATCGTGGCGGCAATCGTGGGATCCCACGGCGGCTCGGTGCGGGTTGAGAAGACCGACGGCGGCGGCGCCACCCTGGTGGTCAGCCTGCCGCGGCGTGAAGACCCACCCCGGGATGGCGGCGCAGACGGCCAGGAACCAGCCGGAAGCACCGCCGGCGCCAGGGGGAGCGACGGATCGGTTATCCACATATAGCCGGCCGGCAATAGCTCCGGCCCGCCGCCGCTCCATAGGCTCGTCCCAGCAGCCCGGAACCGCCGGGCGCGGGGGCCACTCCCCCGCCCTATCTGAGAGGCACAGCCATGAGCATCATTTCCGTCGACACAGAATTACTTCAGCTGAAGTCCGCCAACGTGCAGGCCACGGTGGACCGGATCAGCGCCGACGTGCAAACCATGAAACGCGGACTGGATGAACTCCAGGGTTCATGGCGGGGCTCCGCCGCCACCAACTTCCAGGCACTCGTCACCGAATGGACCATCACCCAGGGCCGGGTGGAGGCTTCACTGGCATCCATCAACACCGCCTTGGCCTCTGCCGCCGCCACCTATGCCCAGGCGGAGCAGGGGAACGCGCAGCGGTTCAGCTGACACCTGGGCTCAGGCCTCCGGAGTCCCCTGGTGGAACCGCAACCGCCAGCGGTCCCCATCGAGGACCCACAGCGAACTGCGGAGCGTAGTGCCGGATCGCGCAAAGCTTCGGTACGTCAGCAGGACCGCACTGGTGCCGATGCGCTCCGCACCCAGGATTTCAATGTCGGTCCGTTCCCCCGGGTCCTCTTCCAGGGCCATCATCATGGCGTCCCGGGTCCAGACCCTTCCGGAACTCCCGATTTCCATGAAGTCCGGGTGAAGGAGGACGGCGGTCCGCCCGATATCCCCCCGCACCAAGGGACCCAGCAGCTCACGTTCGAGCTCTTCCACCAGCGCCTCGGGCGGGACTGAGCCGGCCTGCTGGGTTGCCTCGGCCACTTCGAGGGCTTCGTTGTCCAGTTCGCTGAACAGGTCAAGTTCCTCGAAGGCCGGGACGGGCGCCGGAGTGGCCCGCGGCCTCCCCGAAGCATCAGCGCCACGGACTGCCTGAACGTCGCCAGGCGCCGCTGCAGGACGGGCCGGTGCGGCGGGCGGGATGTCCAGCGTGGCGGGCGGAAGGCCCGCGCCGGAGGCAGGCTGCGGGGCCGCGGCGCGCCCGGAGGTGCCCGGGTGCTGGCCGCCGGGGAAGCCTGGACCCGACCTTGCTGCCACTCCCTGCTGGTAGGCGGTTGCCGCAGCCCTGGCGCGCTCGTCGGCTGCCTCATTGAGGTCGTGGCCGGCGTGCCCCTTGACCCATTCGAAGGTGTAGGTCCTGCCGGCCAGTTCGCGGTCAAGTTCCTTCAGCAGTTCCACGTTCAGGACAGGCTTTCCATCGGCCTTGCGCCAGCCTTTGCGCTTCCATCCCGGCATCCATTTGGTAATGGAGTTGATCACGTACTGGCTGTCGCAAAGGATGCGCAGGTCTTCCCCGGGCAGGTGCGCTGTAGCGCGCAGGAGGTCAAGGACAGCCATCAGCTCCCCCTGGTTGTTGGTCCCGTGGGGCCATCCGCCGGCGCGCCAGCAATCGTCATTCACATACCAGGCCCATCCGGCCGGGCCGGGGTTTCCCAAGGCCGAACCATCAGCCGCTGCAGTAATCGTCACCGGTCCATCCTGCCAGAAGCGGCCGACAGCGGCCCGGTGAAGATGTGGGAAAACGTTTACCGAAAATTCTTGACGGGGGTGCCGGATGCGCGAAACAATCACAGCATCACATGAGAAAGCGGTTTCTCTCATCCTTGGACTACGCCGGGCGACCGTGCTGGGCCGCGCCGGAGAAGCCAACCCGGAAGGAACATCAATGACGATTCCAGTCGTAAGCCGCCGCAGTTTCCAGCTTGGCGCTGCCGCCCTTGCCCTGTCCATCCTGGCCACAGGCTGCGGAGCCCCGGGCGGATCGGGCGACAACGGCCAGGTAACCCTGCGGTTCGCATGGTGGGGCAACGAGTACCTCAACGGACAGACAGACAAGGTCATCGCCGCGTTTGAGGCGTCCCATCCAAACATCAAGGTCAAGGCCGAGCCCGGCGAATGGTCCAGCTACTGGGACAAGCTGGCCACAAAGACCGCCGCCAACGATGCGCCCGACGTCATTCAGATGGACCAGAAGTACATCGCCGAATACGGCGGCCGCGGCGCCCTCATGGACTTGTCCAAGCAGGACGGCATCGACACGTCGAAACTGGACAAGGAAGCCCTCGCGTCCGGCCAGTACAGCGGCGCACAGTATGGCCTGAGCACAGGCCAGAATGCCTACGTCATCATGGCCAACACCAAGGTATTTGAAGCGGCCGGCATACCCGTCCCGGATGACAAGACGTGGACGTGGAAAGAATTCATGGACACCGCCGCGGAGCTCAGCGCCGCGAGTGACGGGAAGACCTATGGTGCCGCCTACGGCAGCAACGAGGCCGACCTGATCATCTGGCTGCGCCAGCACGGGGAAAACCTCTACTCCGCTGACGGCAAGCTCGGCTTTGAGGCCGGCACGGCCGCCTCCTTCTGGGAACGGCTCAAGGAACAACGCGATTCCAGGGCCAGCCCGCCGGCGAACGTGGCGACGGAAGACGGCGGGGCCAGCCTTGAGCAAAGCCTCTTCGGCACCAACCGGGTGGGTATGGCCTGGTGGTGGACCAACCAACTTGGATCGCTTGAGGCCACCACCGGCAGCAACATCAAAATGCTGCGCGCTCCGAGCGTCGACGGCGCGGCGGCCAGTAACGGCATGTACTACAAGCCGACGATGTTCTGGTCCGCCTCATCCCGTTCAAAGCATCCCAAGGAAGCCGCGGAGTTTATCAACTACCTCACCAACCGCCCGGAGGCCGGGGCCATCCTGATGACGGACAGGGGGGTACCCACCAACAGCGACATCGTTTCCGGCATCACGTCCTCGCTCAAGCCGGCAGACACCACCGTGGTGGGGTTCCTGAAGGACATTGCGCCGGATATCAAGGACGCGCCCCCGGTTCCTCCTGTGGGTGCGGGAAGCGTCCAGAATGTCATCAAGCGCTACACGGATGAAGTGCTGTATGACCGGCAGACCCCCCAGGCTGCCGCCGAAGCCTTCAAGAAGGAAGTCCAGGGGATGCTGGATTCGGCCAGGAAGTAGAGCCCGGCAGCGGGACAAAAAAGTGCGGCCCCCTCGGAAGAGGGGGCCGCACTTTCGTAATTGGCGGGGCAGGTCCCGGCCGGGAGGCTTAGAAGCCGCCCATGCCGCCCATGCCGCCCATGTCGTCGCCACCGGCGGGGGCAGAAACCTTCTCCGGCTTGTCAGCCACCACTGCTTCGGTGGTGAGGAACAGGCCGGCGATCGAGGCAGCGTTCTGCAGGGCAGAGCGGGTCACCTTTACGGGGTCGTTGACGCCGGCAGCCAGCAGGTCGACGTACTCGCCGGTTGCTGCGTTCAGGCCGTGGCCTGCGGGCAGGCCGCGGACCTTGTCGACAACTACGCCAGGCTCCATGCCGGCGTTGAAGGCGATCTGCTTCAGCGGAGCGTCGATGGCAACGCGGACGATGTTGGCGCCCGTTGCTTCGTCGCCGGAGAGCTGAAGGTTGGCAAATGCCTTGGCACCGGCCTGGATCAGGGCCACGCCGCCACCGGCGACGATGCCTTCTTCAACTGCAGCCTTGGCGTTGCGCACGGCGTCTTCAATGCGGTGCTTGCGCTCCTTGAGCTCAACCTCGGTTGCAGCTCCGGCCTTGATAACTGCAACGCCGCCGGCCAGCTTGGCCAGGCGCTCCTGCAGCTTCTCGCGGTCGTAGTCGGAGTCGGAGTTCTCGATCTCGGCGCGGATCTGGGACACGCGGCCGGCGATCTGGTCGGCGTCGCCGGCACCTTCGACGATGGTGGTCTCGTCCTTGGTGACAACAACCTTGCGGGCCTGGCCCAGGAGCTCCAGGCCGGCAGTCTCCAGCTTGAGGCCAACTTCCTCGGAGATGACCTGGCCGCCGGTGAGGACGGCGATGTCGGCGAGCTGGGCCTTGCGGCGGTCACCGAAGCCGGGAGCCTTGACGGCGACGGACTTGAAGGTGCCGCGGATCTTGTTCACGATCAGGGTGGCCAGGGCCTCGCCCTCGATGTCCTCGGCAATGATCAGCAGCGGCTTGTTGGACTGCATGACCTTTTCCAGGACAGCAACCAGTTCCTTGACGTTGGAGATCTTGGAGTTGACGATCAGGATGTACGGATCCTCGAGGACCGTTTCCTGGCGCTCAGCGTCGGTGACGAAGTAGGCGGAGATGTAACCCTTGTCGAAGCGCATGCCTTCGGTGAGTTCCAGCTCCAGGCCGAAGGTGTTGGACTCCTCGACCGTGATGACGCCTTCCTTGCCAACCTTGTCCAGGGCTTCGGCGATAAGGGCACCAATCTCGTCGTCACCGGCGGAGATGGAGGCGGTAGCCGCGATCTCTTCCTTGGTTTCGATTTCCTTGGCGGAGTTCAGCAGCTCGGCGGTGACGGCCTCAACAGCCTTTTCGATACCGCGCTTGAGGGACAGCGGGTCGGCGCCGGCGGCAACGTTGCGCAGGCCTTCCTTGACCAGGGCCTGGGCCAGGACGGTTGCCGTGGTGGTGCCGTCACCGGCAACGTCGTCGGTCTTCTTGGCAACTTCCTTGACCAGCTCTGCGCCGATCTTCTCGTAGGGATCGTCCAGCTCGATCTCCTTGGCGATGGAAACACCATCGTTGGTGATCGTGGGGGCGCCCCACTTCTTTTCGAGGACGACGTTGCGTCCACGCGGGCCGAGGGTGACCTTAACGGCGTCGGCGAGGGTGTTCAGGCCACGCTCAAGGCCGCGGCGTGCCTCTTCATCAAATGCAATGATCTTGGCCATAACGGCAGTAGTCCTTTCGGGACAGTCGTTAAGAATGAACCTTCGCTGCAGTGCCCGCGACGGACGATCCTTTGCCGGCGGCCTCTGTATGCCTCCGGGCGGGGATCTCACTGAAGTGAGGTGTTTCTTTCGCTCCTCGACCGGTGCCGTGCGCCGCCGGCCGGAACCAGGCATTGCTTTAGCAGTCGGTGCGTCAGAGTGCTAAGTCAATAATTAGCACTCCCCAGGTGAGAGTGCAAGCGAAAAGACGCGTGACACCCCGCAGGACGGGGCCGCTTCGCCCAGGGCGATCAGCCGGAGTGGCCCGCTGTCTCCCGGCCGGACAGCGAGGGGTTGTTGTCGGGTCCGAAGGTGTACACGGAGAAGAGGGCCGTGGTGATATCGCCCTTGGCATCGAAGGCCACCGGGCCCGATTCGCCGTCGTAGTTGATGTCCGGGCCGGCAGCAAGGCCGCCCAGGCACTCCTTGTAGCTCAGGCATGGGGCGGCTGGCACTCCGGCGCCGGGGCCGGCTGCCCCTCCGGAGACGGCAATCAGGTTGCCGGCAATGGAGCGTCCGGCGTCATCCTGGGCACGTGCTGCGGCGAGGGCCGCCAGCGTGACGGCGTCGTAGGTTTCGGCAGCGTAGGAGACGTCCTTGAGGGCAGGGTCCACCGCCAGCAGTTTTGCCTGGAAGGCAGCGGTGGGCAACTGTCCGGGGACGACGGCGCGTGTGCCCTCGAGGGTCCCGGAGCCGAGCCTGGAGCCGTACCGGGCAAACGCGCCGTCGCTGAGGATGATCCGTGAACCGGTGAGGCCGGCGCTGTCCAGCCCGGCCAGGGCGTCCTGCGCGCCCTCGCGGGCAATCAGGACGACGGCGTCAGGCTTGGCCTTTGCAGTGGAGCGCGCGGTTTCGGCGGCGGCACCGTCCTTGAAGCCGGCCCCGGGCAGGACCGTGAGTCCGGACTTTGTCGCAGCGTCTGTGACGGCAGCGGAGAGGTCCTTGCCGTAGGAGCCTTCCTGGTACAGCACAGTGATGGTGGCCGCCCCGGAGTCCTTGGCGAGTTTTGCCAGCACGGGGCCCTGGGCGACGTCGGCTGCGGCGGTGCGGAAATAGTAGCCTCCGCTGGCGAGCCCTGACAGGCCTGCGGCGGTGTTGGCCGGCGAGATGACCGGTATGCGCGCGTGGGACAGAACGTCCACCGCGGCGGCCGCATGGCTGGAATCGGTGGGTCCGATCACCACATCCGCTTTGGCGGCGGCGAGGTCCTTCGCCTGCTTTCCCGTGTCCTGGTCCGGGTGCACCGGGAGGAGCTCCACCGGCCGGCCTTTGTGTCCGCCGGCGGCGTTGATGTCCTGGACGGCGAGCTTGGCGGCAGCCAGCTGGGGAGCGTTAAGGAAGGCATTGTCACCGGCATTGTCCAGGATCATCCCTACCCGCAGCACGCCGTCGCCGGAGGCCTCCGCCGTTTCCACCCTGGCGTTGCCGCCGGTACCGGCGCATGCTGTCATCGAAAGAACTGCTGCCGCGGACAGGGCGAGGGCCGCCCGGACGCGGCCATCTCGCCGCAGAGCAGGCATCACTGGGCCGGCCGGACGTTTTCCGCCTGCGGACCCTTTTCACCCTCGCCCACATCGAGCTGCACCCGCTGCCCCTCGGCCAGGGCACGGTACCCCTCCCCCTGGATTGCGGACCAGTGGACAAAAATGTCATCACCGGAGCCGTCAACGGTGATGAAGCCGTAGCCCTTTTCAGCGTTGAACCATTTCACGGTTCCCAGTGCCATGATGAACAACTCTTTCCGTTTGGGGGCCAGGTGGAGACCGGACCGGCGTTACTGGACGGCGTGCGGCTACCGGTAACCCGGGCCCAGGACCACAACGAGCGGCGACTGGAATTCGGTACTGTCCACCACGGTGGGGATGTTCAGCAGACCGGCAAGCGCCTGGGCGCTGGCCAGGTGCTGGGGACCTGCGTAGAAAATCACGGAGGACTTTTGCGGGGCTCCGGACCAGTTACCAACCTGGCCGAGCCGCCAACCGTCACCCTGGACGGTTGCGCCTACCCGGCTGGCCAGCCCCGCCGTGCCGGCGGCGTTGTAGACGGCAACGGCCTGGGTCCTGTCGACGACGGCCTGCTGGCTGGCAGGGGCCGTGGACTCCGGAGCGGGGCCGGCGTCCTGGGTTGGCTCGGAAGAAGCGGAGGGCACCGTGGAAGCCACGGGCGCGGAAGCGGAAGGCGTGGCCGAAGGGGCTGTGCCGGTGCCGGCCAGCGGAGCTGACTCCACGCTGGCCGAGGCCTGGCTGGCGGTGGTGTTGAAGCCAAGTTTGGGAAGGATAAGGAAGGACACCAACCCTATGGCCAGGGCCGCCACTCCCATCGCCAGGATGGGCCACAGCCGCACGCGGGACGGGGCCGAGGCCGTCCGGTGGACACCTTGTCGCGACGCAGCCTCCGGGACTTTGTCGAATTCATCGCGGGCGTATCTGGTCATGGTGGAAGGACATCCTTGTTGATTGCGGCTGTTGTCCCGGCCTGGGGCGTCTTAAGCGTCGGATCCCAGGCGCCGGGCAGTACGTGCACGGTGGCGCGACGTACGTAGTCTACGCAATCTCTTGACCAGCATGGGATCGTGGGCCAGCGCATCCTCGCGGTCGATCAATGCGTTCAGGAGCTGGTAGTAATGGGTGGCGGAGAGGTCAAACAGGTCACGGATGGCCTGCTCCTTGGCTCCCGCGTACTTCCACCACTGCCGTTCCAGCGCCAGCATCTGTTGTTCACGCTCGGACAGGGAGGACTCACGAAGGGTGAAATCCGCCAGGAGGGAGTTCCCTGGATCCTGCTCCGGCAGGTGTTCCCGGGCCGGTTCCGCCACGGCGCACTCCTTCGCTGGTAAGGGTCAATGTCTTACCCCTATGCTAGCCGCCGAATAACAAGGGTGTCATTTACGCCCGCCCGGCTGGATGTTCCCGGCCGGCCCTGCTCCGTCCCTGCAACAATGGAACGATGGTTAAATCGGACGCCCTCTTCGAGCTGCAGCAGGACCCTGCGGACGCCGCCGGCTTCGCCGATCTGGCGCAGCTGCCACTGGCAGAGCTGATGGCTCCGGACTGGGCCGCGGCGCTGCAGGGCGTCGAAGCCCAGCTCCGGAAGGTCCTGGCGTTCCTCGCAGACGAAGAGGCGGCCGGGCACCAGCTCCTGCCGCCGCCGTCGAACGTCCTGCGCGCCTTCCGCCAGCCCTTCGCGGACGTGAAGGTCCTCATCGTGGGGCAGGACCCCTACCCCACGCCGGGACACGCCGTCGGCCTGTCGTTTTCGGTTGACCCGCACGTCCGACCCCTCCCCCGCAGCCTGGTCAACATTTACCGGGAGCTGGAGTCGGACCTGGGCATTCCCCCGCGCGTCCATGGGGATTTGTCCGCGTGGACGGAGCAGGGGGTGCTGCTCCTGAACCGGGTGCTCACCGTCCGGGCCGGCGCGGCGGGCTCCCACCGGGGCAAGGGCTGGGAGGAAATTACGACGGCGGCAGTCACCGCACTGGCCGCCCGCAAGTCCCCGGACGGGTCAGGGATGCCGCTGGTGGCGGTGTTGTGGGGCAAGGAGGCTGAGGGCGTCCGGCCGCTCCTGGGCGGGGCTCCTGCGGTCACCAGCCCGCACCCCAGTCCGCTGTCCGCTTCCCGCGGGTTCTTTGGTTCCAGGCCGTTCAGCCGCGTAAACCAGCTGCTCCGGGAACAGGGTGCGCGGGACGTAACTTGGGAACTCCCGCCGCTGCCCTAGCTAGGCTTGCCTTATGAGCACTGTCCCCGCCGCCACCAGCGCAACCAAGAAGAGCCGTCCGCAGGTCAACCTCACCGTGCTGCGGAAGGAACAGCTCTCCCCGCACATGGTCCGGATCGTGGCCGGCGGAGAGGGCTTCGGTGATTTCGTCAACAACGGGTTCGTTGACCGTTACGTGAAGATCGTCTTTCCACAGCCCGGCGTGGAGTACCCCTCCCCGCTGGATCTCTGGACGGTGCGGGAAACCATGCCGCGTGAGCAGTGGCCGTTCACCCGCACCTATACGCTGCGCTGGGTGGATCCCGGGGCCCGGGAGCTGGCCATCGACTTCGTGGTCCACGGCGATGAAGGGTTCGCCGGTCCGTGGGCGGCCAACGCCCAGCCGGGTGAGCCGTTGATCTTTACCGGCCCCGGCGGCGCGTACAACCCCAACCCCGAGGCCGACTGGTACCTCTTTGCCGGTGACGAGGCGGCCCTGCCCGCCATCGCCGCCTGCATCGAGTCACTGCCGGCAGGGGCAACCGGGCTGGCCTTCCTGGAGGTCGGATCCGGGGCGGACATCCAGCCCATTGCCGCCCCGGCAGGACTGCACATCACCTGGCTGCCCCGCAACGGCGCTCCGGCGGGTTCCAGCGACCTGCTGGTGAACGCAGTGGCGGACGCGGAATGGCCCGATGGCACGGTGGATGTCTTTGCGCACGGCGAACGCGGCTACATGAAAGCCCTGCGCGAGGTCCTGTTCAAGCAGCGCGGACTGGAGCGCCGGCAGGTGTCCCTCTCCGGGTACTGGGCGCAGGGCCGGGTAGAGGACGACTTCCAGGCCGAGAAGAAGCTTCCGGTCGGCCAAATTTAGCCTGGACAGGCGGCCGTGGCTTAGCGGCGGCGGGCCCGGCGCCGCTCGTTGCTTGCCAGGCTGCGGGTCAGTGGACGGGCCAGCACATCGCCCAGCACAATCCCGCCCGCCGTGCCCAGCACAATGGCGCCGGCACTGAGCATCCCGCCGGCACCGGCCAGGACTTCAGACTCCTCAACGGTGAGCACATACATGGACCGGAAAATCGTGAGGCCCGGCAGCAGGATGAGTGCCGCGGGGACTGCCACCACCAGCTGCGGTGCGCCCATGCGCAGGGCTACCACCCGTGCCAGCAGGCCAATGACGACGGCGGCCATGGCAGGTGCAAACCGGTCCCCGATGCCCAGCTGGCCGCAGCCGAGCAGCACCAGGTAGCCGGCCACGCCCACGGCTGCCGTGGGCAGCAGGAGCTTCCACGTGGTCTGTTCCGTGATGCCGATGGCCATCACAGCGGCGGCCACGAAGAGGATCAGGACCCACAGATCGTAGGCAGGCGGGAAGGTCTGGGTGACGTCGATGCGCTGCAGCCCCGTCAGCTCCCCCACGACGAAGGCAACGGCGATTCCCGCCACGATGGCGCCGAAGGTCAGCAGGGTGGACAGGAACCGGCCCGCCGCGGTCACGGGGAAGCCGTTGATGGCGTCCTGCACGGAGGACACCAGGCGCCCGGTGGGCAGGAGGAGCAGGATGCCGCCCACCACCACGATGGAGGGCGACGTCGTGAGCCCAAGCTGCCAGAGCAGCAGCGCCAGCATGGTGACCACGAAAGAGCAGCTCGCGGTGATGAAGAAGTCGGGAACCCGCCAGCGTCCCAGCTGCCGGGCCAGCAGGCTGATGCCGATATTGGCCACGAACGCGATCACCGACGACACCGGGCCGCCGCCCAGCACCCCCACGAACACCGCGGCGAAAATGCCGAACGCTACGGTGACCATCCACCGCGGGTAGGGCTTGGGGCTGGTGATGGCCTCGTTGAGCCTGCGGATTGCTTCGTCACGGCCCACACCCCCGGCCACGATGTCGGTGACCAGCTGGTGCACCTTGGCCAGCCCGGCGTAGTTGTTGGTCCAGGACCGCACCACGCGCAGCAGGGCGATGGGGGTCTGGTCCTTGGGCGCGTAGTTGATGCCCACGGACTGGTTGGTGATGTCCACTTCGATGTTCTTCAGCCCCAGGGCCGCCGTGACCGCGATGATGCTGGTTTCGACTTCCAGGGCGCCCGCGCCGTAGCGGAACATGGTCTCAGCCAGGTGCAGGGCGAAGTCCAGGGTTTTGCGCGCGGACGTATCCACGCCGCCGACCTGGATGGTGGGGTTGGCGTACGGGCTGCCCGCCAGCCGGTCCACGATGCTCAGCGGAGCCGTGGGAGGATTCTCGCCCTGCACCAGGCGGCGCAGCATCCTCTTGGCGGCGGCGTCCTGCCGAAGCTGTGCAGGGGTCAGTGGTTCAGTCTTGGGCAGGCCATCAGTCTTCGGCCTGGACCCTGGCCGTTCGGGCCGGTTGGTCATGCCCGTTTCCTCCCTGTGCGCGGTTGATGGACTCTCAGGATGCGCGCTTCAGCGGCAGTTTACCCAGCAGTGTGCGGGCGGCAGCGGCAGCGGACCTGGCCAGCCGGTTGGCGTGGAAGACGGCGGGGCGGACCGGGAGGACGAAGTCCCCCACCAGCTGGACCACTTCCCCGCCGAATCCCTTCTTGAATTCGTAGCCGCCGTGGCCTTCCTCGTCCTGCCCGGAGATGCCGAACGTGCCGTAGAAGTTGTACCGCGGGTAGCCCTTCTCCAGGGCGTGCAGCATCATTCCCCAGTAAAGGGAGGTTGCGCCGTTGAAGTAGATGTAGTCCTGGACGGTGCCGCCGATCACGCACACCACCTCGTCGCCGTAGCAGACGAAGTGGATGGCCGCGACGGTGGCCGTTCCCACGGAGTCGGGGAAGCGTTCGATGTCCTTCAGGCTCCGCTCGTAGCTGTCCACCAGGTCCTGGACCACTTTGAGCCGGTTGGCCTTCTTCTTGCTGCCGGTCTCCTCCACCTCGCGGCGGAGGTCCGCCGCTGTGGCCGACTCCGCGGCCAGCCGTTCGGTGATGGATTTGCGGTAGGCCGGGATGTCGATCTTGGCCATCATCAGCTTGGTGAACTCCGCGGAGGTGGTGCGGAGCAGGTTCTCGTAGTAGGCGCGTTCGCGGTACACGAACCCTTTTTCGTCGCCTGCCCGGCTCAGGGCGCCGTAGAAATCGTCGAGGGTTTCCAGGGTGGCCTGTTCGAGGAAGACGCCGTTCTTTTCCGCCTTGCGGATGGCTTTGCGGGTGCGGTAGCTGGTGCCCATGATCAGTTCTTCGGCGTCCTGGATCCCCACCAGGTTCTTGATGAACATCCAGTTGACGTTGATGAAGTTCATGTCCAGGCCCTGGTGCTGGAATCCGAGCTGTTCCAGGTCCGCCACCAGCGGCCTGTTGTCTTCGACGTCCGGGTGTTCGGCGCCATCAGCGTCGCGTGCGATGTACCTGATGTTCGGCGAGATCCGCAGTTCAGCCGCCTTGCGCTCAGCGGCGTGGTTGCGGAGAAGCCCGACGACGGCGCGCACCAGGTCCCGGTCCGAGTAGTCCATGAGGGGGCCCTTGGCACACTCGCAGACGGTGTAGCCCAGGCGGGTGGTGGTGTAGTTGAGCTTTCCTGCGGCCACGAGTTCGCCGTCGCGACGGACCCCGAAGAGTTCCACCTGCTGGCCCCGGGCACGCTGGAAGCGGGCGAAGTCGATGGACTGCAGGAAGCTGTTCTGCGGGTGCT
Source organism: Arthrobacter sp. NicSoilC5 (assembly GCF_019977395.1). NCBI lineage: Bacteria > Bacillati > Actinomycetota > Actinomycetes > Micrococcales > Micrococcaceae > Arthrobacter > Arthrobacter sp. NicSoilC5. The sequence goes on along the minus strand of NZ_AP024660.1, from coordinate 3,833,730 downwards.
TCAGGGCGAAGGCCTCGAATTCGGCGTCGCTGAGGTTGGCGTATTCAAGCCCGGTCGCGGCGGAAACTGGATTCAAGGGGTGACCTTCTTCTGGACTCTTCGCGGCCTGTGGGCACGCACTGGGTGGAGGGTGTTAAGGGTGGAGGGTGTTCAGGGCGGACGGCGTTCAGGCCGGCCGGGTTCCCGCAGCGTACGGGCCGCGCGGGGCGCTCAGGAGAGGGCCCTGGCGGCAGCGGGTCAGTAGAACTGCTGCCCGGTTCGTGCGGTCTCGATCCGGCGGAACACTTTCTCTCCACCGTTGACCCAGAGCCGGTGCCGGAGCGGGGACAGGATGTAGTCGTGGCAGCCCACAAAGTCGGTGACCGTCTTGGTGAAGCTGGTCTTGAACATGCCCATTCCGTAGAGATTGTGGGTCTTGTCCTTAATGCGGGCAGCCGGCGGGGTGCCGCAGAAGTCGTATTCCGTGCAGCCAAGTTCCTGCATCCGCCGGATGGCCGTCCACTGCACCAGGTGCGAGTCCCCGTACTGCTTGCGGTTCTGGGTGGAACCGCCGTCTTTGTACGTTGCCTTGGCCCCGTAGTTGATGACGAAGGCACCAACACTGGGTTTTCCGTCCTCGTAGGCGAAGAAAAAGTTGCCCTGGCCGCGGTTGCAGAACTCGTCCCAGAACCGCTCGTAGTACTCATAGCTGCGCAGGGGCATGGAACCCTTTGCGTTGACCGTGTTGGCCATCAGGTCGTACAGGGCCCGGTAGGTTTCCGGTCCCTGTTCCTGCCGGACCACCTGGCAGCCCTCGCGCTCTGCGCGCCGGATTGCGTTCCTGGCCCGGGAAGACATGGCCTTAAAGACTTCCTCTTCCGTGCCGGAGATATCCAGCAGGGCGGTGGAATCGTTGGACTGGATGTTGGGGGCTTTGGCCAGGTGGGCTGCTGCCAGTTCCCGCTGCGCTTCGTCTGAGTCGATGATGTCCGGTTCCACTTTGATGGTGAACACCTTCAGCTTGCTGCTGCGGACCAGCTGCGCGCACGCTGCGAGGGCAGCGCCCAGGTCTGCTGCCCCTACCAGGTCGGGGCCCTTGATGAGGTACCAGAGCCGTCCCAGGACGGGGAAGCTTTTCTCCAGCACCAGGTTATAGCTGGCGTTCCCGCCGCCTTCCAGCACCAGGAACCGGACTTTCCAGCCGCTTCCGTTCTTGACCGATGCGTAGGCGGCGGACTGCAGCATGTTGCCGCCGTTCGGGTTGGCCGTGACGTGCTTGTCCCAGTTTTCAATTTCCTCGGCTGTGGCAAAACGTGCGGTGAATTCTCGCAAGGGGGCCGTGTCCAATCGGGTTTGTGCGCGGTTTCGGTACTTCTGGATGCGTGCGGACATGCAGCCTCAAGTCTAAAGCCTCAGGCGCTCCCGGCTTTTCTCCGGCATGCCCGGGACGGCGGCCGTCCGGGTGTGGAGCGTCACCTTGACGGAGCTCAGGATGTTCAACAAGGGTTGGGGTATGAGGCCGGATGGGGAACAGAGCACCGCTCCCGCGGGCAGCGGCGGGAAGCCGTACAGTGCCGGGGTGCAGGCCGCCGCGCTTGCCGGTTTCCTGTTGGCGTCCTTGGTGGTGGCGGCGCTGGGCGGTTTGGCATCGGCGGCCAATGTCACTGGCTGGTATGCAGCCGCGGACAAGGCCCCCTGGTCCCCGCCCAATGGCGTGTTCGGTCCGGTGTGGACCATCCTTTATGCGGCAATGGCCCTCGCTGCATGGCTGGTTTGGCGTAAACGCACCGCTGGGACACGGCAGGCCATGGTGGTTTACGCCATCCAGCTGGCCCTCAATCTCACCTGGACCCCGGTCTTTTTCGCCCTTTACCCGGCTCTTGGCACGGCGGCCCTGTGGCTGGGCCTGGCCATCATCGTGGCCCTGGTCGCCGCGGTAACGGTGACGGTGCTGCATTTCGGTCCGATCAGCCGGACGGCAGGGCTGCTCCTGCTCCCCTACATCTCATGGCTGGTGTTCGCTGCCAGCCTCAATTGGTGGGCGGCAACTCACAATTAGGCGCACGGGCACCGCCCGTCCCGCCATTCGGTCAGGTGTCAGCGGGGTGTCAGCATTCGACAACGTTGACGGCGAGGCCGCCCATGGCGGTTTCCTTGTATTTGTCGCTCATGTCTTTGCCGGTTTCGCGCATGGTGATGATGACTTCGTCGAGGGAGACGCGGTGGGTGCCGTCGCCCCAGAGCGCCATTTTCGCGGCGTTGATCGCTTTCGCGGCGGCGATCGCGTTCCGTTCGATGCAGGGGACCTGGACCAGCCCGCCGATCGGGTCACACGTCAGGCCGAGGTTGTGTTCCATCGCGATCTCCGCGGCGTTCTCCACCTGGGCCGGGGTGCCGCCCATGACCTCGGCCAGGCCCGCGGCGGCCATCGAGGACGCGGACCCGACCTCGCCCTGGCAGCCCACCTCGGCCCCGGAGATCGAGGCCTGTTCCTTGTAGAGCACCCCGACCGCGCCGGCGGCGAGCAGGAACCGCACCACCACATCGTCGCGGTCGGCCTGGGTGGCCTGGTCCATGCCCGGGGCGAAGTGCAGGGCGTAGAACAGCACCGCGGGGATGATCCCGGCCGCCCCGTTCGTGGGGGCGGTGACCACCCTCCCGCCGGAGGCGTTTTCCTCGTTCACCGCCAACGCCACCAAGTTAACCCACTCCTGCCAATACCTGGGGTCGTAGTGGTCCTGCCCGTCCTGGCCGTCATTGTCGGTGTCTTCGGGGCGGGCGGTTTCCTTCTTCAGCCGCTCGTACCAGTCCGGGGCGCGGCGGCGGACCTTCAACCCGCCTGGGAGCACCCCCTCACGCTTGAGCGAGGTGGCCACGCAGTTCTCCATCACCGACCAGATATGCCCCAGCCCGGCCCGGATCTGCTCCTCGGACCGGGAGGCCTTCTCGTTCACGAACATCACGTCCGCGATGCCCAGCCCGGTCACCGCGCAGTGCTCCAGCAGCTCTGCCGCGGTCCGGAACGGCAGCGGCAGCTCCTCCTTGGACGCGTCCAGTTCCTGCTGCGCGGCGTCCTCTTCCCCCTCGCGGACGATGAACCCGCCACCGACCGAGAAGAACGTCGCCGCATGCACCACATCCCCGGCCGCGTCGGTAACGGTGAACGTCATCCCGTTCGTGTGCCGCGGCAGCACCGTCAACGGCCGCAACACCATGTCGCCCACCCCGTACGGGAGCGCAACCGCACCGGCCAGGTTCAGGATCCCGGTCTCCGCGATCGAAGCCAGCCGCTCCTCCACCTCCTCGGGCAGGATCAGTTCCGGATGGAACCCCTCCAACCCCAACAGGATCGCCGTCATCGTCCCATGCCCATGCCCCGTCGCCGCCAACGACCCATACAAATCCACCCGCAGCGAGGAGACGTCCGCCAGCTTCCCCGAGGCCTTCAACTCCTCAGCAAACACGGCAGCAGCCCGCATCGGCCCCACAGTATGCGAGCTTGAAGGGCCAATCCCGATCGAAAAAAGATCAAAGACACCAACGGCCATGAGGAAATTCCTAACTAAAACAGGTTGTTGGGGTTGGAGCGGGCAGGACATCCTCTGCGTGCTCGGTCGCGAAGACGCCCGCTGCGCGGACGTGACGCTCCCTTAGACGCACGCTGCCGGATGCCCCGCCCACTCCGCAAGCACGTCACCAAGGCGACGCGGCAAGCAGGTAACGTCGTGCCCACGAGCGCCGGCGGAGCCGGACTTTTCGAAAGCGTGCTCCCCACCGTCTCCCTAGCCTCGCAAGCTCGGCCAGGGAACCCTGACGGCGTGGGCCCAACGCAGGCGTGAAAATGTCCGGTCCGCCGTCGCGAAGGTGACCACGGGGTGGAACAAGGGACTACTCGGCGCGGCGGTAGAACGGGAGGTCGACAACTTCGAAGGGTTCTGCCTTGCCGCGGAGATCGATGTCCAGGGCTGTGCCGGGTGCCGAGTACTCGACGTCGACGTAGGCCATGGCGATCGGGTAGCCGAGGGTGGGCGAGGGCTGGCCGGAGGTGACTTCCCCGACCGGGGCGCCGTCCTTGAGCACGGGGTAGTGTGCCCGTCCGGCGCGGCGGCCTTTGCCTTTGAGCCCCACGAGGCGGCGGCCGGAGGTGGTGCCGGCACCGGCTTCCTTCTTTGCTGCCAGCGCAACCTTGCCAACAAAGTCGCCTTCCTTGGAGAGCGCGACGACGGGGCCGAGGCCTGCAGCGAACGGGTCACCCTGCAGGGACAGTTCGTTGCCGTACAGCGGCATCCCCGCTTCCAGGCGAAGCGAGTCGCGGGAGGCAAGGCCGGCCGGGGTCAGCTCCCCGTCGTCGGCGATGGCGACCAATGCCTGCCACAGTGCCGGGGCGTCTGCGTTGTCCACGAAGATCTCGAACCCGTCCTCACCGGTGTACCCGGTACGCGCGAGCAGGAGTTCCTTGCCGGCGCCGCCCACCAGGAACGGAACCTCCACAGCGGCGTAGTACTTCAGCTCCGTCACCAGGGAGTGCTGTGCGGCCGGGACCAGGCGCAACAGGAGTTCCTGTGCCTTGGGGCCCTGCACTGCGATCAGCGACGTCCGGGCCGAGGCGTCCTCCACCAGCACGTCAAACCCTGCGGCCCGTTCCTGCAGGGCTGCCGCCACCACCGCGGCGTTCCCCGCATTGGGCACCACCAGGAAGACGTCCGTGCCGTCTCCAGCGGCGGGACGGCGGTAGGTGATGAGGTCGTCGATGATGCCGCCGTCCTCGTTGCAGATCAGCGAGTACTTGGCCTTGCCCACGGCCATGGCGGAGATCTTTCCCACCAGGGCGTAGTCCAGGAACGCGGCGGCCTGCGGCCCGGTGACCCAGACTTCGCCCATGTGGGAGAGGTCGAACAGGCCGGCGGTGCTGCGGACGGCGTGGTGTTCAGCCAGTTCGGAGCTGTACTTCAATGGCATCTGCCAGCCGCCGAAGTCGGTGAAGGAGGCGCCAAGCTTTTTATGTTCGTCGTAAAGGGCGGTGTATTTCTCGGTCACGGTGCCGGTCCTTTAGTTTTCGAACTCTTCGAGCGGCGGGCAGGAGCAGATGAGGTTCCGGTCTCCGGCGGCGCCGTCGATCCGGCCCACCGGCGGGAAGTACTTGTCCTGCTTGTGGTGGGCAGGGAACGCGGCCTGCTCGCGCGGGTAGGCACGGTCCCAGTCGGAGCTGACGACGGCGGCTGCCGTGTGGGGTGCGCGGCGCAGGGGGGAGTCCGCTACGGCAAAGTCGCCGTTGGCCACCTGGTCGATTTCCTTGCGGATGGTGATCATGGCTTCGATAAAGCGGTCGATCTCGGCCAGGTCCTCGGACTCGGTGGGCTCCACCATCAGGGTGCCGGCCACCGGGAACGCCAGGGTGGGGGCGTGGAAGCCGAAGTCGATGAGGCGCTTGGCCACATCCTCGGCCGTGACACCGGTCTTGGCGGTCAGTTCGCGCAGGTCCAGGATGCATTCGTGCGCCACGAGGCCGCCTTCACCGGTGTACAGCACCGGGAAGTACTCGTTCAGCCGGGCTGCGACGTAATTGGCAGCGAGCAGGGCTGCCTTGGTGGCCTCGGTGAGCCCTTCCCCGCCCATGAGCTTCACGTACGCCCAGGAGATCGGCAGGACGCCGGCCGAACCGAAGCGGGAAGCCGAGATCGCGACCCCGTGGCCTTCCTCATGCGCTGCCTTGTTGGCGTCGCCGGGCATGAACGGCGCCAGGTGGGCTTTGGCGGCCACGGGTCCGACGCCGGGTCCGCCGCCGCCGTGGGGGATGCAGAAGGTCTTGTGCAGGTTCAGGTGGGAGACGTCGCCGCCGAACTTGCCGGGCTGGGCCAGTCCCACCAGGGCGTTCAGGTTGGCGCCGTCGATGTAGACCTGGCCGCCCGCCGCGTGCACGGCGTCGCAGACCTCACGGACGTCCCCGTCATAGACGCCGTGGGTGGACGGGTACGTGATCATGATGCAGGACAGGACGTCCTTGTTCGCTTCGATCTTGGCCGTCAGGTCATCGTGGTTGATGGTGCCGTCCGCGGCCGTGGCAACGACGACGACCTTCATGCCGGCCAGGACGGCAGAGGCGGCATTGGTGCCGTGGGCGGAGGCGGGGATCAGGCAGACGTTGCGCTGCTCTTCGCCGCGGGAGTGGTGGTAGCCGCGGATGGCCAGCAGGCCGGCGAGCTCGCCCTGGGAACCGGCATTGGGCTGGATGGACACCTGGTCGTACCCGGTGATCGCGGTCAGGTCCGCCTCCAGGTCGGCAATCAGTTCACGCCAGCCTTCGGTCTGGGAGTCCGGGGCAAAGGGGTGGATGGAGGCGAATTCCGGCCAGGAGATGGCTTCCATCTCGGCGGTGGCGTTCAGCTTCATGGTGCACGAGCCCAGCGGGATCATGGTGCGGTCCAGCGCCAGGTCCCGGTCCGACAGCTTCCGGATGTAGCGCAGCAGCTGGGTTTCGGACCGGTGCGTGTTGAACACCGGGTGCTGCAGGTATTCGGAGGAACGTCCGACGGCGGCCTCCAGTCCGAAGCCTTCAGCCGCGGCAACGGAGGCCCCAAAGACGTCCGCGACGTCGGCGACGATGGCCGCCGTCGTGGTTTCGTCGAGCGAGATGCCCACGGTATCGGCGTCGATGGAACGCAGGTTGATGCCGCGCGCTTCGGCATCGGCGACAAGCGCGGCAGCGCGTCCGGGGACGCGGACGGTAAGGGTGTCGAAGAAGCTCGTGTGCAGCACCTCCACACCGGCAGCTGCCAGCGAGGCCGCCAGCACCCGGGCGTGGCCGTGCGTCGTTTCCGCAATCGCCTTCAGCCCGTCGGGGCCGTGGTAGACGGCGTACATCGAGGAGACGATGGCCAGCAGGGCCTGCGCCGTGCAGATGTTGGACGTGGCCTTTTCGCGGCGGATGTGCTGCTCGCGGGTCTGCAGCGCCAGGCGGTACGCGGGCACCCCTGCGTCGTCCTTGGACACACCCACCAGGCGGCCGGGCAGCGACCGCTCCAGGCCCTTGCGCACCGCCATGTAGGCGGCGTGCGGGCCGCCGAAGAACAACGGCACCCCGAAGCGCTGGGTGGAGCCGACGGCGATGTCGGCGCCCTGCTCGCCCGGAGGAGTGATCAGGGTCAGTGCCAGCAGGTCAGCGGCCACGGCGACCAATGCGCCGCGCTCCTTCGCCGCCGCAATAGTGGCGGACTGGTCCCAGACCCGCCCGGAGGCACCGGGCTGCTGGAGCACGATGCCGTTGATGTCGCCGTCGGGCAGGCCGTTGGACAGGTCGGCGACCTCAACTTCGAAGCCGAGCGCCTCGGCGCGGCCCTTGACGATGGCGATGGTCTGCGGCAGCACGTCGATGTCCAGGACAGTCTTGCCGTCCGCTGCAGGCTTGGTCTTGTTGGAGCGGCGCATCAGCAGCACGGCCTCGGCCACGGCGGTGGCTTCATCGAGCAGGGACGCGTTGGCGATGGGCAGGCCCACCAGGTCCTGGACCATGGTCTGGAAATTCAGGAGTGCCTCGAGCCGGCCCTGGGAAATCTCGGGCTGGTACGGGGTGTAGGCGGTGTACCAGGCCGGGGCTTCCAGCACGTTCCGGCGGATCACTGCAGGCGTGACGGTGTCGTAGTAGCCCTGCCCGATCATCTGGACAGCGGTCTTGTTCTTGGCGGCGAGCCTGCGCAGTTCCGCAAGGACTTCAACTTCGCTGAGGGCATCCTGCAGGCGGAGGGCTGTTTCCTGGCGGATGACTTTGGGTACGGCGGTGTCCACCAGGGAATCGACCGTGCCGTAACCAACGGCTTTGAGCATGGCGTCGACGTCGTCCTGGCGGCGTGCGCCAATGTGGCGGTCTACGAAGGTGGTGGAGGCTGGGGTAACCGACACGAAGGAACTCCATTTATTCAGGCGGCGCAGGGTACGCCACAGCTATTCGGGTCCCTCCCCGCTCTGTATTGGACCTGAGAGTTTCCGCGTTGCCTGCCTGGGCAGGACCCGCTTGCACCGTCGGTGAGCACAACAGCCGTTTCGCTTCCCCCAAGGGAGGCCGGACAACTGCCTGCTGCTTTCCAGAGGTGCCTCGCCGCGGCGGTACAGGGGCCTGCGAGATTCCTGGGGAGGATTTGCTCCTACGGCGCCTGCCTGTACTTCCGGCAGAACTCTCCCGCCGCAGATCAAAGGCTATTCATTTGTTGATGATGACGGCCGGTGACAGCCCTCACAACTCTCCATTGTCCTACGCCACAAGCCCTCCCGGCAAATGGAAAACTACCTGCGGAGCCGTTCCAAAGCAGCCAGGAGTTCCTCCACATCAGCCGCCGCTCCGCCTTCCGGCGCAGGGCCCACGGAAAGCATGGCATTGAAGTACAACCCGTCACCCATATACAGGACAGCCTTGGCCAGGCCGTGCCCCACATCTGCTGCGATCTCGTCCAGCCACCGCTGCTGGATGGCGGCGAACCGGCGGCGGGTCTCTTCATGTGCCACCTCGGCAAGCCGCGTGGCAGCCACGATGACCCGGTCAAGCGGAGTATCCGCCCAGACGGAGGAGCGGATGAAATACGCGGCAGCACCTTCGCTGGCGGAAGCCATCGCGTCGGCGTCCTGCCTGGCCAGGCCTTCCAGGCGGTCAAGCAGCACGGAGATGAGCGCTTCCTTGTTGGGAAAATGATAGAGGAGGCCACCTTTGGACACCCCGGCCTTCCGGGCTACGGCGTCGAGGGTTGCAGCGCGCTCCCCCACGTCGATCAGCAGGGACTCGAAGGCGTCAAGGACCGCATCACGGGCTACAGGCTTTCGGGGCATGCCTTCCATCATGCCCTCCACCGGCAGGGAAGAAGGAATGCCCGCGTTTAATAACTGTACCGTCCAGACGGTACAGTTATTGCATGACGACTTCCATCAGCCCGGCCCCCACCCAACGGGACAGCACCGCCGCGCGGCCTCCGTGGCGGGATTGGCTTGCGCTGGGGCTGCTGATGTTTCCCGTGCTGCTGGTGGCAGTGGACAACACGGCCCTGACCTTTGCCCTGCCCGCCATCGCACGCGCCCTGGAACCGACCGGCCTGCAGCTGCTGTGGATCGTGGACTCCTATCCGCTGGTCCTGGCCGGGCTGCTGGTGTCAATGGGAAGCCTCGGCGACCGGATTGGGCGGCGGCGGCTGCTGGTCATCGGCAGCCTGGGCTTCGCCGGACTGTCCGCCGCCACCGCCTTCGCACCCACCCCGGAGTGGCTGATCGCCGGCCGCGCGGCGCTCGGGTTCTTCGGCGCCATGCTGATGCCGTCCACCCTGTCGCTGATCCGCAATATTTTCCCGGAACCCAACCGCCGGCGGCTTGCAGTGGCCATCTGGGCGGCGGGATTCTCCGGCGGCGCCGCCCTGGGCCCCATCCTGGGTGGATGGCTGGTGGAGCACTTCTGGTGGGGCGCCGTTTTCCTGGTGGCCGTGCCGCTCATGCTGCCCCTGCTGGCTCTGGGGCCGGCCTTCATTCCGGAATCAAAGGATCCCGCGCCGGGCAGGGTGGATATCCCAAGCGTCCTGCTCTCCATGCTGGTCATGGTGCCCGTGGTGTACGGCATCAAGTCAGTAGCCACCGAAGGCCCGGGCACGGCCGGGCTGGGCAGCATCGCCTTTGGCGTGGCCATGGGGATCGTGTTCGTGCGCCGCCAGCAACGCCTGGAATACCCGCTGCTGGACATGTCGCTGTTCCGGAACAGGGTGTTCAGCATGGCCATCAGCGCCAACATCCTGGCCCTGTTTTCCTTCAACGGATTCATCCTTTTCCTTGCCCAGCACCTCCAACTCCTGGAGGGGATGACGCCGTCCGCGGCGGGCATTGCCATGCTTCCGGCCCTGGCAGCCACAGTGGCGGCAGGCCTGGTGGTAGTCCCGCTGGTCCGGAAGGTCCGCCCCGGGTACGTAGTGGCCGCCGGCCTGTCCTTCAGCGCCGTCGGCTACAGCATGGTGGCCTTCGGAAACCACGACGGCGGGCCTTCCCTGCTGCTGGCAGCACTGCTGGTCCTGGCGCTGGGCGTCGGCACGGCGGAAACCATCTCGAACGACCTCATCCTCGGCTCGGCCCCGCCGGCGAAATCAGGCGCTGCGGCGGCGATTTCCGAGACGGGCTACGAGGTGGGCTCGCTGCTGGGGACTGCCGTGCTGGGCTCCATCCTGACCGCGTCCTACCAGCAGAACCTCCGGCTGCCGGCAGGGCTGGAGGCCATGCTGCCCGGAGCCTCACTGCACAACGCCGGGGAAACGCTGGCCGGCGCGGTGGAGGCGGCCGGCCTGCTGCCGGAATCAGTCGCGGGGGCAGTCCGGGATGCCGCGGCCGCCGCGTTCGATTCCGGCGTGCACATCACGGCCGCAATTGGGCTGGCACTGATGGCGACGGCGGCAGTGCTCGCCGCCGTCGTGCTTAGGAAAGTTCCCAAAGCGGCCTAGCAGTACAACGGCAGTGCTGTCCGGGGCAAAAAGAAAGCGTCCTGCGCCGGGGCTGCCCCGGCGCAGGACGCCCTGCCGGATGTCCGCTACTTGGAGTCGGCGGCCGTGACCTTGGCGGTGGGCTTCATGTTTTCCGCCTGCACCATCCAGGCGAACTGCTCCAGCCTGGCGATGAACTCGTGCAGGAGGTCCGCCGAAGTGGGGTCTTCCTCATCTACCTCGTCGTGGACCTTGCGCATGGTGCCCACGGCGGCCTCCATGGCGGCGACGATCCGCTCGATCGCGTCCTTAGTGCTGATCAGGCCGTCAGGGAACTGGGCCAGACTGGTGGTCCCGGCCACGGTGGAGCTGCGGCCGTCGGGAAGCGCGTGCAGGGCACGCATGCGCTCGGCGGTGTCGTCGGCGAACTGGCGGGCGGCGTCGACGATCTCATCGAGCTGCAGGTTGAGGTCGCGGAAGTTGGTGCCCACGATGTTCCAGTGCGCCTGCTTGCCCTGGATGTGGAGCTCGATCAGGTCCGCCAGGACGGCCTGCAGGTTGTTGGTCAGTGTCGGTGAAGCTTTCATGCGTCCTCCTCAATTGGTCCAGTACGGCAGACGCTACCAGCCGTGGACGGCGCGGCGGCAGGGCCAAAGACAATTTCTCAGTGAGCTTACTAATTTCGAAAACCAGTCATAAACGAGTGTGCTTCATATTGCGTCTTGCATCACACGCCCGCCACCCCCATACTAAATGAACGCCATTCATATAGTGACCTCCGTCTCACAGCCTTCCAGAAAGTGGTGCCATGACAGAGACAATCCGCACCAGTACTGCCAAACCCGGTCCGCACGCCCACGCCCCCTCCGCGGACGGCGTCAGCGCCAAGGGACTCAAGGGCGGCCAGCTCGGGCTCCTGGCCGTCGTCGTCCTGGGCATTTCAACCATCGCCCCCGCATATACACTCACCAGCGCACTGGGACCTACCGTCAATGAAGCCGGCCTCCAGCTGCCCGTCATCTTCCTCATCGGGTTCATCCCCATGATCCTGGTCTCGCTGGCCTACCGGGAACTCAACGCCGACTCCCCGGACAGCGGCACCACCTTCACCTGGGTCACCAAGGCCTTTGGCCCGTGGGTGGGCTGGATGGGCGGCTGGGGCCTGCTGGCGGCAAACATCATCGTGCTGTCCAACCTGGCGGGCGTCGCCGTCGACTTCTTCTACCTCTTCCTGTCACAGCTCACCGGCTCCCCCGAACTGGCGGACCTGGCGGACAACAAAGGCCTGAACGTCATTACCTGCTTCGTCTTCGTGGCGCTGGCCGTCTGGGTCAGCTACCGCGGCCTGCACACCACCAAGCTGGTGCAGTACAGCCTGGTGGGCTTCCAGTTGCTGGTGCTGGGCCTGTTCGTCGTGATGGCCTTTGCCAACTGGTCCACCTCGGAAACGGCCATCCCGTTCAGCTGGGAGTGGTTCGATGTCACCAGGATCGAGACGTTCGGTCAGATTGCCGCCGGCATCTCCCTGTCGATCTTCGTGTACTGGGGCTGGGACGTCTGCCTCACCGTGAACGAGGAAACGGCCAACGGCAAGAAGACCGCCGGCGTGGCAGGCACCCTGACCGCCGTCATCGTCCTGGCCATCTACCTGCTGGTCAGCATCGCCACCATGATGTTTGCCGGCGTCGGTGATACCGGCAACGGCCTGAACAACGCTGAAAACCACGAAAACATCTTCACCGCACTGGCCTCCCCCATCATGGGCCCGTTCGCCATCCTGATGTCCCTCGCCGTGCTCTCCAGCTCCGCTGCGTCCCTGCAGTCAACCTTCATGTCGCCGTCGCGCAGCCTGCTGGCCATGGCCCACTACGGCGCACTGCCGGAACCCTTCAGCAGAATGAGCAGGAAGTTCGCCACGCCGGGCTTCGCCACCATCGCCGCCGGCGTGATGTCAGCGGGGTTCTACGCAGTGATGCACGTGGTCAGCGAGAACGTCCTGAACGACACTATCCTGGCCCTGGGCCTCATGATCTGCTTCTACTACGGCCTCACCGCCCTGGCCTGCACCTGGTACTTCCGCCACAGCCTGTTCAACAGCGTGCGCCACTTCGTGCTGCGGCTGGTATGCCCGGTGGTGGGCGGCGTGGGCCTGTTCGTGGTGTTTGTCCAGACCGCCGTGGACAGCCTGGCACCGGAGTTCGGCAGCGGCTCCGAGGTGTTCGGCGTGGGCCTGGTGTTCATCCTGGGCGTGGGCATCCTGGCCCTGGGTGCCGTGGTCATGCTGGTCATGTCCCGCACTCACCCGGGCTTCTTCCGCGGCGAAACCCTCAAGCAGGACACCCCCGCGCTGGTCGTTCCGGAATAGGCTCCAGCCCAAAAAGGTGCCGTGCCCCCGCCAGGGGCACGGCACCTTTTGTGTTGGCGACGACGGATGGCTCACCAGTAGTGCGCCACATCGACCACCAGGCGTGAGCCGGAGCCCGGGCCGTCGAGGGTGAACACCCGGAACGGCAGCCGGGCACGGACGCCGAGCCCGATGGTGGTCTGGCCCTCGAAGCTTCCGGCCCAAACCACCTGGCGGAAGGTCTGGTAGCCCGAAACGTTGGAGAGCTCAGCCTTGTCGGCAGGGGTGTAGGTGGGCTGGCCGTTGTTGTCATAGGCCGGCGCCTTGACGACGACCTGCAGCCGGGCGCCGCCCCGCGTTGGCACCACTGCTCCCGAGCCGTCCTGGATGATCTGGGGGACGTAGCGGACCGTGTAGCCGGGGGCCGGCGCGCCGCTTAGGTCAACCACCAGCCGGTCAAAGCAATAGTGCTGCCCGGTCCGGACATTGGTCACGGGTGCGCCGCCCATGGCGCCGTCCGACTTCATCAGCGAACCCCACGTGAGTCCGCAGTACGACGTGGTTGCCGAGGCGGCGCCCGGAGCCACCAGGCCCAGGCCTGCAGCCAGCAGGACGGCTGCGAGCCAGATGAAGAACTTTTTCATTGCAGTGCCATCCAAAATGAGAGCCATTGGATGCTTCCAGCGTAGGAGCGTTCGCGGGCGGAAACGAGGGGTCATTTTGATAACGACGGCGGCACCGGGCCAAGCAGCCGGACCAAAGCAGCACAGGACAAAGAAGCGCCGGCCACCTCGGGTGAGGTGGCCGGCGCCGGGAAACCAGGATGGAAATTTAGCCTTCGCAGTCGCGGCAGTACTTCAGGCCGTCCTTTTCGCGGGCAACCTGCGACCGGTGGCGGACCAGGAAGCACGACGAGCAGGTGAACTCGTCAGACTGCTCGGGAACCACAATGACGGTCAGTTCCTCGTTGGAGAGGTCGGCGCCGGGCAGGTCGATACCTTCAGCGGTGTCGTTCTCGTCGACATCGATAACCGCGGTCTGCGCGTTGCCGCTCCGTGATGCCTGGAGGGCCTCGAGAGAGTCGGCCGGCGACTCTTCTTCCTGCTTGCGTGGAGCATCGTAATCGGTAGCCATAGCATGTTCACTTTCGTTGCTGCGCAGCGCCATTTCAGGCACCTCAGTGAAGCAGTTTAGGGCATTATCCCGCTACCGGCGCAATAGTGTGCTTAACCAGACATCGGGCCGGTTTCTGCCGTTGTTCCCGCGTGCACCGAGCGGGCGTGGCCGGCTCCGATGGACACCCCGCTCAAGGCCGGCAGCCAGCCCCACCGGGTGGCGTCAGCCATGGCGCCGGCGGCGTCCGTTTCGGAGTCGAAAGTGAGGGTGTCCAGCAGCCAGCCGCGGAGCCGGACGAACAGGGTAGGCGTCATGCCTGAAACCTACGCAGCTATTGTTGTGGCCACGTTTCGCCGCCGTCTCCTCCGGATTAATTCCGCGGCCCTGGCGTTACCGCACCGGCGGGGCCGTGCTGCTGCGCAGGACGAGCTCGGGCTCCACCACAAGGGTCCGGGGGCCGCCCGTGCCATCGAACGCAGTGAGCATCATGTCCATGCACCGCCGGCCCAGTTCTTCAAAGTCCTGCCGGACCACCGTCAGCGGGGGACTGAAATAGCCGGCCTCGGGCTGGTCGTCGAAGCCCACCACGGATACGTCCCCGGGCACCTTGATGCCTGCCTCGTTCAATGCGCGCAGGACTCCAAGGGCCATCTGGTCGTTGCCAACGAAGAGCGCAGTGGCGCTGCGGCCGGCTGCCAGCCGCCTGCCGATCTCGTATCCGCTGCCCGCGCTCCAGTCGCCCTCGATGATCAGGTCTGCCTCGAGCCCGGCGGAGTCCAGCGCTCCCCGCCAGCCCTCGGCGCGGGCTACGGCGTCGATCCAGTCCTGCGGTCCCGCGACGTGTCCGATCCGGACGTGCCCCTGCCCGATGAGGTGTTCCACTGCCAGTTCTGCGCCGCGGCGCTGGTCCACCTTGACCCCGCCCACGGAGTCATTTCCGGTGGGACCGACGGCAACCACAGGCACTCCAATGGGCAGTTCCGCCAAGGCCGCCAGCGTCTCCAGGTGCGGAACGATCACTACTATTCCGTCCACCGACTGGTCCAGGAAGTGCCGGACGGCGTCCAGGATCGCGTCCCGGTTGACCTCCCGCAGCGCTGCGACGCTGACGAAGTATCCTGCGTCCCGTGCAGCACGTTCCACTCCCAGCAGGGTGTTGGCAGGGCCGTACTGCGAGAGCTCGCTGCCCAGGACGCCGATGGTCTGCGAGCGCCGGGTGACCAGGCTCCGCGCGGCGGTGTTGCGGCGGTAGCCGAGTGCGGCAATCGCCGCTTCCACCTTGCCGCGCGTGCCGGAGCTGACATTGGGGTGGCTGTTGACCACCCGTGACACGGTCTGGTGCGAAACCCCGGCCAGTTCCGCCACGTCCTCGAGCGTTGGCAGCCGGGGTGGCCTGCCGTCCGTCACGGGGTTCCGCTCCATGGCAGCCGCCGGGGCCGGCACCTCAGCCGTGCCACTGGGTCAGATCCCGCCGGCCAGTTTGTAGTAGGCCGCGTTCCAGTTCAGGTCCTTCTTGAACTGGCGGATGGTGGTGCCTTCGTCGATGGTGAGCAGTTCGGTTTTGGCGATTTCGGCGAAGTCCTCGAAGACGTCCATGCCCACCTGGGTGGAGAGCACGGTGTGGTGGGCGGCGCCGGCGGTCAGCCAGGCGGCGGCCGAGGTGGCGAAGTCCGGCTTCGGCTCCCACAGCGCGCGGGCCACGGGGAGGTTGGGCAGCGGCTGGTCCAGGGGAACGACGTCGACGGCGTTGGCCACCAGGCGGAAACGGTCCCGCATGTCGGACAGGGCGACGACGACGCCTGGCGAGGCGTCGGCGTCGAACACCAACCGGACAGGGTCTTCCTTGCCGCCGATACCCAGGGGGTGGATTTCCAGCCGCGGCTTTGCTGCCGTGAGGGAGGGGCAGACCTCGAGCATGTGGGCGCCCAGGATCTTTTCGGAGCCGGGTTCCAGGTGGTACGTGTAGTCCTCCATGAGGGACGCGCCGCCGGGGAGGCCGGCGCCCATCACCTTGGCGGCCCGGACCAGGATGGCGGTCTTCCAGTCGCCCTCGGCGCCGAACCCGTACCCGGCGGCCATGAGCCGCTGCACGGCCAGGCCCGGCAGCTGGCGGAGGGCTCCGAGGTCCTCGAAGGACGTGGTGAAGGCGGCGGAGCCGTTGCCTTCCAGGAAGCTGCGCAGGCCCAGTTCGATCCGGGCGCCGTACCGCAGCGATTCGTGCCGGGCCGCGCCTGCGCGGAGCTCCGGCACCACGTCGTAAAGGTCCTCATACTCGGCCACCAGGGCGTCGACGTCGGACTCTGCAGCACCGTGGACGGCGTCCGCGAGCTCGTTGACGGACCAGGTGTTGACCGCGACGCCGAAGCGCAGCTCGGCCTCGGTCTTGTCGCCTTCGGTCACGGCGACGTTGCGCATGTTGTCGCCGAAGCGGGTGAGCTTCAGGCTCCGGACGGCGGCCCAGCCGGCGGCGGCGCGCTGCCAGGAGCCCACCTGGCGGGCCACCTCGGGGTTGGAGACGTGCCCGACGACGGTCTTCCGGGCGATGCCCAGGCGGGACTGGATGTAGCCGAACTCGCGGTCGCCGTGGGCGGCCTGGTTCAGATTCATGAAGTCGAAGTCAATGTCCGCCCACGGCAGGTCGCGGTTGGCCTGCGTATGCAGGTGCAGCAGGGGCTTGCGCAGCAGGTCCAGGCCCTGGATCCACATCTTGGCCGGGCTGAAGGTGTGCATCCAGGCCGTCACTCCGATGACCGAGTCATCCGAGTTTGCCTCCAGGGCGGTGCGGCGGATGGCATCGGAGTCGGTCAGGACCGGCTTCCACACGATCCGCACGGGAACCGACGAGGAGGCATTGAGCTGGTTGGCGATCTCCTGCGACTGGGCGGCCACCTGCTTGAGGACTTCCTCCCCGTAGAGGTGCTGGCTGCCGGTGAGGAACCAGACTTCGTAGCCGTCGAGGGAGGTGTTTGCTGCGGTGCTCATGGATTCTCCTGGGAAGAGTTTTGGGCCGGTTATTGGCCGTAAACGTTCTGGTAGCGGGCGTAGAGGGAGTCGATGTGGTCCTGGTCGATGGGCAGCGGCTCGCCCAGTTGCCGGGAAATGTGCACGGTGCGGGCCACTTCCTCGCACATGACGGCGGCCTTCACGGCGGACCGGGCGTCCTTGCCGATGGTGAACGGGCCGTGGTTCTGCATCAGGACCGCCGGGGACTTGGAATTCTTCAGCGTCTCGACGATCCCGTGGCCGATCGAGTCGTCGCCGATCAGCGCGAACGGGCCCACTGGGATGGACCCGCCGAACTCGTCCCCCATCATGGTCAGCACGCACGGGATGGCTTCGCCGCGGGCGGCCCAGGCGGTGGCGTAGGTGGAGTGGGTATGCACCACCCCGCCCACTTCCGGCATGTGCCGGTAC
The DNA here is from genome assembly GCF_019977395.1 of Arthrobacter sp. NicSoilC5. NCBI lineage: Bacteria > Bacillati > Actinomycetota > Actinomycetes > Micrococcales > Micrococcaceae > Arthrobacter > Arthrobacter sp. NicSoilC5. The sequence continues at coordinate 3,816,444 of NZ_AP024660.1, read as the reverse complement.
ACATAGGCGTGCGCGGCGGTGTCCGACGACGGGGACAGCGGCGGGTTGCCCCAGTCGACCGTGCCGCCCCCACCAAGGTTGGTGCCCCTGACCGGGGTGCCGTACAGGTCGGTCACGATCATCTGCTCGGGGGTCAGGTCCTGGTAGGAGACACCGGAGGGCTTGATGACCATGAGGTCGGTGCCGGGCAAGCGGGCGGAGACGTTGCCCGCGGTCCACACCACCAGGCCGTACCGGGTCAGCTCGGCGTGCAGGGCGCACACTTCCGCCCGGACTCGGGCGATGGTTTCCAGGAGGCCGGTTCCGGCGCCTGCTGAGGCGCTCATGCGGACACCTCCACGGGTGATTCGGAAACGGAGCCTGCGCCGGAGAGGCCGGTGCGCGCGGCTTTGCGCTGGATGGCCTTGAGCCGGTGCATGACGTCGTTGCCGCCCCTGCCGAAGTAGTCGTGAAGGGCCTTGTATTCCTTGAACAGTTCTTCGTAAGCGGCCGCGTTTTCGGGAATTGGGGTGTAGACCTCCCCGGGCTCGGCGCCCATGGCCGCGGCGGCCGCACGGATGTCCGCGTATTCGCCCGCTGCGACAGCAGCGTGGATGGCCGATCCCAGGGCCGGACCCTGTTCCGAGCCGATGGTGGACAGCTGCAGGCCGGTGGCGTCTGCGTAGATCTGCATCAGGAGCCTGTTCTTGAGCAGGCCGCCGGCCACGATGAATTCCTTGACCGGAACCCCGGCGTCGCGGAAGGCGTCCACGATGGTGCGGGTTCCAAAGGCTGTGGCTTCCAGCAGCGCGCGGTAGGTATCCTCCGGCCTGGTGGCCAGGGTCTGGCCCACCACCATGCCCGAAAGCTCGTGGTCCACCAGGACCGAACGGTTGCCGGAATGCCAGTCGAGCGCGATCAGGCCGTGCTGTCCGATGGCCTGCCGGGATGCCAGTTCGGTGAGGTACTCGTGGATCCCCAGGCCGGCGTCCTTGGCAGCCTGGTGGTATTCGGGCGGGACGCCGTACTTGGTGAACCAGCCGAAGATGTCTCCCACGCCTGATTGTCCGGCCTCGTAGCCCCACAGGCCCGGCACGATTCCACCATCCACGGCACCGCACATTCCCGGCACCTCGCGCAGCTCGCTGCCGTTCATGACGTGGCAGGTGGAGGTGCCCATGATCGCCACCAGCTGGCCGGATTCCACAGCCTTCGCGGCCGGGGCCGTGACATGGGCGTCAACGTTTCCCACGGCCACCGCGATGCCCTCCGGCAGCCCGGTCCAGGCGGCTGCCTCCGCCGTCAGGGTGCCGGCGGCGTCCCCCAGCTGGCCGATGGTGTGCTCCAGCTTGGAGCTGACAAAGTCTTTGAAGTCCGGGTTCAGGGCGGCCAGGAACTCATCGGACGGATACCGGCCATCCTGGTAGATGCCCTTGTAGCCGGCAGTGCAGGCGTTGCGGACATACCGGCCGCAGAGCTGCCAGACGATCCAGTCCGCAGCCTCCACCCAGTGGTCCATCGCGGCGTAGGCCTCCGGGTCCTCCTCCAGCAGCTGCAGCCCCTTGGCGAATTCCCATTCGGAGGAGATCAGGCCCCCGTAGCGGGGAAGCCAGTCCTCCCCCCGTTCAGCGGCAAGCCGGTTGATCCGGTCGGCCTGGCCCTGCGCAGCATGGTGGCGCCAGAGCTTTACATAGGCGTGCGGGCGGTTGGCGAAGCCGGGCAGTTCGTTGAGGGGCGTGCCGTCCGACTTGACCGGAACCATGGTGCAGGCAGTGAAATCCGTGGCAATGCCGACGACGGCGGCGGGGTCGATCCCGGCGTTCGCCACCGCGGCGGGGACGGCGGTCCGCAGGACGTCCCGGTAGTCGTTGGGCACCTGAAGTGCCCATTCCCCGGGAAGGCGGGCGCCGTCGTCGCCCGCGGTGTCCCGGGGCAGGACGTCGGTAACCACCGCGTGGGGGTACTCATGGACGGCGCTGCCCAGTTCCTTGCCGTCGCGGACACGCACCACCACGGCACGGCCTGAAAGGGTTCCGTAATCCACCCCGATGACGCAATGGTCATGGTGGGACTCGGAGCCGGGAGTGAACAGCGCATCTGGCATGGGGTTGCCTCCGTCCGGGAGGCTTAGGCCTCATTACCGGGTTTGTAGGGGTCAGGGTGTAGCTACGTGCTGCAGCAAGTGTGAACGCTAACAAAGAAGAAGTCAATGAAGCCGAAAAGTTTCCGAAATTCCTGCCGGGCACTCTTGTTAGCGTTCACAAACCGGTCTATATTGAACCGACACATCAACAATGTGGCCAGGACCAGGGAGCACTGGTGCTGCCTGGTCCACCAACACTTCGCGGCAGTGCTGCCGCGGAAGGAGAAAATGGTGAGAATCAAAAAACTGATGGGCGCGGTGGCCCTTGTCCTCGCCCTGACGGTGGGCGCCACAGGTTGCGGCTCCCGCGGCGGGGCCAGCGAATCCAGCGGTGCCGCCAAGCCCAGTGATTCACTGGTAGGCATTTCAATGCCCACGCAGACATCCGAACGGTGGATCGCTGACGGCGCCAACGTGGAGAAGTCCCTGAAGGACCTCGGCTACAAGACGGACCTGCAGTTCGCCAATGACGATATCCCCACGCAGGTGTCGCAGATCGAGAACATGCTGACCAAGGGCGCCAAGGCCCTGATCATCGCCGCCATTGACGGCACCACCCTGACTGACGTCCTGGCCAAGGCCAAGGAGCAGAACGTCAAGGTCATCGCGTACGACCGCCTCATCAACGGCACGCCCAACGTCGACTACTACACCACGTTCGACAACTACACCGTTGGTGTCCAGCAGGCCACCTCGCTGCTGACCGGGCTGGGCCTCGTTGATGCCAGCGGCAAGAAGGTGGACGGCAAGGGCCCCTTCAACATCGAGCTTTTCGCGGGCAGCCCCGACGACAACAACGCCAACTTCTTCTGGACCGGCGCCATGGACACCCTCAAGCCGTACATGGATGCCGGCACCCTGAAGGTCCCCAGCGGACAGACCAAATTTGAGCAGGCAGCGATCCTCCGCTGGCAGGCACCCGTGGCCCAGAAGCGCATGGAGGACATCATCACCTCCGCGTACAGCTCCGGCACCAAGCTGAACGGCGTCCTGTCCCCGTATGACGGCCTGTCAATCGGCATCATCTCGGCCCTCACCAGCACCGGCGGCTACGCCAAGGGAAGCCTGCCCGTAGTAACCGGCCAGGACGCCGAAAAGGGTTCCGTGAAGTCCATCGTCGCCGGCGAGCAGTACTCCACCATCTTCAAGGACACCCGCCAGCTCGGCGCGCAGGCCGTCAAGATGGTTGATGCTGTCCTCAAGGGCCAGGAACCGGAAACCAATGACACCAAGACCTACAACAACAAGGTCAAGGTTGTCCCGGCCTTCCTGCTGAAGTCCGTGATCATCACCAAGGACAACTACAAGAAGGAACTGATCGACTCGGGTTACTACAAGGACTCCGACGTCAAGTAGTCAGCGTCCGGGGGCTGTGGCCGGACCTCCATCCGGCCACAGCCCCGCCCGCAGCCTCCTGCAGCAGCAGGAAGGCCCAGCTTCGACCAGTCAGTGGGAATTGACGATGAACACACCCATTCTTCAAATGCGAGGAATCACCAAGACGTTCCCGGGCGTGAAAGCGCTGCAGGACGTCACCCTGGATGTGAACCGTGGCGAGGTCCACGCCATCTGCGGTGAAAACGGGGCCGGCAAATCAACGCTCATGAAAGTGTTGTCCGGCGTCTATGCACACAACACCTTCGACGGGGAGATCCTGTTCGAGAACGAACCCTGCAACTTCTCCAGCATCTCGGACAGCGAAAAGCGCGGGATTGTCATCATCCACCAGGAACTGGCCCTGAGCCCGTTCCTCTCCATCGCCGAGAACATCTACCTGGGCAATGAACAGGCCACCAATGGATGGGTGGACTGGCGCAAGACCAACCTCGAGGCAGCCAAGCTGCTGGCCCGCGTTGGCCTGGACGAGAATCCTGTCACCCCCGTGCAGCACATCAGTGTCGGTAAGCAGCAGCTGGTGGAAATCGCCAAGGCATTGTCCAAGGAAGTGAAGCTGCTGATCCTGGACGAGCCCACGGCCGCCCTCAATGACGAGGATTCCGGCCACCTGCTGGACCTGATCCTCCACCTGAAGGGCCAGGGCGTCACCAGCATCATCATCAGCCACAAACTCAATGAGATCCGTAAGGTGGCGGACGCCGTCACCATCATCCGGGACGGCAGGACCATCGAGACCCTGCGGCTCGACGAAGGCCAGATCACCCAGGAGCGGATCATCCGCGGCATGGTGGGCCGGGACCTGGAGAGCCTGTACCCGGACCGCGAGCCGCGAATCGGCGAGGAAGTGCTGCGGATCGAGGACTGGTCCGTGCGCCACCCCCAGGACCACAGCCGTATGGTGGTCAACAACGCCAACCTCCACGTCAGGAAGGGCGAGGTAGTGGGCCTTGCGGGCCTCATGGGTGCCGGCCGCACCGAACTTGCCATGAGCGTCTTCGGCCGCACCTACGGCACCGCCACCTCCGGCAAGGTCTACAAGTACGGCGAGGAAATCAACACCGCAACGGTGTCCGACGCCATCAGGCACGGCATCGCCTACGCCACCGAGGACCGGAAGCACTACGGGCTGAACCTCATCGAGGACATCAAGCGGAACATTTCCCTGGCAGCCCTGCGCAAGCTCGCCAAGCGCGGCTTCGTGGACAAGAACCAGGAAACCGTGGTGGCCAACGGCTACCGCACGAGCATGAACATCAAAGCCCCGTCGGTGGCCGCCATCACCGGGAAGCTGTCCGGCGGAAACCAGCAGAAGGTGGTGCTGAGCAAATGGATGTTCTCCGACCCCGACGTGCTCATCCTCGATGAACCCACCCGCGGAATCGATGTCGGGGCAAAGTACGAGATCTACACGATCATCGCCAAACTCGCGGCCGAAGGAAAAGCCGTCATTGTGATTTCCTCGGAGCTCCCCGAGCTCCTGGGCATCTGCGACCGCATTTACACCCTCGCTGCCGGGCACATCACCGGTGAGGTGCCCATCGCCGAGGCCACCCAGGAGACCCTGATGCACTACATGACCAAAGAGAAGGAATAGCGAAATGTCCGCCCTACGAGAATCGCTCGGATTCCTCACCAGCCGCCTCCGCCAGGTCGGCATCTTCGTTGCCCTGATCCTGATCGTCCTGCTGTTCCAGGGACTGACGGGCGGGATCCTGCTGGAACCGCAGAACGTCACCAACCTGGTGGTCCAGAACAGCTACATCCTCATCCTGGCCATCGGCATGGTGATGGTGATCATCGCCGGGCACATCGACCTTTCCGTCGGGTCGGTGGCCGGGTTCATCGGCGCCGTGGCCGGTGTCATGATCGTGCACTGGGGCTGGCCGTGGTGGGCCGCCATCCCAGCCTGCCTGCTGGTCGGCGCCCTCGTAGGTGCCTGGCAGGGCTACTGGATCGCCTACGTGGGGATCCCGGCCTTCATCGTCACGCTGGCGGGCATGCTGATCTTCCGGGGGCTGACCCTCATCACCCTGAAGAACCAGCAGATCACCCCCTTCCCCGCCGAGCTGCGGGCCCTGGGCGGAGGATTCCTCCCGGACATCTCCGGCGGCACCTCCGTGCTGGAATGGCTCACCGTCATCCTGGGCGTTGGCGCCACGGTTGCCCTGCTGATCCAGGCGCTCAAGGAGCGCAGGATCCGCCGGAAGTTCGATCTCGAAAGCGAACCCCTGGTCTGGTTCGTCATCAAGACCGCCTTCACGGCCCTGCTCATGCTCGTCATCACCTTCCTGCTGGCGTCCTACCGGGGCACGCCGATCGTCCTGGTGGTGCTGGCCGCACTGGTAATCGCCTACACCGCCCTGATGAACAACAGCGTCTTCGGGCGCCACACGTACGCCATCGGCGGCAACCTCCACGCAGCTGAGCTGTCAGGCATCAAGACCAAGGCCGTTACCTTCCGCCTCTTCGTGAACATGGGCGTCCTGGCCGCACTGGCCGGCCTGGTCTTCACTGCCCGCCTCAACTCGGCACAGCCGGCCGGCGGAACCGGCTTCGAACTCGACTCCATCGCCGCGGCGTTCATTGGCGGCGCCGCCGTCACCGGCGGCATCGGAACAGTGGCCGGAGCCATGATCGGTGGCCTCATCATGGGTGTCCTCAACAACGGCATGTCCATCCTGGGCCTGGGCACCGACTACCAGCAGCTCATCAAGGGCCTGGTGCTCCTTATCGCCGTCGGCTTCGACATCTTCAACAAGAACCGCAGCGGTGGCGGCGGCAACATTGGCAAGCGCTTCAAGCTCAAGACCAGCCCTCCGCCGGCAGCAGAGAAGCCGGCGCCTGCCGCCAGCGAAACGGTGGAGGCAGGCATCAAGTAGGAAACACCCCCCCGTGCACCTGTTGGCCCCCGCCGCCCCGGACCGAGTCCTGGCAGCGGGGGCCTTCCTGCGTGCGCCCGTGGCGGTTCCGGGCAACTGCTCAGGGCGCGGCCACGCCGGTTGCCGCATCTGCCGGCGAGCGCCGGCGGCGGCTCAGCACGATGAAGGGGGCCGCCAGCAGCTGCACCGCGCCGCCCAGGGCCAGTGACGCCGGGTAGCCGTAGAGGTCCGCGGTCCTGCCGAGCAGCGGCTGCACCACCACTCCCCCGCTGGACCCCATGAGCGAGGCGAAGCTCAGGACGGTGGCCCGCTGCTTCGAGGCGATCATGTCGTTGAGGTACGCCTGGCGCACGGGGGTGCCGGCGGAGGCAACCACCGCCCAGAGCGCCAGGAGCACCAGGGCCAGCCAGAAGATGTGGGTGGCCAGGAGCACCACCAGGACCACGGAGCTGGTGATGGTGGAGGCGATCAGTACCGTGGTGCGCCGGCGGACCAGCTTCCGGACCAGCGGGGCAAGCCAGCCGCCCACGATGTCCGCGCCGGCAACGATGGCTGCTGCCAGGCCTGCGATGGCGTAGGCCCTCGGATCGCCGAAGAGCTGCAGAAGGTAGGGCTGGAGGGCGTAGAAAACGTAGAATCCCACGCCCTCCGTGAACGGGGCGGCCAGCATCATGAACCGCACCGGGGGGTTCTTCAGTCCGCCGTCCACCGAGGCCTGCAGGACTGCGCGGGTGGCCTGCAGGGGGTGCGCCGACCGCTCGGGGGTGAAGCCGACGTCGTGCATGAGCAGGAAGGCAACAGCGAACATGGCCACCAGCACCGCGACGCGCAGCAGGAACGGCACGCCCAGGTTGGTGGCCTGGGCAATGACCCCGCCCGCAACTGACCCGGCCAGCATGGCGATGCCGGAAACCATCTGGCCCCGGCCCAGGACGACTTCGAGGCCACCGTCGTAGCCGGAAAAGTGGAGGGCGTCCACCAGCCAGGCCTCCACGGCCCCCGAGAAGAAGGTGAAGCCAAGGCCCAGCAGTGCAGACACTGCTGCCCACCACCAGAACGGAGCCGACAACTGCCACAGCAGGTAGTACAGGTAGGTGGACCCGGCCAGGGTCACAGTGCCCAGCAGGAAGGACGTGCGGCGCCCCCAGCTGTCGGCCACCACCCCGGTGGGCACCTCGAAGAGCACCATGCCTGCCGTGAAGAAGGCGTTGGCCGCGAAGGCTTCCAGGTTGGTGAGCCCGGCATCGAGCAGGAAGAGCGTGTTGATGCCCCAGATGAACGACGCCGCAAGGGTGTTTCCCAGCGTCAGCGTCAGGTAGACGTTCTGGATCTTTCGTGCTGCGGCGTTCACCGGCGGCCGTTCCCTTCGGGCTGTTCCTGGCCGGGCGGATCAGGACGGGCTGAAGTTGGGGGGAACGGGGTCGTGCCGCAGGTACTGCCGGCGGAACCGGCCCGTACCTGCCGTCAGGGCCCGCAGTTCCACTGCGTACCGGAGGAGTTCCTGGTCCGGGACTTCGGCGCTGATCTCCGTCAGCCCTTCGCCGGAGGAGGTGGTGCCGGTGAGGCGTCCGCGCCGGCCGGACAAATCGCTCATCACGGTGCCCACATGTTCGTCGGCAACGGTGATGGACACGGAGGACACCGGTTCCAGGAGCTGGATTTTTCCGGCGGCCGCCGCCTCGCGGAGGGCCAGGGCCCCCGCCGCCTGGAATGCCGCGTCGGAGGAATCGACGCTGTGGGCTTTCCCGCCGGTCAGGGTCACCCGCAGGTCCACCACGGGAAAACCCGCAGACACTCCCCTGTCCATTTGGGCCCGGACTCCTTTTTCGATGGACGGGATGAACGTTCCCGGGATGACCCCGCCCACTGTCTTGTCCACGAATTCGAACCCGCCGCCGCGGTCCAGCGGTTCAACCTGGATGTCGCACACGGCGTACTGGCCGTGGCCGCCGGACTGCTTGACGTGGCGTCCATGGCCGGTGGCGGGGGCAGCGAAGGTCTCCCGCAGCGGTGTCACCACGTCCACGGTGTGCAGCTTGACGCCCTGTTCCCGCAGCCGGTCCAGGACCACCTCGGCGTGTGCCTCACCCATGCACCACAGCACCAGCTGGTGCGTTTCAGCGTTCCGCTCCACCCGCAGGGTGGGATCCCCGGCCGCGATCCGGCCAAGGCTGCGGGCCAGCGCATCCTCGTCGCTGCGGGAATCCGCTTCCACGGCAACCGGCAGCAGCGGTTCGGGCATCTCCCACGTGGCCAGCAGCAGCGGGCTTTCCCGGGCGGAAATGGTGTCCCCGGTTTCAGCGCTGCCCAGCTTCGCCAGGGCGCACATGTCACCTGCCACGGAGAAGGGAACAGGCCGCAGGCTGGCACCCAGCGGGGAGTAAATGTGGGTGACGCGTTCATCGGTGTCGTGGTCCTGGTGCCCGCGGTCAGCGAGGCCGTGTCCGCCCACGTGGACAGGCGTGTCTTCCCGCAGCGTCCCGGAGAAGACGCGCACCAGGCAGATGCGGCCCAGGAAGGGATCGTTGGAGGTCCGCACTACTTCAGCGGCGAGCGGCCCATCGGGATCGCAGGACAGTCTTCCACCCGGTTCCCCTGCAAGGTCGGTCGTGTCCGGCAGTTTGCCTTCCAATGGTGCCGGGAAGGCGCGCACCAGGACATCGAGCAGTTCCGCCGTGCCGAGTCCTGTGACGGCGGACGTTGGCAGGACGGGAAAGAACGAGCCCCGGGCGACGGCGGTTTCCAGGTCGTCCGCCAGCACCCCTGTATCGATGTCCTCCCCTTCCAGGTAGCGGTCCATCAGCGTTTCGTCTTCGCTCTCGGCGATGATGCCCTCGATCAGGGCGCCCCGCGCGGCGCCGGCGGCTGCAAGTTCCTCCGGGGCGGCTGGACGGATTTCCGGTGCGGGATCTCCGGAGGAGTAGTCAGTAACCTCCTGGGACAGCAGGCCGAGGAGACCGGCTGCCCCGCTTTCGGCCGGCACCGGGACGTACAGCGGGAGCACGCCGTCGCCGAACGCTTTCTGGCAGGCGGCCAGGGCGCCGTCGTAATCCGCCCGCGGGTGGTCCACCCTGGTGATGACGACGGCGCGTGGCAGGCCCATGTGCGCGCACTCGCCCCAGAGCGCGGTGGTGGTCGCGTCGATGCCGTCCACAGCGGAGACCACAAAAAGGGCGGCATCCGAGGCCCTGAGCCCCGCCCTCAGCTCCCCGATGAAGTCGGGGTAGCCGGGGGTGTCCAGGAGGTTCACTTTGACGTCGTCGACCATCAGCGGCACCAGGGACAGCGTGACCGAGCGTTGCTGGTGGACCGCTGCCGGGTCCGAGTCGCTGACCGTGGACCCGTCCGCGATGGAGCCCTTGCGGGTGATCACGCCGTTGGCTGCCAGCAGGGCCTCGAGCAGCATGGTCTTCCCGGCGCCGGAGTGCCCTACCAGTGCCACGTTCCGGATCCGGGCCGGGTCCTGCGCCGCGATGCCGGTGGCCTGGTCTGCCCGCTTCGAATCAGGCCCGTTCCTGCCGCCCGCTGCCCGCGCTGACTCCCTGGTGCTCTTCACCGACATTGGAACCTCCTGGCATCATTGCCGACCGGACCGGACGTGTCCTCTGATTCGACACCTTGGGACGGCGGGACGGCAAGAGCACAGGCTATTTGCTGCGGGCTTTGCGGGTAGCGGCGTCGTTGGCCTTCTGGAGAGCGTGGACCAGCTGGTCCTTGTCCATCTTCGAGCGGCCCTTGACATCCAATTCCCTGGCGAGCTTGTAGAGGTGCTCCTTGGACGCATTGGCATCGACGCCGCCGGCGGTGGGTTCGGACGAACGGATGCCCTGCTCCGCGCGCTTGTCAGAGGGGCCGCGCTTTTCCTTGGGCTCCCAGTGGTCGCCCACCTTCTCATAGCTGTGCTTCAGGGAGGCGTAGGCTGCACGGGCAGCGCGCTCTTCGTCCTGGTCGTAGGACTCGAGGGCGGAATCGTAGGTTTTCGCGAACGTGTCCTGGGCCTTCTGGTCCGAACGCTGCAGAGTCGAGGGAAGCTCGTCCTTGCGGGCATGGTCGTTCTTGCCGGTCTTGGGCATGGCACCCATCCTCCTTTAGTCAGCAGGCTGATTATTCGGATGGATCCAGCTTAGACCCGGAGCTGGTGTATGAGCCCCCTGTCGGATTCGAACCGACGACCCCCGCTTTACAAGAGCGGTGCTCTGGCCAACTGAGCTAAGGAGGCGTGCCCCTGGGGGCGTGCGCCGGGAAGGCGCTAGATAAGGTTAGCCCAACTCCCGCCGGGCGTAAAAACGCGCCGGAACGCCGCCGGACGCGGCAGGGGCCCGCCCCGGAGACGATCCGGAGCGGGCCCCTGCCCTGGCTGTTGGCCCTTAGCCCTTGGCCGTGATGGCTGCCTGCAGGAAGTCCGGGAACGGCGTCTGGGCGCTGTCCCCCTTGCCCCACTGCTTGCCGTCCACGAACACCGTAGGCGTACCGGTCACGCCGATGGCCGCTGCTTCCTTGGTGGTGAACTTCACGAACGGGCGGTACGTCTTGTCATCCACGCAGGAGTCGATGTTCACGCCCAGGTCGGAGGCCATCTTCTTCAGGTCGTTGTCCGAAAGGCCTGCGCTGCCCTCCGCGGGCTGCTTGGCAAACAGCGCGTTGAAGAAGTCGGAGTACTTCTCCGGTGACGCGTTGACCACACAGGCCGCGGCGTTGGCGGCGCGGGACGAGTAGTTGGTGGTTGACCGGCTGTCCAGGAAGCCGAGGGCACGGTATTCCACGGTGATCTTGCCGTCATTGCGCAGCGAGGTGAGCTGGTCGTTGTACTGGGCCTCAAAGTTCTTGCAGACGGGGCAGATGAAGTCGATGTAGAGGACAACCTTCACCGGCTTGCCTGCCTCTGCCTCGGCACCCGGGGCCACTACCTCGGCGGGCGGAGTCTTCGGGGCGTCCCCCACGGAAGCCGCGTCAACGGTTGCCGCTTCGGTCTTGGCCACACCCGTGTTGGCCAGCAGGGTCACGCCGCCGTGGGCGTTGGCATTGGCCGGAACGGGGCCCTGGTCCGCAACCGGTGCGTTTTGCTTGAGGCTGTTGGTGACCACCAGGGCCACCACCACCAGGATGGCCACGACCGCCGCCACGATGCCCCAGCCGATCAGCATCTTGTTGCGCTTGTCCTTCTTTACCTGCGCTTCGCGGATCAGGCGCGCTTTTTCCCGCGCCTCGGCGGTTCGCTCAGCCTTGGACTTACGTACTTCGTTTGCGGGGCTCATGAGTTCCTTGGGTCGGTCGACGTAGGGGGACCACTTGGTGGCACCCCAACATTTTAGGGGAGAAAGCTGAGAGCTTGCGGGTTCAACCATTCTTCCGGGTTGACCAACGGACGAATAGCCCCGATGATTCCGTCCGGCTAGGGTGGCTTAGAGGCACAAGCAACCCCAGGGGGCCGCAATGCAAACACCCGTCCAGGAAAAACCAGCCGGAACAGCTACGGCCGGCAGTTCCGGTTCCGGCCACGCCGGCCATACCAAGTACGACTTCATGGTGGTCTCCAACAGGCTGCCCGTCGACCGCGTGGCACCGGGGGACGACAGCGATGACGGCTCCGGCTGGCGCCGGTCGCCCGGAGGCCTGGTGACCGCCCTGGCACCGATGATGACCAAGACGGACGGCGCCTGGGTGGGCTGGCATGGTGCCCCCGACGAGACGGTCGAGCCGTTCAGCCACGGCGGCATGGACCTCGTTCCAGTACAGCTCAGCACCGATGACGTGGAGCTGTACTACGAAGGGTTCTCCAACGCCAGCCTTTGGCCGCTGTACCACGACGTCATCGCCCCGCCGGAGTTCCACCGCACCTGGTGGGACGCCTACCGCCGGGTTAACCGCAGGTTCGCCGACGCCGTGGTGCGCCACGCGGACCAGGGGGCCACCGTGTGGGTTCAGGACTACCAGCTGCAGCTGGTGCCCCGGTTGCTCCGCGAAGCACGACCGGACCTGCGAATCGGCTTCTTCAACCACATCCCGTTCCCGCCGCCTGAGATCTTTGCCCAGCTCCCGTGGCGCCAGGCCATCATCGACGGCCTGCTGGGTGCCGACCTGGTGGGCTTCCAGCGGCCCAGCGACGCTGGAAACTTCATGCGCTCCGCGCGCCGCTTCCTGGGTGCCAGCGTCAAGCAGCAGCAGGTGCACGTCAAGGACCACAACGGCCAGCTGACCCACATCGCGCGGGCGCAGGCCTTCCCCATCTCCATCGACGTCAAGCAAATCACCGAACTCGCTGCCAGGCCGGACATCATCGAACGCGCCCGGCAGATCCGGCAGGACCTTGGCAACCCCAAGACCATCCTGCTCGGCGTGGACCGGCTGGATTACACCAAGGGCATCCGGCACCGGCTGAAAGCCTTCGAGGAGCTCCTGGCGGACGGCCGGCTCACGGTGGGTGACGCGACCCTCATCCAGGTGGCCTCCCCCAGCCGGGAGCGCGTGGAACAGTACCGGCTTCTGCGCGAGGAGGTGGAAGGCACCGTTGGACACATCAACGGCACCTACGACACCCTCGAAAACACCGCCGTCCGCTATCTGCACCACAGCTACCCCGTGGAGGAGATGGTGGCGCTGTACCTGGCCGCGGACGTCATGCTGGTCACCGCCCTGCGGGACGGGATGAACCTCGTGGCCAAGGAATATGTCACCGCGCGCAACAACAACGACGGCGCCCTGGTCCTGAGCGAGTTCGCCGGGGCGGCCGACCAGCTGAAGCAGGCGCTGCTGATCAACCCGCACGACATCGCCGGCCTGAAGAACACCATCATGACCGCCGTCGAGCTGACCCCGCGGGAGGCCTCGCGCCGGATGAGGGCCATGCGAAAGCAGATCCTGGACCACGACGTGGACCACTGGTCCGCCGACTTCCTGCGCGCGCTGAATGAAAAGGTGGTCCGCGATGACTCCTGAGGGCCGCCGCGCCAAGGCGCCGCTGGCGCTCTCCCCGGAACTGCGGGAGGCCCTGCGCCGGATCGCCGGCACGGAGCACCTGCTCGTGGCCATGGATTTTGATGGCACCATGGCGCCCATCGTGGGCCGCGCACAGGATGCGCGGCCGCTTCCGCGGTCCGCCGCAGCGTTCGCGGGCCTCGCCGTGCTGCCACGCACGACGACGGCCCTCATCTCCGGACGCGCCCTCGCCAGCCTGCGGGAGGTCGCCTCCCCGCCGGTCGACACGTTGCTGATCGGCAGCCATGGCGCCGAGGCGTGGCTGGGGCCGGGCTCCACCGAACTGGCCCTTGAAGAGGACCAGAAGGCGCTCCTTGAAGAGGTCCGCGCCGAGTTGGCCGGCATCGTCGCCGAGGCGCCCGGCACCTCCCTGGAGGACAAGCCTGCCGGCGTCGTCCTGCATACCCGCCAGGCGGAGGACGACGTGGCAGAAGATGCAGTGGCGGCAGCACGGTCGGTGCTCCAGGACCGCAAGGGAGTCTTCCTGAAGGAAGGAAAACGCGTCCTGGAGACTTCGGTTGTCAATGCCTCCAAGGGCGAAGGTGTCACCTTCCTGCGGCAGGCCACCGGGGCCACTGCCGTGCTGTTCGCCGGCGACGACGTCACGGACGAGGACGCTTTTGGCCGGCTCGAACCGGGCGACGTGGGGGTCAAGGTAGGTCTTGATTTCACCCAGGCCCAATACCGGGTGGAGGCTCCCGTCCACATTGCGGAACTGCTGGAGGCCCTGCTCCAGGAGCGGAGCATCGCGGTTGCCGAGGAGGATCCGCAGGCCGCGTCAGGTTAGGACGTGGCCGGCGGCACATGTGACGTTCGTAACATTTTCGCAAGGAAGCGCAACCTCTGGCATACTCTGTGTGTGATGTGGCGCACAACCAGCGTGCGGCGTCATTTTGTGCCCCGGGCTCAGGCTCGGAGCACTTTGCAGGAACAAAACTGAATAAACATGAACCATTCACAACGGATCGTCCGGCACGTACCTGCCGGTGAAGGGATTGATAACTGTGGCTACAGTTACTTTTGATAACGCTACGCGTCTGTACCCGGGCACAGATAAGCCCGCCGTCGATAAGCTCAACATCGACATCGCCGATGGCGAATTCCTGGTCCTCGTGGGACCCTCCGGTTGCGGCAAGTCCACCTCCCTGCGCATGCTCGCAGGACTGGAGGACGTCAACGCCGGCCGCATCCTGATCGGTGACCGTGACGTTACCGATGTTCCGCCGAAGGACCGCGACATCGCGATGGTTTTCCAGAACTACGCGCTGTACCCGCACATGACTGTGGCCGACAACATGGGCTTCGCCCTGAAGATCGCCGGTGTCTCCAAGGAAGAGCGCGCTGAGCGCGTCCGCGAAGCCGCAAAGCTCCTTGACCTTGAGCAGTACCTGGACCGCAAGCCGAAGGCACTCTCCGGCGGCCAGCGCCAGCGTGTTGCCATGGGCCGCGCCATCGTTCGTAACCCCCAGGTCTTCCTCATGGATGAGCCGCTGTCCAACCTGGACGCCAAGCTCCGCGTCCAGACCCGCACCCAGATCGCGTCCCTGACCCGCCGCCTCGGCGTCACCACCGTCTACGTGACGCACGACCAGGTTGAAGCCATGACCATGGGCGACCGCGTGGCCGTGCTGAAGGACGGCCTGCTGCAGCAGGTGGACACCCCACGCAACCTCTACGACCGCCCCAAGAACGTCTTCGTTGCCGGGTTCATCGGCTCCCCCGCCATGAACCTGCTGGAGCTTCCCGTGGTGGACGGCGGCGTCCAGTTCGGCGGCACCGTCTACCCCGTGCCGCGCGACGTCCTCGAAGAGGCACACGGCTCCACGGTCACGCTGGGCAGCCGTCCCGAAGACCTGGAAACCGCTCCCCAGGGTGAAGGCCTGAAGGTGGAAGTGGACGTCGTCGAAGAACTCGGCGCCGACGCCTACGTCTACGGCCACACCAACCTCGACGGCAAGGACCACGACATCGTGGCCCGCGTCGACGGCCGCCGTCCCCCGATGAAGGGCGAGGTCATCTACGTCCGTCCGCAGTCGGGCCACGTGCACCTCTTCGACACCAAGACCGGCCTGCGCCTCGGCGACTGATTCCTTGGCTCCGGCGGTTGGGCCTGGCACAACCGCCGCTTGTCCGACGGCGGCCCGCACCTTTTTCGTAAACGGTGCGGGCCGCCGTCGGCCTTTAACGATGTCCGGGCGAAATTTAGCCGCCCTGCCCCGAGTACGGAAGAATTGACCCATGACCGAGGAATACAGCGCCCAGTGGCACGAT
Organism: Arthrobacter sp. NicSoilC5; assembly: GCF_019977395.1. Taxonomy (NCBI): domain Bacteria; kingdom Bacillati; phylum Actinomycetota; class Actinomycetes; order Micrococcales; family Micrococcaceae; genus Arthrobacter; species Arthrobacter sp. NicSoilC5. The sequence goes on along the minus strand of NZ_AP024660.1, from coordinate 3,800,799 downwards.
GAACCCACCGACTACGCGCAGATCGGTAAACTGCCGCGGTTCGTGGCAGCCAGTGCCGATGACAACAAGGCAGCCTCGGTAGCATCGTCGCTGAATATCACTGCGGCAGCGGCGGATCCCGAACTGCTGGACCTGCCGTGGCACATCGCCCTCGAGGAGTGGCCGGCGCAGTACCTCGCGGCACTCCCCCGAGGCATCTCCCGGCACATCGTGCGCTTTGCCCACCTGGGCGGCTCTGTCATCGCCATTAAGGAAACCTCCGAGCACGTGGCCCGGCACGAGTACCACATGCTCCGCAAGCTGGCCCGCTTCGATGTGCCGTGCGTGGAGCCGGTTGCGGTGATCACCGGGCGCACCACCCCCGACGGACGCCCGCTCAACCCGGTCCTCGTGACCCGGCACCTGAAATTCTCCATGCCCTACCGCGCCCTCTTTTCCCAGATGCTGCGCAAGGACACCCTCACCCGCCTCATCGACGCGCAGGCCCTGCTGCTGGTGCGCCTGCACCTCATCGGTTTTTACTGGGGCGACGTCTCGCTGTCCAACACGCTGTTCCGCCGCGACGCCGGCGCCTTCGCCGCGTACCTGGTGGACGCCGAAACGGGCGAGCTTTACCCCGACCTCTCCACAGGGCAGCGCGAATACGACCTTGAAATTGCCCGGGTCAACATCGCCGGCGAACTGATGGACCTGCTGGACGGCGGCCTCATCGAGGAGAAGGTGGACCCCGTGGCCACCAGCGAGCTGATCATGGACAGCTACCGGCGGCTGTGGGCTGAGCTGACCGAGAAGGAATCCTTTGAACTGGGCGAACGCTGGCGGGTGGGCGCCCGCATCCGGCGCCTGAACGAGCTCGGCTTCGACGTCGAGGAATATGCCATCAAAACCACCCAGAACGGCTCCACCATCCAGCTGCAGCCCAAGGTGGTGGACGCAGGGCACCACCAGCGGCGGCTGCTGCGGCTCACCGGCCTGGATGCGCAGGAGAACCAGGCCCGCCGCCTCCTCAACGACATGGACTCGTTCCGGGCGGACAACAACCCGGAGATGGATGAGGAATACAGCGCCCACCTGTGGGTGAGCCAGATCTTCGAGCCGATCGTGCGCTCCATCCCCCGGGACCTCTCCGGCAAGCTCGAGCATGCCGAGGTGGTGCACGAGGTCCTGGAGCACCGGTGGTACATGTCGGAGAAGCAGGAGCGCCATATTCCGCTGGCAGAGGCAGTGCAGTCCTACATCGACTCGATCCTCCGGCACCGCCGGGACGAGGCCGCGATCATGCTGAACCCGGACACCGAACTGCTGAAGATCCTCGAGGTGGAAAACGAGGAATCCCGCTACGGTGCCGATGAGTCAGAGGACGAATACCCGGATTCGGACGACTGAGGCCTAGATCGCCTTTCCGGGGTTGAGGATTCCGGCAGGATCGAACAGCTCCTTGATCCTGCGCTGGAGTTCCCGGACCGGCTCCGGTTGCTCCTGGCCAAGCCAGCGCAGCTTGTACTGGCCCACGCCGTGCTCCCCCGTGATGGTTCCACCCATTGCCAGAGCGGCGGTAATGGACTCGTCCAGGGCCACCTGGAGCCGCTCCATGGCGCCGGCTTCAACGTCGGGGCCCTGCCGGTCGATCCAGAATGTGGGGTGCAGGTTCCCGTCGCCGGCGTGTGCCACCACCTTGAGGTGCACCTGCTGGGCGGCGGCCATGGCCTCGAGTGCCGCGACGTAGTCCACCAGGCGGGAGCGGGGAACAGCGACGTCTTCGCCCACGCGGTACTCGTCGTCCACCTCGGTGCCCCTGCTGTGCCGTCGCAGCTCCACCAGCCGCTCGGCTTCGGCGCTGGCCTCGGTGCTGACGGCGGCCCCGCCTTCGCGCAGGACCTGCCGCACCACATCGGCTTCCGCGGCAGCCCCAAACCCGTCTGTCTGGATCAGCAGCAGTGATGTGCCGCGTGCGGTGAGGTCGGAGCCATGGATGTCGTCGAGCTGGGCCAGTGTGCCGCCGTCGAGCAGTTCCATGATGGCGGGCTGGACGCGGGCCCTTCCCACCGCCAGGACGCCTGCGGCGGCAAGCCTGAAGTCCGGGTAGAACGCGGCAATGGTGTGTACTTCCCGGGGCAGGTACTTCAGCCGCACGGTAATTCCGACGACGATGCCCAGCGTGCCCTCGGACCCCACGAAGAGGCCCGTGAGGTCATAGCCCGCCACGCCTTTGAAGGTCTGGTGGCCGGTGTGGATGAGGGAGCCGTCCGCAAGAACGACATCCAGGGCCAGGATCGAGTCCCGGGTGACCCCATACTTGGCGCAGCGCAGGCCACCGGCGTTGGTGGCAACGTTGCCACCGATCGTGGAGCTCCGGAAGCTGGCAGGGTCCGGCGCGTACATGAGGCCATGCTCTGCGGCCGCTTCATTCAGGACGGCATTGACCACACCGGGCTCCACCATGGCGGTTTCATCGTCCGGGTTCAGGGCGAGGATCCGGTCCATCCGCTCCAGGGAGAGGATGATGCAGTTGGTGGTGGCATGGGCACCGCCGGATACACCCGTTCCGGCGCCCCGGGGGACGATCGCCACCCCGCTGCCGAGGCAGGCTTTCACCACCGCCTGCACGTCCGCCACTGATTCGGGGAACACCACGGCCAGCGGAAGCTGGAAGTCGATCACGGGCGCCTGATCTACGGCGTACCGGCGGAGCGGGACCTCGCCCGTGTCGACCTGACCCGGCGCCAGGAAGGCTTCCAGCTCGTCAACGATGCTTCCCACAAAGCCTCCACCCGTCGTCGGACATACCTTCACAGTCTAGGTGCGCTGCCGGCTGATGCCGCGGCTACCCGCCCGTGTAATCGTTTCCAGTTCCCTTGCTGTGCATGCATTCGCCTGCGCGATGAGCGCCGCGAAACAATTATGGAAGCGTTTTCAGTTAATCGGCGTGACGCAGCTATGCTGACTTCCATGTCTGTCGAAACTGTGACCCAGGACACTCTGGCTTGTGCCGGGCCCCTGACGCTCATCCATGCTGCTGACACCGCTCCAGGCTGGTGGCGCTCTGCTGTGATCTACCAGGTCTACCCCCGGTCCTTCCGTGACCTAAACGGCGACGGCATTGGCGACTTGGCCGGAATTACCCAGGAGCTCCCGCATCTCGCAGACCTGGGAGTCGATGCAGTCTGGCTCTCGCCCTTCTACCGTTCCCCGCAGCGTGACGCCGGCTATGACGTCAGCGACTACTGCGACGTGGACCCGGTCTTCGGTACGCTGGCCGACTTCGACGGCATGATGGCCGAATCCCACCGCCTGGGCCTGCGGGTCATCGTGGACCTGGTGCCCAACCACTGCTCCGACCAGCACCCGGCATTCCAGGCAGCCATTGCCGCGCCGGCCGGAAGCCCCGAGCGGGACATGTTCATCTTCCGGGACGGGACCGGCCACGACGGACAGGAACCACCCAACAACTGGCAGTCCCACTTTGGCGGACCTGCCTGGACTCGGGTGGCAGGAACTGACGGGCAGCCGGGGCAGTGGTACCTCCACCTCTTCGATTCCTCGCAGCCGGACTTCAACTGGGACAACCCCGCCGTCCACGCAGAATTCGAACGCGTGCTCCGTTTCTGGCTGGACCGCGGCGTCTCAGGTTTCCGGGTGGACGTCGCCCATGCGCTGGTCAAGGCCCCCGGACTGCCCGCCTGGGGCGGCCGCGCCGACGGCGGCAGCAGCGACGGGTACCCGGGCCATGAGGCTCCCATGTTCGGCCAACCAGCTGTCCACGACATCTACCGCACATGGCGGCTGATCCTGGACGAATACGGACCCGACCGGATCCTCTGCGCCGAGGCCAGCGTGGACCTGCACCGGCTGGCGCACTGGGTCCGGCCCGACGAGATGCACCAGGCGTTCAACTTCCCGTACCTCCACGCGGGCCTGGACGTCTACCGCCTCCGCTCCGTCATCACCGATTCCCTGACAGTCCTCGACGGGGTAGGTGCTCCCAGCACCTGGGTACTGTCGAACCATGACGTGGTCCGCCACGCCAGCCGGTTCGGGTACAACGGGCTTGGTCCGCGGGACGGCGACGGCATTGGCCCGGCAGATCACCAGCCGGACCATGATCTTGGCCGCCGCCGCGCGGCCGCTGCCTCGATGTTCATGCTGGGACTCCCCGGCGCCGCGTACCTGTACCAGGGCGAAGAGCTCGGGTTGCCGGACGGCATCGACATTCCTGACCACCTGCGCCAGGACCCCACGTTCGCCCGCACCGGCGGCCAGCGGCTGGGCCGTGACGGTTGCAGGGTGCCGCTGCCCTGGCGGGGCGGGGACCCGCACCTGGGGTTTGGCTCGGGCAGCGACCCCTGGCTGCCCATTCCTGCCACGTTCAAGGCGCTGGCGAGGGACCTGCAGGCGGAATCACCGTCGTCGCACCTGTCCCTGTACCGTGACGCCCTGGCCTTCCGCCGGGAGCTGGACCTGGGCAGGGGATCCTTGTCCTGGGCCGAGGACTGGTGCACCGGCTACTCCCTGGGCTACCTGAACGGCACTACGCTGGTGGTTATGAACCTGAACCACGAGCCGCTGGAAATGCCTGCGGGACATGTCCTGATCCGCAGCCTGCCCGCAGGTGCGGGCCGCGCCCTTGCCTCCGGTGAGACCGCGTGGATCCAGCTTGGACCGGACGCCGCAGCAGCCCTCTGACCGTGGCAGGCATCAAAGAAGTTGCCAGCCGGGCCGGGCTGTCGGTGGCCACCGTCTCGCGGGCACTGAGCGGCAAGTCCAACGTCTCTTCCAAGAGCCGCCGGCTGGCCCAGGAGGCTGCCCGGGAACTCGGGTTCGTTCCGTCCTACCACGCGTCGAGCCTCGCCTCAGGGCGGAACCACAACATCGGGCTGGTGGTACCCAACGTCCAGCGCTGGTACTTCTCTTCTGTACTGGAAGGCGTTTCCGAAACCCTGCTCGATGCCGGCTATGACCTGACGCTCTATAACGTGGGTGAACAGCCGGAGCGGCGCAACAGCATCCTGACCGACTTCCTGCTGCGGAAACGCCTGGATGCGGTAATCGCCGTGGCGCTGGTGCTCAGTGAGGAAGAGATCGGGCAGCTGCTGGCCGTGCACCGTCCCATCGTGGTGATCGGAGGCGCCCTGCCCGGGGCGTCCACCATCAGGATCGACGACGAGGGCCTGGCGAAGATGGCCACCAGCCATCTGATTGGGCTGGGACATACCCGGATTGCGCATATCACCGGGGACGCGGGGCTGAACAGGGACTTCAAGCTTCCTCAGCTCCGGCAAAAGGGCTTCGCGGCGGCCATGGCGGCAGCAGGGCTTGGGTTTCGGCCCGAGTGGCATGCCACTGCCGACTTCACCATCCAGGGCGCTTACGCGGCAGGCCGCCGGCTGCTGGGAACACCCACCGAACGGCCCACGGCAGTCTTTGCCGCCTCCGATGAGATGGCGGTGGGCGTCATGCTTGCCGCGCGCGACTTCGGCCTTCGGGTTCCGGAGGATCTCTCCGTGGTGGGGATTGACGGGCACGAGCTGGCAGAGACCTTCGGGCTGACCACTGTGAGCCAGGACCCGCGGGGCCAGGGGAAGCTGGCGGCCGCGACTGCTTTGGCCCTGCTGGAGGGCGCCGGCAGGGATCCCGACGGCGGTCCGGCAGTTACGGCAGCCCAGGACCAGGAATACCCTACGGAATTCGTGATCCGGCACAGCACCGCCGTACCACCGGACGTTGCCGCGAGGATGGCCTAGGACAGGCCTTCGGAAGGGGCGGCATCCGTTGGGTCGCCGGCACCCATGAACCGTGCAAACCGTTCCAGGATCAACGGCCACGCCTCCACATAGGCTTCGCGGGCGGCAACCGGGTCCTCGGCCCCTTCCCAGCCCTCATGGAAGACCCGGACCTCCGTTTCCGCCTCAACGGCGCGGAACACCACCAGGAGCTCGGTGGACCACAGCGCCGTGGTTCCGGGATGCCAGGAGGCATGGAAGGACAGCGGCGGCTGCCAGTCATCGAGGGTCCCCCAGATGCTGGTGCGGCCATCGTCAGCCGTCTCAAGGATGAGGTTCTCCTCGAACTCCACATAGGAGCCGGCCCCATAGACGCCGTGCCGCTCCAAGGGCCACCACAGGTGGGCGTGGTCGGTGAAGCCTGCGAAAGCCCGGGCCACCGGTCCCGGTACGCGGACGGTGTTCACCACGGGTTCCAAGGGATCTGAGGCCTGGCGGCCGTCGTCTTGGGAGGGGTCCTGGGCGTGGCTGAAGATGCTGCTCATGAGGGTCAATCCTACCCGCGGACCTTTGGCCGTCCGGCGGCACCGGTCTTGGGGTTAAAGTCGAAGGGCCCTGACGATCCTTGTCAGGGCCCTTCGCAATGTATGTCCGGCGGTGACCTACTCTCCCACACCCTCCCGGGTGCAGTACCATCGGCGCTGTGGGTCTTAGCTTCCGGGTTCGGAATGGGACCGGGCGTTTCCCCCACGCTATGACCGCCGTAACCCTTGTACCCGAACCCCGCAGGGGGTTGGGAAGTCTTGTGGTTACAACATCCCTGCCCGTGGGCAGGGGGTGGTGTTGTATTCAATTGTTAGGTTCCGCCAACAGGGTTGTTGGTTGGGAACCACATAGTGGACGCAAGCAGAATGTTTTTCTGTGTGGTGTAAGTTATTGGCCTATTAGTACCGGTCAGCTTCACGAGTCGTTAGTCCTCGCTTCCACATCCGGCCTATCAACCCAGTGGTCTGGCTGGGGGCCTCTCACACATAATGTGTATGGAAATCTCATCTTGAAGCGAGCTTCCCGCTTAGATGCTTTCAGCGGTTATCCCATCCGAACGTAGCTAATCAGCGGTGCACTTGGCAGTACAACTGACACACCAGAGGTTCGTCCGTCCCGGTCCTCTCGTACTAAGGACAGCCCTTCTCAAATTTCCTGCGCGCGCAGCGGATAGGGACCGAACTGTCTCACGACGTTCTAAACCCAGCTCGCGTACCGCTTTAATGGGCGAACAGCCCAACCCTTGGGACCTACTCCAGCCCCAGGATGCGACGAGCCGACATCGAGGTGCCAAACCATGCCGTCGATATGGACTCTTGGGCAAGATCAGCCTGTTATCCCCGAGGTACCTTTTATCCGTTGAGCGACGGCCATTCCACAATGTACCGCCGGATCACTAGTCCCGACTTTCGTCCCTGCTCGAGATGTCTCTCTCACAGTCAAGCTCCCTTGTGCACTTACACTCGACACCTGATTGCCAACCAGGCTGAGGGAACCTTTGGGCGCCTCCGTTACTTTTTAGGAGGCAACCGCCCCAGTTAAACTACCCATCAGGCACTGTCCCTGACCCGGATTACGGGCCGAAGTTAGATGTCCAAAGTGACCAGAGTGGTATTTCAACGATGACTCCACCCGAACTGGCGTCCGGGCTTCAACGTCTCCCACCTATCCTACACAAGCCACTCCGAACACCAATACCAAACTATAGTAAAGGTCTCGGGGTCTTTCCGTCCTGCTGCGCGTAACGAGCATCTTTACTCGTACTGCAATTTCGCCGAGTTTATGGTTGAGACAGCGGGGAAGTCGTTACTCCATTCGTGCAGGTCGGAACTTACCCGACAAGGAATTTCGCTACCTTAGGATGGTTATAGTTACCACCGCCGTTTACTGGGGCTTAAATTCTCAGCTTCGCCGTGAGGCTAACCGGTCCTCTTAACCTTCCAGCACCGGGCAGGAGTCAGTCCGTATACATCGTCTTGCGACTTCGCACGGACCTGTGTTTTTAGTAAACAGTCGCTTCCCCCTGGTCTCTGCGGCCCCGATCCCCTCCCGGACGCGAAGTCCGTTCAAGGTTGGGGCCCCCCTTCTCCCGAAGTTACGGGGGCATTTTGCCGAGTTCCTTAACCATAATTCTCTCGATCGCCTTAGTATTCTCTACCTGATCACCTGTGTCGGTTTGGGGTACGGGCGGCTAAAACCTCGCGTCGATGCTTTTCTCGGCAGTATAGGATCACCAAATCCCCCCAAACGGGGGTCCCATCAGATCTCAGGCTATATGAGTGGCGGATTTGCCTACCACTCGCCCTACATCCTTAGACCGGGACAACCATCGCCCGGCTCGGCTACCTTCCTGCGTCACACCTGTTAATACGCTTGCCTCCCAGGATCAGGTCCCGCGCTCCACCAAAACCCTTCACCCACAAGGGGTGTCAGGCAGGTCTCGGGCGGTTAGTATCCCCTGTTCAACATGGACGGTTTTTCGCCGGTACGGGAATATCAACCCGTTGTCCATCGACTACGCCTGTCGGCCTCGCCTTAGGTCCCGACTTACCCAGGGCAGATTAGCTTGACCCTGGAACCCTTGATCATTCGGCGGACGGGTTTCTCACCCGTCTTTCGCTACTCATGCCTGCATTCTCACTCGTGTAGGCTCCACCGCTGGTTTACACCGCGACTTCACTGCCCACACGACGCTCCCCTACCCATCCAGACGCCTGAACCACAAGGGCTTAGCTAAATATCTGAATGCCACAACTTCGGCGGTGTACTTGAGCCCCGCTACATTGTCGGCGCGGAATCACTTGACCAGTGAGCTATTACGCACTCTTTTAAGGGTGGCTGCTTCTAAGCCAACCTCCTGGTTGTCTGGGCAACTCCACATCCTTTCCCACTTAGCACACGCTTAGGGGCCTTAGTTGGTGGTCTGGGCTGTTTCCCTCTCGACTATGAAGCTTATCCCCCACAGTCTCACTGCTGCGCTCTCACTTACCGGCATTCGGAGTTTGGCTGACGTCAGTAACCTTGTAGGGCCCATTAGCCATCCAGTAGCTCTACCTCCAGCAAGAAACACGCAACGCTGCACCTAAATGCATTTCGGGGAGAACCAGCTATCACGAAGTTTGATTGGCCTTTCACCCCTACCCACAGCTCATCCCCTCCATTTTCAACTGAAGTGGGTTCGGTCCTCCACGACGTCTTACCGTCGCTTCAACCTGGCCATGGGTAGATCACTTCGCTTCGGGTCTAGATCACGCCACTCACACGCCCTATTCAGACTCGCTTTCGCTACGGCTGCCCCACACGGGTTAACCTCGCGACGTAACACTAACTCGCAGGCTCATTCTTCAAAAGGCACGCCGTCACCAGAATCAGACTGGCTCCGACGGATTGTAAGCACACGGTTTCAGGTACTGTTTCACTCCCCTCCCGGGGTACTTTTCACCTTTCCCTCACGGTACTGGTCCGCTATCGGTCATTAGGGAGTATTTAGGCTTATCAGGTGGTCCTGACAGATTCGCACGGGATTTCTCGGGCCCCGTACTACTTGGGATACTCTCACAGGCGGTACAAACACATTACGGTTACGGGACTAACACCCTCTCTGGCCGGCCTTTCAAAACCGTTCACCTATGCGCGCACATCACACCCCACCAGCCCGGCAGAACTGGTATGGAAAGTCCCACAACCCCGACCATGCAACGCCCGCCGGCTATCACACATGGAACGGTTTAGCCTGATCCGCGTTCGCTCGCCACTACTAACGGAATCACTATTGTTTTCTCTTCCTGCGGGTACTGAGATGTTTCACTTCCCCGCGTTCCCCCCACGCACCCTATGTGTTCAGGTACGGGTCACCAAGTCACTCGCGCGCTTGGCGGGGTTTCCCCATTCGGACACCCTGGGATCACAGTCCGGTTATCGACTCCCCCAGGCTTATCGCAGATTCCTACGTCCTTCTTCGGCTCCTAATGCCAAGGCATCCACCGTGTGCTCTTAAAAACTTGACCACAAAGATCAAAAACATTTTCGAGAGAACCACGAAAACTGTCCCGCGCACCCAAAGGCACACGAACCAGATCCAGGTTCATTTATCTTGGAAATTGCTTCTTATACAAGATGCTCGCGTCCACTATGTAGTTCTCAAACAACAACCCCACACCACACACCCCACACACACGTGCGTGGACCGTCATGGCAGGGAAACCAGAAACAAACAAACCCACCAGAACACCACCCACACCCCGAAAGGCGAAGACAGCGAACCCGTGGTCCTGTTGCCTCAGGACCCAACAGTGTGCCAAACACGAAAACCACCACATCACCACGCCCACCGTTCCAGAACCACCAGGGTTCGTACTAGGAAAAGACACGACAACACAACGGCCGCTATTTGTTGATATTCCACCCATGAGCACCCGCCGCAGGACAATCGCCTGCGCAACGGGCTTGCTTCCTGACAACCCCCACACCCGGACATACATCCAGGCCGGTTGTTGTAGGTGCTCCTTAGAAAGGAGGTGATCCAGCCGCACCTTCCGGTACGGCTACCTTGTTACGACTTAGTCCCAATCGCCAGTCCCACCTTCGACAGCTCCCTCCCACAAGGGGTTAGGCCACCGGCTTCGGGTGTTACCAACTTTCGTGACTTGACGGGCGGTGTGTACAAGGCCCGGGAACGTATTCACCGCAGCGTTGCTGATCTGCGATTACTAGCGACTCCGACTTCATGGGGTCGAGTTGCAGACCCCAATCCGAACTGAGACCGGCTTTTTGGGATTAGCTCCACCTCACAGTATCGCAACCCTTTGTACCGGCCATTGTAGCATGCGTGAAGCCCAAGACATAAGGGGCATGATGATTTGACGTCGTCCCCACCTTCCTCCGAGTTGACCCCGGCAGTCTCCTATGAGTCCCCACCATCACGTGCTGGCAACATAGAACGAGGGTTGCGCTCGTTGCGGGACTTAACCCAACATCTCACGACACGAGCTGACGACAACCATGCACCACCTGTAAACCGACCACAAGTGGGGGACCTGTTTCCAGGTCTTTCCGGTTCATGTCAAGCCTTGGTAAGGTTCTTCGCGTTGCATCGAATTAATCCGCATGCTCCGCCGCTTGTGCGGGCCCCCGTCAATTCCTTTGAGTTTTAGCCTTGCGGCCGTACTCCCCAGGCGGGGCACTTAATGCGTTAGCTACGGCGCGGAAAACGTGGAATGTCCCCCACACCTAGTGCCCAACGTTTACGGCATGGACTACCAGGGTATCTAATCCTGTTCGCTCCCCATGCTTTCGCTCCTCAGCGTCAGTTAATGCCCAGAGACCTGCCTTCGCCATCGGTGTTCCTCCTGATATCTGCGCATTTCACCGCTACACCAGGAATTCCAGTCTCCCCTACATCACTCTAGTCTGCCCGTACCCACCGCAGATCCGGAGTTGAGCCCCGGACTTTCACGGCAGACGCGACAAACCGCCTACGAGCTCTTTACGCCCAATAATTCCGGATAACGCTTGCGCCCTACGTATTACCGCGGCTGCTGGCACGTAGTTAGCCGGCGCTTCTTCTGCAGGTACCGTCACTTACGCTTCTTCCCTACTGAAAGAGGTTTACAACCCGAAGGCCGTCATCCCTCACGCGGCGTCGCTGCATCAGGCTTGCGCCCATTGTGCAATATTCCCCACTGCTGCCTCCCGTAGGAGTCTGGGCCGTGTCTCAGTCCCAGTGTGGCCGGTCACCCTCTCAGGCCGGCTACCCGTCGTCGCCTTGGTAGGCCATTACCCCACCAACAAGCTGATAGGCCGCGAGTCCATCCAAAACCACAAAAGCTTTCCACCAACCACCATGCGATAGTCGGTCATATCCGGTATTAGACCCAGTTTCCCAGGCTTATCCCAGAGTCAAGGGCAGGTTACTCACGTGTTACTCACCCGTTCGCCACTAATCCACCCACAAGTGGGCATCATCGTTCGACTTGCATGTGTTAAGCACGCCGCCAGCGTTCATCCTGAGCCAGGATCAAACTCTCCGTTGAAAACAAACAGACACAACCAAAACCACCGGAAATAACGGTCATAATGGCTGCACAAAATTTGAAACCAGCTAAAAACACCAAACCAATACCACAGGGGCGGCACGATTCGGCAAATTCAACCAATTACATACATAATCGGTATCAACAAACTTGGCACACTATTGAGTTCTCAAACAACAGACACACCCGGCACCACCCAAACCAACGTTCAGGATCGCTCCGGAGCAACTTTTCAAAGTTACCGGCTGGCTTCCTGCGTGTCAAACCGGCGTCCGCGACCATCCTCAGCATATGCTTGGGGGATCGGTTTTCCGTCTGACTCCGTGGAGCAGCGCGGAAATAAACTCTACCACCACTCCTCCCGGATCGCCAGTCGGCCCTCGCGTGGTGTCCCGCAGGCAGCCGAAAGGCCCGGAATCACGCGGATTCCGGGCCTTTCGTGGATGACCGCCGTGGGGGTCAGCCAGCCGTTGATGCTCCCGGCTTGAAGTAGGACGCCCCGAGCGGAGGCAGCGTGACAGTCAGCGTCGCCGGCTGGCCATCCTGTCCTTCGTCCACTGCCTTCAGCTCGCCGTCGTTCAGTACACCGGATCCGCCGTAGGTGGTGTGGTCGGTGTTCAGGACCTCGGTCCAGGCCCCGGCAGTGGGGACACCCAGGGTGTAGCCGACATGCGGGGCGCCGGAGAAGTTGATGGCACAGACAACCGGGTTGCCGTCGGCGTCCCACCTGATGAAGGACAGGACGTTGCGGTCCGCGTCGCCACCGTTGATCCACTGGAAACCAGCCGGAACATTGTCCTGCGTGTACAGCGCCGGGGTGGACGCGTACAGCTCGTTGAGGTCCTTGGTGAGCAACTGCAGTCCCCTGTGTGCGGGGATGTCGGCGAGCCACCAGTCCAGGCCGTGCTGTTCAGACCACTCGGCTTCCTGGCCGAACTCGGTGCCCATGAAGATGAGCTGCTTGCCGGGGTGGGCCCACTGGTAGGCGAAGAAGGCCCGGAGGTTCGCCAGCTGCTGCCAACGGTCACCGGGCATCTTGCGGAGCATTGAGCCCTTGCCGTGGACAACCTCGTCGTGGCTGATGGGCAGCAGGAAGTTCTCCGTGAAGGCGTAAACCAGGGAGAACGTCACCGTCCCGTGGTGCCACCTGCGGTTGTAGGGGTCCTCGGAGATGTACTTGAGGGAATCGTGCATCCAGCCCATGTTCCACTTCAGGCCGAAGCCCAGGCCGCCGTGGCTGGTGGGCGCAGTAACGCCCGGGAACGCCGTGGATTCTTCCGCGATCATGACGGCGCCGGGGTGGGTCTTGTAGACGGTGGCGTTGACTTCCTGCAGGAAGGAGATGGCCTCGAGGTTCTCCCTGCCGCCGAAGCGGTTGGGCCGCCACTGGCCTTCCTGGCGTGAGTAGTCGAGGTAGAGCATGGAGGCCACCGCGTCCACGCGCAGGCCATCGATGTGGAATTCCTCCAGCCAGTAGAGGGCGTTGGCCACCAGGAAGTTCCGGACCTCGGTGCGCCCGAAGTCGAAGATCAGGGTGCCCCAGTCGGGGTGTTCGCCAAGTGCCGGGTCCGAGTGTTCGTACAGCGGCTCGCCGTCAAACCGGGCCAGGGCCCAGGCGTCCTTCGGGAAGTGTGCGGGCACCCAGTCCAGCAGGACGCCGATTCCTGCCTGGTGGAGGGCGTCCACCAGGTAGCGGAACTCGTCCGGGTGTCCGAACCGGGATGTGGGCGCGAAGTAGGAGGTGACCTGGTAACCCCAGGAACCGCCGAACGGGTGCTCTGCGACGGGCATGAATTCCACGTGCGTGAATCCCAGCCACTTGACGTACTCCACCAGTTCCTTGGCGAGCTCGCGGTAGCCGAGGCCCAGGCGCCAGGATCCGAGGTGCACCTCGTACACGCTCATGGCGGAGTTGTGGGGATCGCGTTTGGCCCGCGCTTCCATCCATTCCTCGTCCTTGAACGCGTAGGAGGGTTCCACCACCCTGGATGCGGTCAAGGGGGGAACTTCGGTGCCGAACGCCAGCGGATCGGCCTTTTCAACCCAGTAGCCGCCCCGGGTCAGGATTTCGTACTTGTAGCAGGCCCCCGCGGCGACGCCGGGGATGAAGACCTCCCACACGCCGGAGGAACCCAGGGAGCGCATGGAGTGTTCCCGTCCGTCCCAGGCGTTGAAGTCGCCCTTGACGCGGACGGCCTGCGCGTTGGGGGCCCAGACGGCAAAGGACACACCGTTGACGTCTCCCAGCGCCGACTTGTAATGCCGGACATGGGCGCCGAGCACCTGCCACAGTTTCTCGTGCCGGCCTTCACCGATGAGGTGGAGGTCAACTTCGCCCACGGTGGGCAGGTAGCGGTAGGGCTCGTCAACGGTCACCGGGTCCTTGCCCGGGTAGGCGACCGTGAGGCGGTAGTCGGGAACGTGCCCCTGCTCCAGCGGTTCCAGGACGGCAACCCAGACGCCGTGGGCCTCGTGTTCCATGGGAACTTCACCGGCACGGGTGACCACGGTGACTGCTTCGGCGAGGTGCTTCACGGTCCGGATGGTGACGTGCCCATAGTCGTCCAGGTGCGCGCCCAGGACGGAGTGGGGGGCGTGGTGTTCACCGTTCGCGATCCTGCCCAGGGTGCCTTCATCCACGTGCAGGGGCACCCCCGGGCGGTCAGTTCGTGCTGAGCCAGTCATTTCGTTACCTTCCGATGCTGCACCGGCGGAGTCGCCGGCACCGTTACTGCCCAGGAGCCGCCTGGCGGCGTTTACTGGAATCGCCACCCAGTCGGGCCTGTTACGCATTTCATAAACAACTTCGTACAGCGCCTTGTCCAGCCACAATGCCACAAACAGCGGTGAGGTTTGGTCCACCGTCCCGGGAATGACCCCGGCGTACCCTGCCAGGAAGGCGTCGGCGCAGTCATCCACCCACCTGTCCGGCACCTGGGCACCCTCCTGCTCGCGCTGGGCTGCGCCGGCGGCGTAGTCGAAGGACCGCAGCATGCCGACGACGTCGCGCAGGGGCACGTCCGGCACGTTCCGTTCGGCGATGGGCCGCAGGGGCTCGCCCTCGAAGTCCAGGATGGCCCAGCGGGACCCGTCGCCCGACTGGCCGGTGACCTGGAGGATCTGGCCCAGGTGCAGGTCGCCGTGGATGCGCTGGAGGGGCCCCTCGGGTGCCTTGTCCAGGTTTGCCAGCAGGGCGTCCAGGGCATCGTCGTAAGGTCCGACGGCGGCACGCGCCTCCGCCCAGGCGGCCCGGACGCGCTGGGCAACGGCGGGTCCTGCACCCTTGCCGGGTTCAGGCCCGCTCGACTGCCCCAGGGCCTCCGCAAGGCGCTTGTGCACCGTGGCGGTGGCGGCGCCAAGGGCCCTTGCTTCCGTCGTGAAGTCCGTGCCCGAGCGGGCTGCGTCCACCGCCAGCCGCCAGGCATCGCGTCCACCGGCGAGGAATTCGTGGGCCACCGCAAGCTCACCCTGGACGTACCGGGTAGCTTGGCCGGTGCCGGTTGGGGTGTGGTTGCCGTGCCCCAGCCACTCGCCCCGGACCCAGCCGAGGGTGGCGGGGACTTCCGACGTCCCTGCCTTGGTCAGTGCCGCTCCCACCTCGATCTCCGGGTTGGTTCCGTCCGACAGGACCCGGAAGAATTTCACCATGGCGGCCGATTCGCCGTCGTCCACAATGACGGAACTGTTGGACTGCTCACCGGAGAGCACCTTCACGACGCCCTTCGCCGTGGGCAGGCGGTAGGGTACTTCCACGCGGAATCCCGTCGCGGTGCCGCTGTCCGCCTTTCCTTCCTGCCGAATGAGCTCCAGCCACGCGCCCACGAAGTCGGGGTCGTGGACGGCGTCGTACACCCAGGGGCGGGTGGGATCCATTCCTGCCGCTTCACCCACCAGCGCACGCTCCATGCCCCCTGCCGGCGCCGGCCGGAAGCTCAAGGGAACCTGGACGACGGCGGTGCGCTGACCGCCGTCGGGCCCCTGGGTGGTGACGTTGAGGAGGAATACGGCCAGCGCCGCGTGTCCGCTGGGGTCCGCCAGTCCCAGGCTGCCGGCCTGGGAGATGGCGAAATCGGGGGTTTTGACCGGGAACCAACGCTGCTGCGGCAGCCATTCCTTGAGCAGCGCGGTGAGGGCGGGAGTGAGGATTGGCTGGTTCATCTCAGTTCTCTATCGACAGGATGGGCATGGCCTGGGTGTACGGCGAGGACGGGTTCGACCCCGCCGAGCGCATCCGAAGCCAGAAGAAATCGTGGCTTCCGATGGTCAGGGTAAGGGTGCCGTCGTCGCCGATGCCGGGGAAGATCTGTCCGCCGAACACATCGCGGAGCCCCCGGCCTGCGTATTCGGGGATCCGCAGCGTGGCAGCGACCGGATGCTGGGAGAGGTTGAAGGCGCACAGGATGGTCTCCCCGTCGGCCCCGGCAGGGTTGGTGTCCGGCAGTTCGCGCAGGTACGCCAGAACGGCGTCGTGGTCTGCTTCCACATGCTTGAAGCCGCCCAGTCCGAACGCGGGGTGGTTCTTGCGGACGCTGAGGATCTGCCGGGTCCAGCGCAGCAGGGACCCGGAGTGGGCAGCCTCAGCTTCGACGTTGGCCATGGCGTAGTTGTACACCAGGGACTGGATGGGCGGCAGGTACAGCTTGCCGGGATCGGCATGGGAAAAGCCGGCGTTCCGGTCCGGGTTCCACTGCATGGGGGTGCGGACGGCATCGCGGTCCTCCAGCCAGATGTTGTCCCCCATGCCAATCTCGTCGCCGTAGTACAGGAACGGGCTGCCCGGAAGCGAAAGCAGGAGGGCGTTGATCAGTTCGATCTCGGCCCGCGAGTTGTCGAGCAGGGGTGCCAGCCGGCGGCGGATGCCGATGTTGGCCCGCATGCGCGGGTCCGGGGCGTACCAGCCCAGCATTGCCGCACGCTCATCGGCGGTGACCATTTCCAGGGTCAGCTCGTCGTGGTTGCGGAGGAACGTGCCCCATTGCGCGCCCTCGGGGATGTCCGGGGTGTCGCGCATCGTTTCGATGATGGGCGCCGCCTTTTGGTCCCGCAGCGCGTAGTAGAGGCGGGGCATGATGGGGAAGTGGAACGCCATGTGGCACTCGGGTTCATCGACGGTGCCGAAGTATTCCACCACCTCGTTGGGCGGCTGGTTTGCTTCGGCGATGATCACGCGGCCGGGATAGCGTTCATCCACCATTTCCCGCAGCCGGCGGAGGAACTCGTGGGTGGCCGGAAGGTTTTCGCAGTTGGTGCCCTCCTCCTCGAAGAGGTAGGGAATGGCGTCCGCGCGGAAACCGTCAATCCCCTGGTCCAGCCAGAACCGGACAACGTCGAAGACGGCCTCGATCACCTTGGGATTTTCGAAGTTCAGGTCCGGCTGGTGGCTGAAGAACCGGTGCCAGAAGAACTGCCGGCGGATGGGATCGAACGTCCAGTTCGATTCCTCCGTGTCGACGAAGATGATACGTGCGTCCTGGTATTTCTCGTCCGTATCGCTCCAGACGTAGAAGTCGCCGAAGGGACCGTCCGGGTCCTTCCGGGATTCCTGGAACCAGGGGTGCTGGTCGGAGGTGTGGTTCAGCGGGAGGTCGATGATCACCCGGACGCCGCGGGCATGCGCTTCTGCCACGAGCCGTTTGAAGTCGCTGATGGTGCCGAATTCATCCAGGACCGAGTTGTAGTCGGAGATGTCGTAGCCGCCGTCCCGCAGCGGCGACTGGAAGAACGGGGGCAGCCAGAGGCAATCCACGCCCAGCCACTGGAGGTAGTCCAGCCGGTCGATGAGTCCGGAGAAATCCCCGGACCCATCGCCGTTGGCATCCGCAAACGCCCGGACCAGTACTTCGTAGAACACTGCCTTGCGGTACCACAAAGGGTCATGCTGAAGGCCAGGCGCATTTAGCTCGAACGTGCTCTTGGGAGTGAAGTGGCCGGAACTTTGCGGGTTGAAACTCACTGATGCATTCTCCTCACGCTCAGGATGTGGGCGGGCTCCACGTGCGGATCAAGCCGTACGTAGTTGAACTCGCCCCACTCCCAGCTTTGGCCGGAGATAAGGTCATCCACATAGAAGCCGCCGCCCGGGGTGATGTCCTGCGGGTCCAGTTCGAGGGCCGCCAGGTCCAGGGAGACGCTGCATTCCTTGGTGACGTGCGGGTCCACGTTGACCACCACGATGATGGTGTCCTTGGAGCCGTCGGGAAGGGTCTTGTGCTTCGAGTAGACAACAGTGGAGTCATCGGTGCTCTGGTGGACCGTCAGGTTCTGCAGGTCCAGCAGCGCGGGGTGGTCCCGCCGGATGTGGTTCAGCCGGGTGATGTACGGGGCCAGCGTGCGTCCGGACTCGGCGGCGGCGTCCCAGTCGCGGGCCTTGTACTCGAACTTCTCGTTGTCGATGTACTCTTCCGCACCGGGCCGGGCAACGTGTTCGTACAGTTCATAGCCGGCGTAGACGCCCCAGAGCGGGCTTCCGGTGGCGGCCAGGACAGCCCTGATCCGGAACGCCGCCGGTCCGCCGTACTGCAGGTATTCCGTGAGGATGTCCGGGGTGTTGACGAAGAAGTTGGGCCGGAAGAACGCCGGTGATTCGTGGCTGACTTCCTCGAAGTAGGTCTCGATTTCCTTCTTGGTGTTGCGCCACGTGAAGTACGTGTAGGACTGCTGGAAGCCGGCCCTGCCCAGGGCGTGCATCATGGCCGGGCGGGTAAAGGCTTCGGCCAGGAACACAACACCTGGTTCGGCTTTTTCCACTTCCGCAATGAGCCATTCCCAGAACCACACCGGTTTGGTGTGCGGATTATCCACGCGGAAAATCTTTACGCCGTGGCTGACCCACAGCAGCACGATCCGCAGAATTTCCCGGGAAAGTCCTTCCGGATCATTATCGAAATTGAGCGGATAGATGTCCTGGTACTTCTTTGGCGGGTTTTCGGCGTAGGCAATGCTGCCGTCCACCCTGGTGGTGAACCATTCCGGATGGGACTGCACCCACGGGTGGTCCGGGGCGGCCTGGAGTGCGAGGTCCAGGGCTACCTCCAGGCCCAGTTCGTTGGCACGCGCCACGAAGGCGTCGAAGTCCTCGAAGGATCCGAGGTCGGGGTGGATGGCGTCGTGGCCGCCCTCCTTGGCTCCGATGGCCCAGGGTGAGCCGGGATCATTGGGGCCGGCCACCAGGGTGTTGTTGGGTCCCTTGCGGAACTGCACGCCGATGGGGTGGATGGGGGGCATGTAGAGGACGTCGAAGCCCATGGCTGCCACGGCGTCCAGCCGTTTGGCGGCGGTACGGAAGTTGCCTGACGTCCAGGCGCCGGTGTTGTGGTCCTTGACGGCGCCTTCGGACCGGGGGAAGAACTCGTACCAGGCGCCCCGCCCGGCCCGGTCCCGCTCCACCAGGAGGGGGTATTTTTCAGAAACGGTGACGAGTTCCCGGATGGGCTGGCGGGACACGATGTCCGCGACTTCCTGGCTGAACCCGGCCCCAAGCCGTTCCTCCGTGCTGCGGGACTGGTCGCCCAGGACCTCCGAGGCATGCCGCAGGGCTGCCCGGTCCACCTCGTCCCGGAAGTCCTCTGCGGACGCTTCGCCCAGCAGTTTGGCACCTTCGGCGAGCATGAGTTCGACGTCGATTCCGGCGTCGATCTTCACTTCGGCGTTGTGGTGCCAGGTGCCGTAGCGGTCGTGCCAGGCTTCGATGACAAAAGACCAGTTCCCCGTTTCCGACGGCGTGAGCACGCCTTCCCAGCGGTCCGTGCCCATGCCACGTTCCCCGCGCGGTGGCGCAAGCCGGACGCGCTGGCGCTCGGCGCCGGAGGGGTCAAGGAGCACGGCGCTGACGCCGAGCTGGTCATGCCCCTCGCGGAAGGCGGTGGCGCCCACGACAATGGCCTCGCCGGGCAGGGCCTTGGCCGGGAATTTGCCGCCCTCGACGACGGGCTGCACGGCAGTGATGGGAAAACGCCCAAACCGCAAGTCCTCGGTGATACTGCGCTGGGGCATTTTGGTGGATGCGGCACTGGTTCCTGAGTTAGTCGTCACAGGCTCGACGTTAGCGAGAAATGACCCGGATTGCTAAGCCTGCTCCCTAAAATCGCCGTGCCGCGGCCTAATTTCTTCATGCCCCTGTCATTTACCCAAAAGAAACCGAAAGCTGGTTCCGGCCGCGCATGTTGTCGGTTAGTGTGACGCAGGTGAAGGCAATCCGCAGGTTTACGGTCCGTACAGTCCTCCCCGAACCCATTCGGCCTTTGGCCAGGCTGGCCAGCAATTTGCGGTGGTCCTGGCACCGCCCCACCCGGGAGCTTTTCGCCGGGCTGAACCCGCGGCTGTGGGAGGAAAGCGGGCAGGACCCCATCGGTTTCCTGGGCATGGTCAGCCGGGAGGAATTCCAGCAGCTCGCCGCGGACCAGTCGGTGGTGGACCGGGTGCGCGCCGCAGAACAGGACCTTGACCGGTACCTCCAGGAACCGCGCTGGTACCAGGGCCTGGGCCCGGATGCACCCGCCTCCATCGCCTACTTCTCCCCCGAGTTCGGCATCACCGAGGTCCTCCCCCAGTACTCGGGCGGCCTGGGAATCCTCGCCGGCGACCACTTGAAGGCTGCCTCGGACCTCGGCGTCCCCCTGATCGGGGTGGGCCTGCTGTACCAGGCGGGCTACTTCAAGCAGTCACTGTCCCGCGACGCGTGGCAGCAGGAGACCTACCCCGTCCTGGATCCGGACGGCCTGCCGCTGACCCTGCTCCGGGAACCCTCCCCCGACGGCAACGGCAAGGCCCTGGAGGTCTCCCTTCCCCTGCCCAACGGGCGCCGGCTGCTGGCACACATCTGGCGGGCCGACGTCGGACGCGTTCCCCTGCTCCTCCTGGACTCCAACGTGCCGGGCAATGACGACGCCGCCCGCAGCATCACCGACCGTTTGTACGGCGGAGGCGGCGACCACCGGCTGCAGCAGGAGCTGCTGCTGGGGATGGGCGGGGTCAAGGCCCTGCGCGCCTTCCAGAAGCTGACGGGCAGCGCCGCGCCGGAGGTGTTCCACACCAACGAAGGCCACGCGGGGCTCCTTGGCATCGAGCGCATCCAGGAACTGATGTCCGGCGAACAGGCCCTGACATTCGACGAAGCACTCGCCGCCGGGCGGGCCTCCACCGTGTTCACCACGCACACGCCCGTGCCTGCCGGCATCGACAGGTTTGAGATTAACCAGATCAGCCATTTCTTCCAGGCCGGACTGGCTCCGGACGTGCCCGTGGACCGTGTCCTGGAATTGGGACGGGAGAACTACGCGGACGGTAACCCGGCCGTGTTCAACATGGCGGTCATGGGCCTGCGCCTGGCCCAGCGCGCCAACGGCGTGGCCAAGCTCCACGGCGAGGTGTCGCGCGGCATGTTCTCCGCCCTCTGGCCGGGCTTCGACCACTCCGAGGTGCCCATCACCTCGGTCACCAACGGCGTGCACGTGCCCACCTGGGTGGACAGCCGCATCTCCAAGCTCGCCCGCGACCAGTTTGGCAGCGAGGCCGAAGCGCTGGGCAAATGGGACCTGGCCTACAACGTCAGCGACGCCGACGTCTGGGCCCTGCGCCGCGAGATGCGCGCTGCCCTGGTGGAGGACGTCCGCCGCAGGCTGCGGGCGGCCTGGAAGAAGCGCGGCGCGGCCGACGCAGAGCTGGGTTGGACAGACAACGTCCTGGACCCTGACATCCTCACCATTGGTTTTGCCCGCCGCGTGCCCACCTACAAGCGGCTGACCCTGATGCTGCGCGAACCGGCGCGGTTGAAGGCGCTGCTCCTGCACAAGGACCACCCCATCCAGCTGGTTATCGCCGGCAAGTCGCATCCTGCCGATGACGCCGGGAAGAAGATGATCCAGGACCTGGTGCGGTTCACGGATGATCCCGAGGTCCGGCACCGCATCGCATTCCTGCCCAACTACGACATCGCCATGGCCAGGACCCTGTTCCCGGGCTGCGACGTCTGGCTGAACAATCCGCTGCGTCCGCTGGAGGCCTGCGGCACGTCGGGCATGAAGGCAGCCCTGAACGGCTCGCTGAACCTTTCCGTCCTGGACGGCTGGTGGGATGAGATGTACGACGGCGAGAACGGCTGGGCGATTCCCACGGCCAACAACGACGCTTCCCCCGAGGAGCGGGACGACATCGAGGCGGCGGCGCTGTACGAGCTGCTGGAAACACAGGTGGCGCCGCGCTTCTACGGCGGAACGGTGTCCGAAGGCGCTGGTGCTGCGGGGCCCTCGACCACGCGGAGCGAGAAGGTGCCCACGCACTGGGTGTCCATGATCAAGCACACCCTCTCGCACCTCGGCCCGGCCGTGTCCGCTGAGCGCATGCTCCGCGACTACGTGAACATCCTGTACCGCCCCGCCGCGGAAGCGGGACGCAGCGCCACTGCCAACTCCTACGCCCAGGCCCGTGCGCTGGCATCCTGGTCCGCCAAGGTACGCGGCGCCTGGCCACAGGTCCACGTTGAGCACGTTGATTCGGTGGGGGTATCCGAGGATCCGCAGATCGGTGACACGCTCCAGGTCAACGCCTACGTGGCGCTGAACGTCCTCACCCCGGAGGACGTCTGCGTCGAGGTGGCCTACGGCCGGGCCGAGGAGAACGACGCCCTTGCCGACATCACCATGATGGAGCTCCAGGTGAAGGAAGACCTGGGCAGCGGGCGGCACCTGTTCAGCGGCTCCCTGGTCATCGACCGCTCCGGGCCGTTCGGTTACACGGTCCGCGTCCTGCCCCGGCATGATGCCCTGGCCTCCAAGGCGGAGCTCGGGTTGATCGTCAACGCTTAGCCCATTGCGGATAAGGACCGGCAGGCCTGCTTCCTGGCAGGCCTGCCGTTCCGTTTAAGGAAGCACCGCGGTCACTTAAAGAAGCACTGCGGTGACGGCCAGGTCCTTGCCCGCGTACCGTTCCGCGTCCTGCAGGATCTCGCACAGGATGCCGAACGACCTGTCGGCGCGGAACGGCGCCGCCACCTGCCACAGGACCGTGACAGGCGGGGTGCCGTTTTCGCTGATGCTGTCCGCAAAGTCGTGGAGCGAGTCGTTCAACGCATCCAGGTTCACGCCGTAGTGCTCGGGAAAATCCAAAACCTCGCCGAAGGTTTCCAGGACGGCGCGCTTGCTGTCCGCCGGGGGAACCACCACGCTGCGGCGCCCGGCGTCGGCCACCTGTTCCTGCAGTTCTTCAAGGGTCCAGGTGTCGCCGGAGAAGATTCTCATGGTTGTGCTAGCTGCCTTCCGCTATGTACTTGAACGTTGCGTAGTGATCGCCGGTGTAATACTTCTCCCCGCCACTGCCCGCCACGATGCGCCGTGCACCCCGGTCCGGTTCACCGGGGGTGGGGACGGTGTACTCGCGGTAGTAGCCGCGGTCCCGGGCTGGGAGGACCCGCTCGAAGTTTCCGAACACCTGGTCATCCTGCCCGTACTGGAACGGGCCGCCCGCCCGGATCAGCGCCAGCACCCGGCGGCCCTCCACCGGCAGCGCGGATTCCCTGATCTCCGGGAGGCTGGACGGGTTGGCTCCCCGGTGGGGCGCTGACTGGTTCGCTGCCGGGGACGTGGCCGTTCCAGCCGGAGTGGACGCGCGGCTGGAACCAGCGTCCGGCGTCGCGCCGTCCGTCTGCCCGCCCAGCAGCCCGGCACCGCCGAAGGCCACCACGGCCAGGACCACCAGGGTGGTGAGGAGCAGCGGGAGGATGGAGCGGTTGCGCATTCGGGATTACCTGCCGGATGGGTGGACTGGCGTCTGGTGGTGCTGTGGCTACGTGCGGTAGATGCTGATGGAGTTGGCCTCGGCCAGGTCGACGTCCCCGGCAGCCACCTGGATGCCCTGCCGCTGCTTGTGGCGGGGTGAGGTGGTCAGCCGGAGCTCGAACAGGCTCGGAGCCGGCCGTCCGGCGTCGGGCAGGGTGACCTCGACGTCATGGGCGCCTCCGTTGACCACCACCAGCCCGGCAAGGTCGCCGCCGTCGTCGCGGAGCAGGAGCTGCAGGACGCGGTGGTGCGGATCGTTCCAGCGCTCGGCGGACATGGGCTGGCCGTGCTGGTCGAACCAGTAGAGGTAGGACTGTTCATCCCGGACCGGGAAATCATGCGGCTGGGCGGCCAGGAACTCCTTGCGCAGCCGGATGTACCGCTTGGTGCTGCGCAGCATCTCGTGCGCCTCCGGCGTCAGCGTCCAGTCCAGCCAGGTGATGGCATTGTCCTGGCAGTAGGCGTTGTTGTTCCCGTGCTGGGTCCTGGCCAGCTCGTCCCCGGCAGTAATCATGGGAACGCCGAGCGAAACCATCAGCGAGGCCATCAGGTTGCGCCGCGACTGCGCACGCTGTGCCAGGATGGCGCCGTTCTCGGTGGGGCCCTCCACGCCGTGGTTGTAGCTGCGGTTGTCTCCGTGCCCATCCCTGTTTTCCTCGCCGTTGGCCTCGTTGTGCTTGCGGTCGAAGGACACGAGATCGTTCATGGTGAAGCCGTCATGGGCGGTGACGAAGTTGACCGAGGCCAGGCGCGAGCGGCCGGACGCCTGGAAGAGGCCTGCGGAGCCGGACAGGGCGTCGGCGAGCTTTGCCATCGTCCCGCCATGTCCGCCGGAATCGATGGCTGCGCGGTCTGCCAGCCAGAAGGTCCGGACAGCATCGCGGAAGTGGTCGTTCCAGTCAACCCACCCCCGGGGGAACCGGCCCGTCTGCCAGCCTCCGTAGCCAATGTCCCAGGGTTCGGCGATCAGCTTGACCCCGGACAGGACGGGGTCGGCGGCGACGGCGGTGAGGAAGGGGTGATGGGGGTCGAACTCGTTCGCGGCGTTGCGGCACAGCGTGACTGCCAGGTCGAACCGGAAACCGTCGATGTGGAACTCGTCCACCCAGTACCGGAGGGAGTCGGTCACCAGCTGGACCACGTGCTGGTCCCCGAAGTTGAGGGAGTTGCCGCAGCCGGTGGTGTCGAGGTACTTGCCGTGGCCGTCCACCCGGTAGTAGGTGTCTTCGCCGAGGCCGCGGAAGCTCAGGACAGGGCCGTCCGCCGTGCCCTCGGCCGTGTGGTTGTACACGACATCGAGGATGACTTCCAGCCCGGCGGCGTGCAGTGCCTTCACCATGGCCTTGAACTCGTCCTGGACCGCCTGCGGGCCCGCTTCCTGGGCTGCGCGGGTGGCGTAGCCGGGGTGCGGGGCGAAGAAGGCGGCGGTGTTGTACCCCCAGTAGTTGCTGAGGCCCAGGTCCTGCAGGTGTGGCTCGTCGATGTGGAAGTGGACGGGCAGGAGCTGGACTGACGTAATGCCCAGGCCTGTGAGGTGCTCGACGACGGCGGGGTGGGCCAGGCCGGCATAGGTGCCCCTGAGCTCCTCCGGCACGTCGGGATGGAGCATGCTCTGGCCGCGGACATGCGCTTCATAGACGATCGTGTTGCGCCACGGCAGGCGCAGCCGTTCGTCTGTTTCCCAGTCGAAATCGACGGCGGTGCGGACGCTGGTAAGGAAGCCATCCTGCTGGTCCACTCCCCTGCCGTATGGGTCCAGCAATAGGGGCTGGCGGGCGGAGCCGTTGCCTGCCGGACGCTCCGGCGGCAACGGCCGGCTGTCCGACGTCGGGCGGAAGCCGTAGCGCGATCCGTAGGGCAGGTCCTCCACGATGCCGTGGTGGACCCCCTTGGTGATGTTGGGCAGGGTCTGGGTCCGCCATTGGCCGCCGGGAGGGCAGTAGGCGATGTCCAGGCTGGCGACGCCGGGGGCGAAGCAGGCAACGTTGGCGCGTCCGCCGGCGTGGTGGCGGGTACCGCCGGAATCAGCGCGCGGGACGCTGACACCGAGGGGAACGGCCGTGGAGGCGTCCATGGTGGAAGCGGTGTCGAAAAGCGGCATGACCATCACCTAAATAGTAGCGGTCAGCGGCACTTGACCTGCCCATACGCGCCTGCGGCGCCGGGAACCCACCCGCGGATTACGGACCCGTGAAACTATCCGGCCGCGCGCTGGCGGGAAACCTCGTACAGCGAGATTCCCACAGCCATCGAAGCGTTCAGGGATTCCATGGCGGAATCGATGGGGATGGAGACGATCTGGTCGCAGTTTTCCCGCACCAGGCGGCTCAGGCCCTTCCCTTCCGAGCCCACCACGATGCACACCGGTTCGGTGGCCAGGGTGAGATCGGGCAGTGAAACGTCGCCGTCGCCGTCGAGCCCCAGGACATAGATGCCCATGGTCTTAAACTGCTTGAGGGCGTTGTTCAGGTTGGAGGCGCGGGCCACGGGCACGCGGACGGCCGCGCCGGCGCTGGTTTTCCAGGCCGAGGCGGTAACGCCCACGGAACGGCGCTCGGGCACGATGACGCCGTGGCCGCTGAAGGCGGAGACGGAGCGGATGATCGCACCCAGGTTCCGGGGGTCGGTGATGCCGTCCAGGGCCACGAAGAGCGGCGCGTTGGCGATGTGCCCCTTCTTCCACTTGTCCACGGTTTCCTCGGCCAGCTCGTAGGCATCCAGGTACTCGTAGGGCGGGATCTGCAGCACCAGGCCCTGGTGGACGGCGTCATCCGTCATCCGGTCCAGTTCAGGCTTGCCCGTCTCCAGCAGCGGAATGCCGCGTTCGGCGGCCAGCTTCAGGGATTCCTTGACCCGGTCGTCCATTTCGATGCGGATGGCAACGTGGAGGGCCTTCGCGGGGATGCCCGCGCGGAGCGCCTCGACCACGGAGTTGCGCCCGGTGACTACTTCCTCGGTGGCGCGGCCCTTGGGGCCGGACTTGGCGGCGCCGGCGCTGCGGGCACCGGTCCCGCGCTTCGCAGCGGACCGCTCGGAAAGCTGCCGTGCCTTGTGCGCCTTGTGGTACACGCGGTCCTCGGCTTTGGGCGTGGGGCCCTTGCCCTCGAGGGCCTTGCGGCCATGGCCACCGGTTCCGACGGTTGGGCCCTTCTTCGCTTTAACCGATCGGCGACCATTGTTGGCCATGATGTTCCACCCTTGATTGTGCTGACTGAATCTGCATACCAGTCTACTGACCCGAAAAAAATCGGGGGCAGCGGCCTGTTCAGTCCCGCTTGAGGCTCCAGGTGGCGCCGTCCGGGCCGTCCTCCACGACGACCCCTGCCTGGTTAAGGGTGTCCCGGATGGCATCGGACCTTGCCCAGTCCTTGTCGGCGCGGGCAGCCGCCCGGGCGGACAGCTGCGCCTCCACCAGAACGCCCAGCGCCTCGGCTTCACGCGTGCTCACCGCTGCGGAGCCTGCCACGGCGTTCAGGCCCAGGACCCCGGTCATGAGGATGACGGCGTGCATCGCGTTCCGGGCGGCGTCGTCGTCACCCTCGGCGAGGGCTGTGTTGCCCGCCCTGACGGTTTCGTGCAGGGCGGCCAGGGCGCGCGGGACGTTGAGGTCGTCGTCCATTGCTTCGCAGAAGGCATCCACGGCTGCGGAGGATGAACCGTGGGGGCCGTCCGCGAGGCCCGTGTCGCCGTCGAAGCGCGCCGCAGCTTTGGCCAGGAATCCGTCAATGCGTTCGACGGCGGCGGCGGCCTCCTGCAGGGACGTGGGGCGGTAGTCCAGGATGGACCGGTAGTGCGCCTGCCCCAGGTAGTAGCGGACCACGCGGGGCGGGGCGAGTTCCAGCATTTCCGCCGGGCTGATGGTGTTGCCAATGGACTTGGACATCTTTTCGCCCTGGTAGGTCACCATGCCGTTGTGCATCCAGAAGTTGGCGAACGGGTGTCCGGCCGCCTGCGACTGCGCCATCTCGTTTTCGTGGTGCGGGAACCGCAGGTCCAGTCCGCCGCCATGGATGTCGAAGGCGGTGCCGAGGTACTTGGTGACCATGGCGGAGCACTCAAGGTGCCAGCCGGGCCGTCCGTTACCCCAGGGCGAGGACCAGCTGGCGGTGGCCGGCTCTCCTTCTTTGGAACCCTTCCACAGCGCAAAGTCGCGGGGGTCCTTCTTGCCTCGGGGATCGGCGTCGGGCGCTGCCTGCATGTCGTCGATGTTCTGCCGGGTCAACGCGCCGTACTTGTTCCAGGAGCGGACGTCGAAGTACACGTCGCCCGAGTCATCCAGGGCCGGGTAGGCGTGGCCGCGGTCGATCAGCTGCTGGATCAGGGCGTGCATCTCCGGAATGTGACCGGTGGCCCTGGGTTCGTAGGTGGGGCGCGAAACACCGAGGGTGTCGTAGGCCTTCAGGAACTCCTGCTCGTAGCGGTACGCCAGGGCCCACCATTCTTCGCCGGCTACTTCCCCGGGTTCCGGGCTGAAGCCGGGGGCGAAGGAGGCTTCGGACTTGGCCAGGATCTTGTCGTCAATATCCGTCACGTTGCGGACAACCGTGACGCGCAGGCCCCTGTACTGCAGCCAGCGGGTGAGCTGGTCGAACGCGATGGCTGAGCGTATGTGGCCCACGTGCGGCATCCCCTGGACCGTGGCTCCGCAGTAGTAGAGGCTGACCTTGCCCTCGACGAGGGGGACGAAGTTCCGGACTTCGGCGGAGGCAGTGTCATAGAAGCGCAGGGTCACCGCTCCAGACTAACTGATAGGCCCGGCCCCCTCACGGGCGTAGGGGCTGCGGATACACCAGGGCGGTGGCTACGGCGGAGATGCCCTCCCCGCGCCCGGTGAATCCCAGGCCGTCACTGGTGGTTGCGGTGACGCCGACGTGGGCGCCTGCCGCCTCGCTCAGGACCTTTTGCGACTCTTCCCGGCGGGGCCCGAACTTGGGCCGGTTGGCCACGAACTGCACGGCCACGTTGCCGATCTCGAACCCGGCCGCCCTGACGATCCGTGCGGCCTCGGCGAGGAGGGTGGCACCGGACGCTCCGGCGAATTCCGGACGGTCCGTACCGAAGTGGGTACCGAGGTCGCCGATGCCGGCGGCCGAAAACAAGGCGTCAGCGGCGGCATGGGCCACGGCGTCGCCGTCGGAGTGTCCGGCGAGGCCGCGTTCGCCGGGCCAGAGGAGGCCGCCGAGCCACAGCGGACGGGGGGAATCCTCCGGGGCGTACGCATGGACATCGATTCCCACGCCCGTGCGCGGAAGGACCACGTCCGGGCTCATCCTTCCACCCAGCGGGCACCAAGCGGACCCTCAAGGAGCCCTTCGGCGAAGATGAGGTCCAGGGGGGTGGTGATCTTCAGGGATTGTGTGGACCCGCGGACTGCATGGACCGGGGTACCCAGCATCTCCACGAGCATCGCGTCATCGGTGACCGCTGCGGCCTGCTGGCCGTCCAGGCCCTGCGCCGCCTCGTGCGCCTTCAGCAGGGTGCCGATCGTGAAGCCCTGCGGAGTCTGCACTGCCCGCAGTTCCTCGCGCCGGGCGGTCCCCGTGACGACCTCGGGGGCAATCGCCGAGTCATCCCCGGCCGTGGCCGCCACAGTCTTGACCGTGTCCACCACAGGGAGCACGGGAATGACCGCGGCGGCGCCGGCAACGAGGGAGTCGCTGACGCGGTGGAAGACGGATTCGGGGGTGAGGGCCCGTGCGGCGTCATGGACCAGGACGGCCTCGATACCGTCCATGAGTGCGGCAATCCCGGCGCGCACGGACCCGGCCCTGGTGGATCCGCCGTCGACAACAGTCAGGAGGGGGCCGCCGTCGGCAAGTTCCTCCCGGAAGTCGTCGCACAGCCGGCGCAGGTCCTGGTCGCCGGCGGGCAGCGCGACGCACACCTGGGTGGCCACACCGGACGCGACAATGCCGCGCAGGGCATGCATCAGGATTGGTTCTCCGCCCAGCGGAACGGCTGCCTTGGGCATGCCGTAGCCGAGGCGCTGCCCGGAACCTGCGGCAACCACGATGACCGCTGTGACCAGGCGCGTGGGTGATTCACTCATGCGGACTAGCCTACGACGCCGCCACTTCCGATGGGCGATTTAGGCACCGCCGCGGTGGGCCCA
The DNA here is from genome assembly GCF_019977395.1 of Arthrobacter sp. NicSoilC5. Classification (NCBI taxonomy): domain Bacteria; kingdom Bacillati; phylum Actinomycetota; class Actinomycetes; order Micrococcales; family Micrococcaceae; genus Arthrobacter; species Arthrobacter sp. NicSoilC5. The sequence continues at coordinate 3,771,119 of NZ_AP024660.1, read as the reverse complement.
GAAAAAGAAGCCCCGGCGGCACTTGCGTGCAGCCGGGGCTAAATTCTTAGGAAGCCAGGACCTCGTCGAGAACGCTTGCAGCCTTCTCCTCGTCGGTCTTTTCAGCCAGCGCCAGTTCTGAAATCAGAATCTGGCGGGCCTTGGCCAGCATTCGCTTCTCGCCTGCGGAAAGGCCCCGGTCGTGATCCCGGCGCCACAGGTCGCGAACAACCTCTGCCACCTTGATGACGTCACCGGAAGCAAGCTTCTCCAGATTTGCCTTGTACCTGCGTGACCAGTTGGTGGGCTCCTCGGTGAACTCGGCGCGAAGCACATCGAACACGTGCTCCAGGCCTTCCTTGCCCACTACGTCCCGGACCCCAACAAGGTCAACGTTCTCTGCTGGAACTTCAATGGTCAGATCACCCTGAGCCACCTTGAGCTTGAGATACATCTTCTCTTCGCCCTTGATGGTGCGCATCTTGATTTCTTCAATCTTCGCAGCACCGTGGTGAGGGTAAACTACTGTCTCGCCGACCTCAAATACCATGTGGACATTTCCCCTTTCCCGCAGACCAGTTTATCACGATTCAGGCATATGACCGGCCGGAGAAAGGGCTCCCAACCGCGAAAATACGCGGGAAAACGGCCCAATCAACCCCCTCCACCCCCTTGACGGATGCGCTGATTAGTGCATCAGGTGAGCGCTCCCACGGGGGATGTGACACCGCCGAATCCTCGTTTGCCCCTCTTTGCCGATAGGCTATGGCTGAAAAAGACTTCAAATTTCTCGAGGAGTACGTGACGTGCGTTCCACTGCGATGAACCGGGCCCAGCGCGGCAAACTGGCACTGACGGCTGCTGCCCTTGGCGCCAGCCTGCTGACCGCGGGCTGCGGTTACATCACGCCCCAGCAGACCAGCCATCAGTACTCCGCCTCGGACGGCATCCGCGCAGACCTCGGTCCGCTGCAGCTGCGGAACATCCTCATCGTCTCCACCGGCGAGAACGAGCCCGGCCGCCTGATCGGTGCCGTCTACAACTCCTCCTCCAAGGACGTGAAGCTGACCGTCAACGGCGCGAAGGGCTCACAGACCGAGGTCTCGGTGAAGGCCAACTCCTCCACCATGCTGACCGAGAAGACCGACGCGGCCATCCTGAGCACCACCGGCGGCAAGCCGGGCTCCCTGGTGGACGTCAAGATCAGCGAGAACGGCACCAACGTCAGCAGCACGGTCAAGGTTCCCGTCCTGGACGCCACCCTGCAGGAGTACAAGGACTACGTCCCCACCCCGAGCCCCTCGGCGACGCCCACGCCGTCGTCCTCTTCTTCCGCAGGTGCGGGCGCAACGTCCTCCGCCGGCGCAACCTCCGGCGCCACGGCAACGGCAACCGCCACCACCCGCTAAAGCGGGCGCTGCAAGCAGCGGACACCAAGAGGGAGGAGCCATGCGGCTCCTCCCTCTTTGCGGTATTTGGCGATGTTGCCTTACGGCTCGAACTTGTAGCCGAGGCCGCGGACAGTCACCAGGTAACGGGGGGCCGAGGGGTCCGGCTCGATCTTGCCGCGGAGGCGCTTCACATGGACGTCCAGGGTCTTGGTGTCGCCAACGTAGTCCGAGCCCCACACACGGTCGATCAGCTGCCCGCGCGTGAGCACCCGGCCCGAGTTGCGCAGGAGCATCTCCAGAAGCTCGAACTCCTTCAGGGGAAGGAGGACCTGCTCGCCGTCCACGCTCACCACGTGCCGTTCAATGTCCATGCGGACGGGCCCGGCCTGGACTGTGGCGGAGATCAGTTCCTCAGGTTCTCCCTGGCGCCGCAGGACAGCCCGGACGCGGGCCACCAGTTCACGGGATGAGTAGGGCTTGGTGACGTAGTCGTCGGCGCCGAGTTCCAGGCCCACCACTTTGTCGATTTCCGAGTCCTTGGCGGTCAGCATGATCACGGGGACGCTGGAGCGCTGCCGGAGCTGGCGGCACACCTCCGTGCCGGAAAGCCCGGGGAGCTGCAGGTCCAGCAGCACCAGGTCGGCGCCGTTGCGGTCGAATTCGGTAATGGCGTCCAGCCCGTTGTCCACCACCTCAACCTCGAACCCTTCTTTGCCCAGCAAATAGGACAAGGGATCGCTGAACGACTCCTCGTCCTCAACAATCAAAATCCTGCTCAAGCGCTAGCTCCTCGTTCTGTTGCGCCGGCGGCGCGGGGTACTTGGGTCAGAGTGGCCTGTTCGGGCGCCCCGTGCGCCGGCCCCGGAGCCGGTGCAGGTGCCGTTGCGGCGGAAAGGGACAGCCCGGCGTCGCCGTCCTGCCCTTCCATCTCGGGCAGCCGGAGGGTGAAGGTGGATCCCTGCCCGGGCTGGGACCACAGCGTCACCTCGCCGCCATGGTTCGATGCCACGTGCTTGACGATGCTCAGGCCAAGGCCCGTGCCGCCCGTCTGGCGGGAGCGGGCGGCATCCACCCGGTAGAAGCGCTCGAAGACGCGTTCCTGGTCCTCCGGCGAGAGCCCGTCCCCCTGGTCGGTCACGGAGATGGAGACCAGGCCGTCCCGGGACCGGACGCCGATGCCAACGCGGGTGTTCGGGGGCGAGTAGCGAATGGCATTGTCGATGAGGTTCCGCAGTGCGGTGACCAGGAGGTCCTGGTCCCCGAACACCTTGCCGTCGGTGCGGCCGCCCACCACGATGCTGATGTTCTTGCTTTCGGCGGGCAGCTGGGACCGGTCCACGGCTTCGGCGATGACGGCGTTGATGTCCACGGGGCCGCCCTGCTGCGTCACGCTGGCGCCCTGCAGGCGGGAAAGTTCAATGATGTCCTGGACCAGGGCGGCCAGTCGTGCGGATTCCTTGTGCATGCGCTTGGCAAAGCGGCGCACAGCTTCTTCGTCGTCGGCGGAGGACTCCAGGGCCTCCGCCAGCAGGGAGATGGCACCCACCGGGGTCTTCAGTTCGTGCGACACGTTGGCCACGAAGTCGTTGCGGATCTCTTCTGTCCGGGTGATCTCGGTCCGGTCATCGGCCAGGAGGAGGATGTATTCCTCACCCAGCATGGCGGCCCGGACCTGGACGATGATGGTGCCTTGTCCCAGCGGTCCGCGCGGAAGCTCGAGCTGTTTTTCCAGGATGACGCCGTCCCGCCGGACCCCCGCGGTCATGTCCAGGAGTTCCTTGTGCACGACGGTGTGCCCGCGGACCAGGCCGTACGCGTAGGCCGCGGGGCTGGCGCGGACCACGCCGTCGACGTCGTCCAGCACCACGAAGGCCCGTCCGACGACGGCGAGCACCTCCGCGGCTCCCGCCGGCAGGGCAATCTCTTCGGCATCGACGTCCAGCAGTTCGCGCTGCTTCTCGCTGACCCGGTAGGCAAGCACGCCGAACGTGCCAAGCGCCAGGCCGATAAGGCCGGCAACCAGACCAATGAGCATAGGATCCACAGCTCCACTTTATGCTCTTGCCCGGCGCCTCCAGCCGGCTCAAGGCACTTACAGCGAACGGTTCAACTAACGTTCACCTGTGTGGGCATAATCGTTTACCGGGCGATGACAAAGTTAGAGGTCAGAGCGCCCAACGGCGACACGATTCCTGCTGCCCTGGAGCGGCCGGCGGGAGTTCCAAGGAAAGGACGCCCTAAGTGCGTAAGGTTTTTCAGGAAGAACTCACCCAGGTTGGTGACCAGCTGGTGGAGATCTCCCGGCTGGTCAGCGAAGCGATGGACAAAGCCACCACCTCATTCCAGGTGGCGGACGTGGACCTCGCCCAGGATGTCATCGCTGCGGATGCGCGCATTGACTTCCTGCAGAACAGCCTCGATGAGCGGGCTATCGACATCCTGGCGCTGCAGGGTCCTGTCGCCAGCGACCTGCGCATGATCGTGGGTTCCCTCCGGATGAGCGCATCCCTGGAGCGGATGGGTGACCTGGCGCGCCATATCGCACAGCTGGCCCGCCTTCGGTACCCCTCCACCGTGATTCCGGCGTCCATGACGGAGACCTTCAACCGGATGGCGGAACTGGACCAGGAGATCGCCGACAAGCTGACGGTCCTGCTGGAAAGCCGCGACCTCGAGGTGGCCCGGGACATCCTCAAGGCGAACACGGCCATCAACGATCTGCACTTGAGCGTCTTCAAGGCCATCGCTGCCCCCGAGTGGTCGGAGTCCCCCGCCACCACGGTGGATGTTGCCCTGGCCAGCCGCTACTTCGAGCGCTTCGCAGACCACGGTGTTTCCGTCGCGCAGAAGGTGACCTACCTCGTGACCGGCGCGTGGCAGCCGAACGCCACCGAACACAGCTGAACAAAAACCGCGGAGTACGACGGCGGGCTGGTCACCTGAGGTGACCAGCCCGCCGTCGTCGTTTCACTTTTGACGCAGCGCGTTCTTCGGCCGGAGTGCGTCTAAGGGAGGAACGACCGAGCACCCGGCGAAGAACCGCGAAGTCTTATTTCTTGCCCTGGTTGGCGACTGCCAGGATGGCCTGCTCGGCGGCCTCGGGATCGAGGTAGGTGCCGCCGGGCTTGATCGGCTGGAAGTTTTCGTCGAGGTCGTACACCAGCGGGATGCCCGTCGGGATGTTCAGGCCGGCGATAGCCTCATCGCTGATGCCGTCCAGGTGCTTGACCAGCGCGCGGAGCGAGTTGCCGTGCGCGGTGACCAGGACGGTCTTGCCGGCCTTGAGGTCTTCCTTGATGTCCGATTCCCAGTAGGGCAGGAGCCGCACCAGGACGTCCTTCAGGCACTCGGTGCGCGGAAGGGCGTCGCCCAGGTCCGCGTAGCGGGGGTCGTGGGCCTGGCTGAATTCGCTGTTGTCGTCCAGGGGCGGCGGCGGGGTGTCGTAGGAACGGCGCCACTCCATGAACTGCTCTTCACCGTATTCGGCCAGGGTCTGGGCCTTGTCCTTGCCCTGCAGCGCACCGTAGTGGCGTTCGTTCAGGCGCCAGTCGCGCTTGACCGGAATCCAGCCGCGGTCGGCCTTGTCCAGGGCAATGTTTGCGGTATTGATGGCCCGCTTCAGCAGGGACGTGTAGAGCACATCCGGGAGGATATTGTTTTCCACCAGCAGCTCGCCGCCACGCGCTGCTTCCGCGCGGCCCTGGTCGTTCAGGTCAACGTCCACCCAGCCGGTGAACAGGTTCTTGGCGTTCCATTCGCTGTGGCCGTGGCGCAGCAGAATCAGCTTGTAAGTCATGATTTTCATCCTAGCCGAGCAGTGTTGCCGCCCGCCCAGCGTTACATGGCCCCTACCGGAGGCCGGGGAGGAAGTACCGGCCGGACACCGGCCCGGAGGCAAGGGATAGGGTTGGGCAGTGGTTCAAAAGGCGGAACGGGTGAACGCCCCGCAACTTTCCGGGAAGACGTCCCCCGCCAGGCAGGGCCGGCCGGTTGGCAACGTCACCCGCGGCACCACCAACCCCAACAGGATGCGCCGGGTGGACCGCTGGCTGACGGGACCGCAGGCCTGTCGGCTCCGGTCCGCGGCGGACCCCCTGGTGGTTGACCTGGGCTATGGCGCGACGCCGGCCACCGCCGTCGAACTTTATGAAAGGCTCGCCGCCATCCGGCCGGACGTGCGGGTCTGCGGGATTGAAATTGAGCCCGCGCGCGTGCGGGCTGCCCTTCCGCTGCAGCGCCCCGGGCTGACCTTCCAGGTCGGTGGCTTTGAACTGCCCGTTCCCGGGCGCCCCGTCCTGGTCCGCGCGTTCAATGTCCTGCGGCAATACGAGGAAGCCGACGTACAGGGTATCTGGCGGCTGGTGCAGGACCGGCTGTCCCCCGGCGGTTTGTTCGTGGACGGCACCTGCGACGAAATCGGACGGCGCGTCACCTGGGTGGCGCTGGACCGGGACCGGCCGCTGTCCCTGAGTATTTCGGTCCGTTTCGGCAGCTTCGAACTGCCGTCGGAAGTGGCCGAACGGCTTCCCAAGGCCCTCATCCACCGGAACATCCCCGGAGAACCGGTTCATGCCTTCATGCAGGCGATGGACCGGGCATGGCTTGAGAGCGCACCGCTGGCCTCATTCGGCAACAGGCAGCGCTGGGTTGGCATGTGCCGCAGCCTGCGCGCGGCCGGGTGGCCGGTCCAGGACGGCCCCGCCCGGTGGCGCCTTGGGGAGCTGACGGTGGACTGGGAGGCAGTGGCCCCCCAGGTTTAGGCCCTGCCGGGGCGGATCACCAGGGACCGTAAGGGCCCATGTTGCGGCTGCCGCCGCGGCCTGCGTCCTTCACGGCGGGACGGACATCGGCCAGGTAGACGGAGGCTGCGACAACCGCGGCCAGTCCGAACAGGCCAAGAGTGCTGAAGAGGCCTCCGCCGGCGCCGAACAGCGAAATTACGCCAATCAGGGCCGACCCGCCGGTAAGGGCGAGCCAGAACGTCTTGGTCCGCTTGCCGGTGGCTTCGAAGGCGTTGGGCCGGTGCCGGGCACAGTCCACGAACGCCCAGAGCTCAAGCCCCAGGGCCACCAGGCCGAGGATGAAGAACACTGCCTGCTCTATGTAACTGATTATTATTCGACCGTCCACAAGCCCAGCCTAGCCGTCCAGCGTGTCCAGCGCCTGCTTCAGGTCAGCCCAAAGGTCTTCGACACTCTCCACCCCGACGCTCAGCCGCACCAGGTTCTCGGGGACGCTGGCGGGTTCGGCTGTGTGGCGGCGCCGGCGTTCGATGAGGGACTCGACACCGCCCAGGGACGTGGCGGGCAGCCAAAGATCCAGTGCCTCCACCAGCTTGTCCGCAGCGTCGGCACCGCTGAGCCCTGCTGCGGGCGCCACCTGCACGCAGATGATGGAACCGAATCCCTTCATCTGCGCTTTGGCGCGGGCATGGCCCGGATCGGTATCGAGGCCCGGGAACCGGATGGACTCAATGGCGGGGTGCGCGGCAAGGCGTTCCGCCAGGATCATGGCCGATTCCTGGGACCGCTCCACGCGCAGCGCGAGGGTCCGCAGCCCGCGCAGGGCCAGCCACGCCTCAAACGGCCCGGCGATGGCGCCGTGGATGATGCGGTGGTGCAGCAGTGCGGAGCGGATTTCCGGGTCGGAGGTGACCAGCGCACCGAGGACGACGTCGGAGTGCCCGGCCAGGTACTTCGTCACCGAATGCAGGACGACGTCGGATCCCAGCAGCAGGGGCTGCTGGACCAGGGGCGTGGAGAACGTGTTGTCCGTGACGACGATTGCGCCGGCCTCATGCGCGGCCTCCGCGACGTCGGTCATGTCAGCGATGCCCAGCATGGGGTTGGTGGGGCTCTCCAGCCACAACATTGCGGCGGCGTTCCCCTCCGGGCCTTTTGAAGCGAGGGCGTCCTTGACCGCATCGGTATCGGCAATGTCCACGGTCCGCAGTTCGATGAAGCCTTTCTGCGCGAGTTCCGAGGCCATCACCAGCGAGCCGGAGTAGCTGTGGTTGGGCATGACCAGCACGCCGCCGGCGGGAATCAGGGACAGTGCCGAGCTGACCGCCGCCAGGCCCGATGCGTAGAGCAGGCCCGGAAGCGCGGCCGCCTCAAGCTGGCCAAGAGCTTCCTCAAAGGGGTCCCAGGTGGGGTTGGAGTAGCGGCCGTAGCCCCGGTCCCCGTCACCGAGCGGGCCGGTGCCGAAATAGGTGGAGGAAAGGGTGATGGGAGGATTGACCGGCTGGTCCCTTTCCCGTGGCGGACGTCCCGCTGCCACCACCACCGTCTCGGGTGAAAGGGACGCGGCCTGGTGCTCGGAAAGACTCATGGTCAAAAGCGTACTGTTCGGTCCAATCGGGCGGAAAAGCAATGTCGCTTTGTGGACGCCGGTCCATCCACCCGTCCTGCACAGGGGATATTCGGAGGCCCGGAATGTCGCCGCGCCTCGGTAGGCTTGAGAAGTGAACAAACAGAGGGCCGGCGTATTCATCGCATTCGAAGGTGGCGATGGTGCCGGCAAGTCCACCCAGGCGGCCCGGCTTGCTGCGGCACTGGAATCCCGCGGCTACACGGTGCTGCGGACCCGTGAACCCGGCGGCACTCCCGTCGGCGAAAAACTTCGCTCCCTGGTCCTGGACCACGGCAACGGCGAGATCGACGCCCACACGGAGGCCCTGATCTTTGCGGCTTCCCGCGCTGCCCACGCCACCCAGGTCATCCGCCCCGCGCTTGGCCGTGGCGAGATTGTGCTGACTGACCGGTACATCGACTCTTCCGTGGCCTACCAGGGGGCCGGCCGCGACCTGGGCCAGGACGCTGTGCGTTCCCTCAATGAGTGGGCCACGTCGGGCCTCCAGCCGCACCTGACTGTCCTCCTGGACGTTGACCCGCAGCTGGGGCGTACCCGCAGGACAGCGGACCAGGCAGCCGAGGACCGCCTGGAATCCGAAGCTGACGAGTTCCACACCCGCATCCGTGACGCCTTCCTTGAGCTCGCGGCGCGCCGCCCCGCCTCCTATTTGGTCCTGCCGGCCCATTTGCCGGTCGATGACCTGGCCGCACGGATCCTCGCGAAGGTCGACACCCTGCTTGATGCTCCCTTCGCAGCAGTGCAGGATGCAGCCGTGCAGGATGCTGTTCCGCAGCCGGCCGTGCCCGGTGCCGCGAGCGACGGCGGTGGCTCGTGACCGTCTGGGATGACCTGCAGGGCCAGCCCGCCGTCGTCGAACAACTGCGCCAGGCTGCCAGCGGTGAGGGCCTGACGCATGCATGGCTCTTTACCGGGCCGCCGGGGTCCGGCCGCTCCAATGCGGCCAAGGCGTTCGCCGCGGCGTTGAACTGCGACCAGGAGGACGTGGGCCTGCGCGGCTGCGGACAATGCCAGGCGTGCCACACGATTTTGGGCGAAACCCATTCTGACGTGACGTTCGTGCGCACCGAAAAGGTCACCATCACCATTGACGAGGCCCGCGAACTCGTAGCGACGGCGGGGAACCGGCCGTCGTCGGGGCGTTGGCGGATCATCGTGGTGGAGGACGCTGACCGCATGGCGGAGCGGACCACCAACGTGCTGCTCAAGGCCATCGAGGAACCTACGCCGCGCACCGTGTGGATGCTGTGTGCGCCATCGCCTGCCGACGTCCTGGTCACCATCCGCTCGCGCTGCCGCAGCGTTGCCTTGAGGTTGCCGCCGGCCTCGGATGTCGCCGCACTGCTCGTCAGGCGCGACGGCGTGGACCCCGCCCTGGCGGAACAGGCAGCCCGCACAGCGCAGAGCCATGTGGGCATTGCCCGCCGGCTGGCCAGGGATCCAGCGGCAAGGGAACGGCGCCTGGAGACGGTCCGTTTTCCGCTGGGACTGCGGGGCGTAACGGCCGCCGTCATGATGGCGGACAAGCTGGTCAAAATTGCCACCGCAGAGGCTAACAGCTCCAACGAGGAGCGGGACGCCGCGGAGAAAGCCGCCCTCCTTGCCACTTTGGGGGCGCCGGAATCCGGAACCCTGCCCCCGGCCATGCGCAGCCAGCTGAAACAGCTCGAAGACGACCAGAAACGCCGCGCCAAGCGATCCATCACGGACTCTCTGGACCGGACGCTCACCGATTTGCTGTCGTTCTACCGGGATGTACTGGTCATCCAGCTGGGGAACGCCGTGGAACTGGTCAACGTTGAGTTGAGGAGTGAGCTGGAGGAGTTCGCCTCCCGCAGCACTCCGGAATCCACGCTGGCCCGGATGGACGCCATCAACAAAGCCCGTGACCGCATCACCACCACCAATGTTGCCCCGCTGCTGACCATCGAGTCCATGGCGGCCAGCCTGATCCAGCCCTCCAAGGAGACCCGATGACTGCCCGCCCCCTGCCCGCACGCCACAAGTCCCTGACGGTCGCCGTCCGCGCCGCGGGTGCCTTGGTCCTGGCAATGGTCCTGGCCTCGTGCAGCCTCCTCAACGGCGGCGGCAAGAACCCGCCGGAGACGGCCACCGCCAAAGCCGATCCTTCGATCGTTGCGTCCGCTCCTGCCGGGCTGGAAAAGTTCTACTCGCAGGAAGTGGTGTGGCAGCCCTGCGAGGGGGAGTTCCAGTGCGCCAAAGTGACTGTCCCCATGGACTACGCCAATCCGGGCGGCGACACCATCCAGCTTGCTGCGCTGCGGGCGCCGAGCACGGGCAAGAAGACGGGCAGCCTCCTGGTCAACCCCGGCGGCCCGGGTGCCTCCGGCTATGACTTCGTCAAGGATGCCGCCGGAACCCATTTTTCAGCTGCTGTCCGCAACGCTTATGACCTTGTCGGTTTCGATCCGCGGGGCGTCAAGCGCTCCGCCCCCGTTGCCTGCATGACGGACGCGGAACGTGACGCATCCCGGGCCAAGATCTACGCCCTCGACACCGATGCCGGGCTGCAGGAGGCGCTGGCGGACAACAAGGCCATCGCCGGCCAGTGCGCGGCCCAAACCGGCCCGGTCCTGGCCCACATCGACACCGTCAGCGCCGCCAGGGACCTGGACGTGCTCCGGGCCGTGGTGAACGACACCAAGCTGAACTACCTCGGATACTCCTACGGCACGTTCCTTGGGTCCACCTACGCCTCGCTGTTCCCGGACAACGTGGGCCGCATGGTCCTTGATGGCGCCCTGGACCCCTCCATCACCAATGAAGAGCTGACCAGCGGCCAGGCCCGGGCCTTCGAAAAAGCGCTCCACACCTACGTGGCCAGCTGCCAGAAACAGGGCAAGTGCCCGCTCAGCGGCGACGCCGACTCCGGCGTGCAGCAGATCCGTGACCTGATCAACTCCATCCGGGAGACGCCCCGCACCGCCAAGGACGGCCGGCTGGTCAACGCAACCACGTTTGTCAGCGGCCTGATCACCCCGCTCTACAACGACCAAAGCTGGCCCGCCCTCACCCAGGCACTTGAGGCCGCCATGTCCGGAGATGTGAGCCTCATGCTCCGGCTCGCCGACCTCGGAGCCGACCGCGCGTCCGACGGTTCGTACACCTCCAATTCGACCTTCGCGTTCAACGCCATCAACTGCCTTGACTACCCCATGGTTTCGGACGCCGCGGGCATGCGGGCCGAAGAGAAGCGGCTGGAACAGGACTCCCCCACCCTTGGCTACTTCTTTGCCTACGGCGGGACCACCTGCGCGGACTGGCCGTACAAGAACGTCCGCACACCGGCGCCGGTGGAATACAGCGGGGACTCCCCCATCGTTGTCATCGGCACCACAGGCGATCCCGCAACCCCCGTCGACTGGGCTGCATCACTGCGCAAGCAGCTGGGGAACGCAGCGCTGCTGACCTGGAAAGGCGAGGGGCACACCGCGTACGGCCGGGCCAACAGCTGCCTCGAGGACTCCGTGGACAAATACCTGGTGAGTGGAAAGGTTCCGGCCGACAACACTGTCTGCTGACCGCCCCGGCAGCCCGGGCCCACCCCATTTTGACCGGGGCGCGGGGACTCTATTACAGTTGACTCTTGCATGAAGCGCCCGGTTCCGCCGGGGATTTCGTGCGGTGCTTCCTTAGCTCAGTCGGTAGAGCGTTTCACTCGTAATGAAAAGGTCATCAGTTCGATTCTGATAGGAAGCTCGGGATAAACCCCGGACAGCCCCTTCTTTTAGGGGTTTCCGGGGTTTTTCGCTGGTTAACCGGCTTTTCCGGCTTCTACCGCACGCCCGGGAAATGGCCTCCGTTACCGGCCCAGCCCCCGCTGCCGGTAGCCGCGGGCCCAGATGACCTCAGCCACGGCGCTGAGGGCCGTGGGAAATGCGACGACGGCGGCCAGGTGACGCAGCAGGCTGTAGGGGTCCACCAGCGCCGCCCAGCCCACGAGGACGCCTGGCAGCCCGACACAGACGGTCACCCACACCGGGTTGCCCCGGGCATGTGACCATACGGAAGCTGCGACGGACACAGCACACCCGGCGTAGACAAACAGGTTGCCGGTCCACGACTGCTCCATTTCAGCCGGCGTGGGCAGCCAGAGAAACCAATCGGCACGAGCGATCCCGTAGCCGACCAGGACCAGCGAGCTGAAGACGAGCAGGATCCAGGCAGTGGTTCCGGCCCACCGCCGCGCGGCGTCCGAACCCGTCCCCAACGGGCTGTTCTCCTTGGCAACCAACTCGTCACTTGCCGGCGATGAAGGCCTCGATCCGTGCCACGTGGACTTCCGCCAGGCCGTGGTCAGGATCAGGCTGTTCGAGGTGCACCGGCTGGCCATGACCGCTGGCCCATTCCCTGGCGTCCGGGCCAAGGACGTCATCGATCCATACGACTGAGTCCCAGTCAGCGTTGTCGCCGGCGTCCATCCTGGACAGCCACCGGGCAATCGATGTCAGTTTTGGCGTCGGCACGCCCGCGTCGGACTGCCGGAACACCATGGTGACCCGCAGCGGTTCGACGTCGAGCTCCAGCTGGGCTTCCAGCCCGGCTACCGTGTCCGCCGGCCAGGTGGACGCCCACGCGATGCGTCCGCTGCGGGCCAGGCGCCGGACCAGGGCGCGCTTCTCGTTGGAGAGCCGAAGCAGCGGCCCGTCACTCCCGCCGCCCGGGCGCACGGCGGGATTCAGGACGCCATCGATGTCGAGCAGGATGATGGGCTTCACGGTTTGATGCACGACGGGAAAGTAACGGCACCGCGGGCTGTCCGACGGACCACCGGGCCGGTGAACCCGGCCGCCGCCGGTGAGGTTGCTGCTGTCATGTCCCACTCCCCCAAGTGCCAATGTTGCGCTGAGTTTACTACCTGCGGGTGCGCCGAATTTTCGCGGGCCACGCCGTGGTCGGGCGGGGCCTCAGGCCTTTGGAAACTCGTTCAGCTTCGATCGGATGAAGTCCTGGTCTTCGCGGGAAACGGCCGCCTCGCCGTGCTGTCCCGTGGGAAGGCTCTCCCCGCTCTCTTTGGAGATCACCGCCGTGATTGTTCGTGGCAGTATCTGGCATCCCGGGTTGTCGATCAGCCACTTCTGGGTTGCCGGGTCAAGGCGGCCCCACCGGTCTTTGAGGTTCATTGCTGGATGTAGCCTCCGTGCTCAGGTGACAAAACTGACTCTGAAGCGGGCTGCTGCGCCCACCCCAAACCACAAGTAAACGCCGGCCCGGGCGGAGGGCACAGGGACCAAAGTCCCTGCGGCGGGCGCTTTATTACGGCCGCCGCCCCGGCGCCGGCCAAGGTTCAGGAAACGGCAAGGCAGCCAAGGTATCCTCCCGGTATGACCCCCCGCTTCCAGGCTGCTGTTGCGCGCGCTGCTGCCTTCGACGCTGCATTTCCCGCAGGCTGCAGCCTGCCCGCGCCTTCCCCGTCTGCCGGCCCGGACAGGGCAAGCCGGGCACGGGCCGCAGAACAGTTTCGGAAGGGGAACTAGCGGTGGAACCACAGGTCCCCCGGCATATGAGCCAGGACGGGAAGGGCCCCGGCCGCAGGGCGGTTTTGCTGGCGGCAGTGCTGACGATGTCCTCCGCCGTGCCCGACCTGCAGCCGCACCCCAAGCACCAAGTGAGGGGATCGGATACGCCGGCGCCCGACGATGCAGCGGGTACCAGCTCGACCGTCCTGCACTCCGGCCCCGACGGCGACGCGCCCGCCCCCAACACGCCGGCAGCGCCCGTACCGTCACGCGCCCGGATTGTTGACACCTACGGGAAGCACCCGGCCCGGTACTGGGGCCTGGAGGCACCCGGAGTCCTGACGCGACTGCCGCCCCCATCACAGGGAATCGCCCTTACTTTTGACTTTTGCGGCGGCCCCGGCGGCAGCGGCTATGACCAGGCGCTGCTCGACACGCTGCGCCAACGCCACATCCCGGCCACGCTCTTCCTGAACTCCCGCTGGATCAATGCCAACCCCGCTGCCACGCGGCAGCTTGCGGCGGACCCCCTCTTCGAGGTGGCCAACCACGGGACTTCCCACAAGCCGCTGTCCACCACCGGCAATACGGCGTATGGCATCCCGGGCACCCGGAACGCCGGGGAAGTCTATGACGAGGTCATGCCGAACGATGACGCCCTGGCAGGCATTACGGGTAAGCGTCCCCGGTACTTCCGCCCAGGCACCGCCTACATGGACGACGTCGCCACGGACATCCTGGGTGCTTTGGGCGTCAAGCCGGTGGGCTTCAGCATCAATGGCGACGGCGGCGCAACCTATCCCGCCGCCGTCGTTGCCAGGGAGGTGGGCAAGGCCCGGGCGGGGGACGTGGTCATCTGCCACGGGAACCACCCCAACGGCGGAACAGCGGAAGGCCTGAAACAGGCAGTGGACAAACTGCTCGCGGCAGGCATGTCCTTCGCCCACCTGCCCTGACCCACTGCACCGAAGCGTCAGCCCTGGCTCCGCCGTGCCGGTCCGCTGGCGGCCCACGTGCCGATCCGATACGTTGACAGGGAACCTGCCAAGCCGCATCGGAAGGACCTGTCCTGACGCTGCCGAACGTGAGGAACTGCCCATGCCGGAACAACACGGCCTTCCCGCAATCGGCTGGGTTCCCGCCTGGGCGGACCTCCAGGAACGCGGCGCAGACCCCATCGGCGCGGGCTTCGTCGTCGAGGCCGGCATGGGGCAGGACCCCGCAGGCAAGGAGTACGTGGCTGGCTGGCCGGGACCTGATGCTGAGAAACTTGCAGGGCAGGCCGCTGGCGAGCCCGGGGTGCGCCTTACCCTGCTTTGCGCTGACGCCGGCGCCGCAGAGGGCCTGGCACCCGGCGGCCTCGCTCCCGTGGCTGAGCAGGTCCTGCTCATGGCCCCGACAGCCGGGCTCGACGCGGCTGTGGAGCTCCCTGAAAACTCCCAGGTGGCCCTGGCACCGATGGAGACCTATGACGCCGTCGAAATCACCGTTTTCGACCACCCCGTCGCCAAGGGACGCATCCAGGTGCGAGATGCCTTCGCGGCGGTGGCCATCACGGAACTCCCGCAGGGGCCCGGGAAAGAGGCCTTCGAACGGGGCCTGTTCGCTGCGATGGCGGAGGAGGCATTCCTCCATGGCGCCGAGTACCTGCATATGGTGGTCAATCCGGACGCTGCCGCCTCCTACGAGGCATCCGGGTGGGCCGTTGCGGGCCGTCTGGTGAGTTTCGAAAGGAACTGACGACGGCGGGCCAGCCCACCGGGGCTGGCGCCCGGCAGCCAGCCCCATCCGCCGGGTGAAGGGCCCTAATCCGGCCTGCCCACCACCACCTGGGAGGGGCTGTGGGTGACGTAGCCGTTGGCCCAGGAAAACAGCGCCCTGACTTTCTGCTGGAATCCGGGGAGCAGGGCCAGGTGGACCGCCAACCATGACACGAATGCCAAGGGCCCCTGCAGCTGCAGGCGCCGGCGGCCCAGTTCCGCGACCGCCGCGCCGCGTCCCACCATGGCCATGTACCCCTTGTCCCAGTAGCGGAAGGGCTCGCGCACACCGCCGGTAAGGTCCGCGTAGATGTTGCGGGCCGCCCACTTACCCGATTGCTGGGCCACCGACCCGAGCTGCGGCAGCTTGTTCCCGGCTGCGTCGGTGATGTTGGCAGAGTCGCCCAGCACATAGACGCCCTCGACGTCAGGGACGCTCAGATCGGGCTGGACGTCCACGCGGCCGCCCCTGCCCTGCTTCAGGCCGGACTCGGTAATGATCCGCCCGGCCTGCAGCCCGCCGGCCCACACCACCACCCGGGCAGGAATCACCGTCCCGTCTTTGAGGGTCACCCCGTCCGGGCGGACGTCAGCCACGGGCTGGCCCATATGCAGCTGCACGCCGAGTTTGGTGAGGCGGTCCCGGGCATACGCCTGCGATTTCTCCGAAAAGGCCGCAAGGACGTTTGGAACCATATCCACCAGATGGACATGGCAGCGATCCGCCAGCTCCGGCGAGAAGTACTTCGGCACGAGGTATTTGACGTTTTCGGCCAGTGCGCCGGCAGTCTCCACGCCGGTGGGGCCACCGCCCACCACAATGACGTCGGCGCCTGCCCCGGGCTCGCGGTCGGCCTCGTCCAGAATGGCGGTAATGGCCGCGCTGAGCCGTGTTGCATCCGCCACGGAGTACAGCGGGTAGGCATGCTCATCCGCGCCAGGGGTGTTGAAGAAGTTCGGAACTGCCCCCGTGGCAATGACCAGGGCCTGGGCCCGGTAGGTGGAACCGTCCGCGGTGGTCACGGTCCGGTTCGCCGCGTCGATGGCGGTCACCTCCGCCGTCAGGACCCGGACGCTGTTGATTCCGCGGAACTCCGCGCGCAGCGGCCGCGTCACCGTGGACACGCCGATCTGGGACGCAGCCACCTGGTAGAGGAGTGGCTGGAACTGTTGATAACTGTTGGCGTCAAGCAGCAGAACGCGGACACCTTTGCGGCCCAACTCTTCAGCCGCAGCTTTCCCGGCAAATCCGCCGCCAACCACGATGACCTGATATGAATCGTCCATTCGTGCAACTTACCCCTCCCGGCGTTTGAGTAACAGGGTGCCTTTTCCCGTACCCGCCGTGGGGGGCGTGTGCCGGGCTCCCACGCCGGTGAATCTCCAAAGGCAGCGTTCCCGGCCCCTAAGATGGCGGCATGGAAGACGAAGCCCTGGCGGACATTGCCGACCGGCTGTATGCAGGGGCGCTGGAGGACTTCATTCCAGCCCGCGCCGCCGCCGCCAAGGAGGCAGCAGGCCGGGACAAGGACCTCGCGGCAGCGGTGCGGGGACTGCCGAAACCGTCCGTCGCCGCGTGGGCGCTCAACATGCTTGCCAGGCAGCGGCCGGACGTGCCGGCCCGGCTGGGCGACCTTGGGGTACGGATGCGGGCCGCCCAGGACTCGCTGGACGCCGCTGCCCTGCGCGAACTCGGCCGGGAGCGGCGCGCCATGCTCGCAGACGCCGTCGACACCGCCCGGGCTGTGGCCCGGGAGCAGGGCCGGCCCATCAGCGACGGGATGGCATCCGACGTCGAGGAAACCCTCCGGGCCCTGACGGCAGACACGGGTGCAGCCAACGCCGTTGCCAGCGGGCGGTTGCTGAAAGTCCTCTCCGCAGACGGCGTCAACGACGTGGACCTGGACGGTGCGGTGGCCCTCCCCGGACTGCTTCCGGCCGCACCGCCGAACCGGGCCGCCGGTACTCCTCCGCCTGCACGGCGGTTGGCCGGTAAGAAGACGGCAGAAGCGAAGCCGCCGGGCGGGGAAACTCCGGCGGCGAACGTGGCGGCATCGAAGACGCGGACGACGCCGCCGCACGGCACCGGGCCAACTCCGGCAAAGCCCCGGCTTGAGGCAGTCCGGCAGACTCCACGCCCGGCCTCGCCGCCCGCGCTGGAACGGGCCAGGGCCGCCCTCGCGGAGGCCCTGGAGGCCGAAGAAGCAGCATCCCAACTGGCCGGCGGCCTGCGGGAGCAGGAAGAGCAGGCGCGTGCGGACATCGCGGACCTGCTGCAGGAAACGGCTGAACTCAGGAGCCGGCTCAAGGCCGCCGAAGAACGCCTTGACCGCTCCCGCAAGCGGCTGGCCACCACCGCGGCCGAAGCGAAACAGGCCGCACGGGCGGCAGACAAAGCCAGCCGGACCGCCATGCTGGCGCAGGAGCGCGTACTCCGCCTGGGCAGCAACTAAGGGAAGGCGCATACGGGAACGGCCCGGGAAAATCCTCTCGCCCCGGGCGCGGGCGGGACCTACTCTGGAGCTATGGACGCCGCAGCAACTCATGCCTTTGCGATTCCGCCGGTATCAGTCCACCGCCCCACCACGGCCAGGGAAGACAGCATCACCCTGGCAGCGGGCGCCTGGCTCGTCACCGGGACCTACGTTGACGGGTGGGCCCACAACAACCTGCGCGACCTCGAGACGTTCTTCACTCCGTGGCACGCGGTCCTCTACTCGGGCTTCGCTGCCTGTGCCGTGTGGATCGCCGCGCTGACCTGGCGCCGGCATGCACCGGGCACGCGGTGGACGGACGCCGTCCCCGCCGGCTACGGGGCCGCAGCAGCCGGCGTCGTACTCTTCCTCGCATCCGGGGCAGGAGACTTCGCCTGGCATTCGGTGTTCGGGATCGAGCAGAACATCAGCGCCCTGTTCAGCCCGTCCCACCTGGGCCTGGCCACCGGCGGCTTCCTCATCCTGGGCGCACCCTTCTCCGCCGCGTGGCACACCCCGGCCCGGCCGTGGCCACGGCTGCTCCCGGTCGTCGCCAGCGCCGTGCTCGCCGGCATGGTTGCCGCGTTCATCCTGCAGGAGTTCGCGGTCTTCGCCCGCCACGGACTCATCCAGACGTACACAACCGTTGCCGGGACGCAGCCCACGGTGACGGTTCCGACGTCCTCAAGCATCATGGTGTCCCTGGCGTCGTTCCTCGTCTCGACGGTCGCGCTCTTTGTTCCCGTCCTGTTGCTGTCGCTGCGTTGGCGCCTGCACCCTGCCGTTCCGGCGGCCATGGCGCTGGTGCCTTCCGTGGCCCTGCAGGTCATGGTGGCGCTGCGCGACGCCTGGCTGGTCCCGGTTGCCCTAGTCGGTTCCATCCTCGTGGGAGTGGTGTGGGCGGTGGTCCGTCCAACCCCTGGCCGTCCCGCACGGCTCATGGCTGCGGCAGGCCTCACTCCGGTGGTGTTCTGGGCCCCGTATTTCGCCGGCGTGGCACTCCACGACGGCGCCCTGAGTTTCTCTCCCGAGGTCTGGAGCGGGACCCTTGTCTGGACCGGACTCGGAATGCTCGCACTCGCCGCACTTACGCTGAAGGTGCGGACGGCCGCGGCCACTACCCAGGATGCAGGGGCGCGCTGACCGGGCGGCCACAACCCCTCCCGCGGCCCCTGCCCGGCCGGTCCACAACACGCGGAGTCGGTTCCAACAAATGTCAGACCCCGGTTGCAGACTGGATTCATGGAAAACCAAGCAACACAGGAATTTCACGTGACGTACTTCGACGCCGACTGCGGCCGGGCCCGGTCCGAGGTCTTTGACACGCTTGAAGAAGCCGAGCGCTTCGCCGGCCGGCACTGCCACGGCGAGGACAGCTGGGCCGTGGTGGACGCCGTGACCGTGGAACACGTCCAGATCGCTGCCTGACCGGCCGCGTCCTCCGGGCCCGGTACAGCCCACATTAAAGGCCTCAGCCCGTGCTGCCTGGCGGTTGCCGGCAGCACGGGCTGGAGTTTGGCTTGGCGGGCTTCCACCGGCCGCTGGGACCGGTGCCGCCGTCGCGGCCTAGGCGAAGTCGGAGACCGCGGGATCGGGTCCGATGCGGCCTTCGCCGCCGGCGGTCCGGTCCAGGTTGTTGATGGCTTCGACGTCTTCCGGATCGAGGGATACCTCGAGGGCTGCGAAGTTCTCCTTGATCCGTGACTCCGTCACAGACTTGGGGATCACCACGTTGCCGATCGCCAGGTGCCAGGCGATGACCACCTGGGCCGGGGTGGCCTGGTGCTTGGCAGCGATGGAGACGACCGCCGGGTCCTGCAGCAGTTCCCCGCCCTGGCCCAGCGGGGACCATGCCTGGGTCAGGATGCCCTTGGCGGCACCGAACTCGCGCAGTTCGCGCTGGCTGAAGTAGGGGTGCAGCTCGATCTGGTGGATGGCCGGAACCACGCCCGTTTCGTCGATAAGCCGCTGCAGGCCCTCTGCAGTGAAGTTCGAGACACCGATGGACTTCACCCGTCCGCGCTTCTGGAGTTCAATCAGCGCCTTCCAGGTGTCAACGTACTTGTCCTGCTTGGGCTGCATCCAGTGGATCAGGTACAGGTCGAGGGTTTCCAGGCCGAGCCGGTCCATGGACTCCTCGAAAGCGGCGAGGGTGGGCTCGTAGCCCTGGTCCGCGTTCCACAGCTTGGTGGTGATGAAGATTTCTTCCGGAGACAGGCCGGAGCTTGCAATGGCACGGCCCACGCCTGCCTCATTGCCGTAGATCTTTGCGGTGTCGATGTGCCGGAAGCCGGCCTCGAACGCCTGGCGCACGACCTTTTCAGCCACGTCGTCCTCAACCTGCCACACACCGTAGCCGAGCTGAGGGATCGTGTTTCCGTCGTTGAAAGTCAAGGTAGGTGAAAGAGTCATGCTTTCATCCTGCCAAAGCTGCCCGCCCCGGCGCCCCTGATTCGGGCCCTGTCAGCCACACGCTTAACTGGAAAGTAGGCTTCCAAATCGGGAATATTCCGGCGGCACCCGTGCAGCTATTCCGCGTGAAGCTGCCTCTCGGCGTCCTCCACCTGCTGGAAGACAGACTCGGCGCGGCGGTGGACGGATGCTGCACCCACCGGTACCGGCCCCACGGCGAGCCGCAGCATAGCCGCCGCTTCTGCCGTCGTTGCCAGCGAGTTCCCTGCCTTGGACAAGGATCTATGGACGTCCGCCAGGGCCGCCGGTATGTCCAGCCCGTCGCTTGGGGCACGCCGCTGCGCCTCCATGCAGACAGTCCGGACGCGCGGAAGCAGGGCAGCGAGCTGGTTGGCGATGTCCACCAGCTCGCCGTACAGCTGGTCATCCTCCACGCCCTCGAGGACCTGGTGGAAGCGGTCCAGTCCCCGATGGAAGCGGTCGTGCGCGCGGCGCCACAACCCCTTGCCCAGTTCCGCGTCATCCTTGCGCCCCTGCCTGGCGGCGCTGAAAAAGCCCAAGCGGGGCCTACAGGTACTGGCCCGGGCCGTGGTCCGGGTCCTCACGCTGGCCGGGCCGTGCAGCCTGCCCCGGCCGGGCGCCGGCCGGGGCCCGCTGTGGCTCGCCGTTTTCCCCAATCACGACGCCGGGGGCAATCATGGTGCCGGGCGGCAGCTGGCGCAGCTGCAGCTGGGCTGCGGCGTGTTCCCGGGCGGCGTGCTGGGCAGCGATGGCGGTCTGGATACCGTGGAACAAGCCTTCGAGCCATCCCACCAGCTGGGCCTGGGCGATCCGGAGCTCGGCATCGGAGGGCGTGGCGTCGTCGGAGAAGGGCAGGTTGATCCGGTCCAGTTCCGCTACCAGCTCGGGTGCGAGGCCGTCCTCAAGCTCCTTGATGGAGCGCTTGTGGATGGCGGCGAGCCGGCCCCTCGCGGCGTCATCCAGGGGTGCGGACTTCACCTCTTCGAGGAGCTGCCGGATCATGGTGCCGATCCGCATCACTTTGGCGGGCTCATCCACCAGGTCCTGCAGGCTGCTGCCCCGCGGCCTGCCGTCCCCGTCAGACGGGGCCTGGACAGGTGCCTCGTTGTCATCAACGGGGGTGCCTTCTACAGGGAGGTCCTCAGCTGCCTGAGTGTCATTGGGATCGCTCATGCGTTCATACTCTCACGGCCCATCGGCACAGGGCCCACCGGTGAAGCCCTGTGGCAGGCTTGTCCGCTGCGGGCTCAATCAGCAGCACCGGCCCTGGGGATTGCTGTCCTGGCGGTCGGTGCGGTCCCGCCAGAACTCCCGCTCGGTCAGGGGTGCTTCTGCATGCCCGGCCGCCCGGTGATGTTCCAGGTACTTGGCGTAGGCGTCCGCGCCCATGACGCCGCCCAAGTAACGGGCAAACCCGCGAAACCCGTTGGCCACCAGGGCCATGCCCGTGCTCATCAGTGCCTGGCCCGTTCAAGGCGGGCCTCTGCGGGCACCTTCGCCCACTCCGCAGCAAGCTCACGTTCGGCGGTTGTGGGCACCAGCCCGGCGGGGGCAAAGACGCGCGACGGAACAGCCGGGTCCTCGTTGTCGGTGGTGGCCACCCCTGCCGACCGGTCCCGGAACGCCTTGGCCGTGGCGAGCACCGCCGTCGCAATCACGATGATGCTCAGCACCACGAAGATCACGGACAGCCAGCCCTGGATGGCCGTGTTGCGGACCACGGCTTCCATCGCAGCGACCGATTTCGCGGTGCCGAACTCCTTCTTGCCGTCGGCCAGCGCCTTGCTGAAGGCGGCGTTGTTGGCGAAGTACCCCACAGCCGGGGTGGAGGAGAAGATCTTCTGGTAGCTCGCCGTGATGGTGACCACCGCGGCGAACGCCAGCGGCAGGGCGACGATCCAGAGGTACTTGAAGGTGCCGCGCTTGGCGACGATGGCCAGGACCACGGCCAGCGCGATGGCGGCGAGCAGCTGGTTGGCGATGCCGAACAGCGGGAACAGGGTGTTGATGCCGCCCAGCGGATCGGTGACGCCCATCAGCAGCACCGCGCCCCAGGCTGCCACCATGATGGCGGTGCAGAGCCAGGCACCGGGCCGCCAGGAGGCTTCCTTGAATTTGGGGACGAAGTTGCCGATGGAGTCCTGCAGCATGAAGCGGGCAACGCGCGTGCCGGCGTCCACAGCGGTGAGGATGAAGAGCGCCTCGAACATGATGGCGAAGTGGTACCAGAAGCCCATGAGGGCGGTGCCGCCGACGAACTGGTGCATGATGTGCGCCAGGCCCACGGCCAGCGTGGGGGCGCCGCCGGTCCGGGACACGATGCTTTGCTCGCCCACGTTCCGGGCCGTCTCGGACAGCAGGTCCGGGCTGATGTTCACCCCGGCCAGGCCCAGGCTGTTGACCCAGGTGGCTGCCGTTTCCACGGTTCCGCCGGTGAGGGCTGCGGGGGCGTTCATGGCGAAGTAGAGTCCGCGGTCGATAGAGATGGCTGCCACCAGGGCCATGATGGCCACGAAGGATTCCATCAGCATGCCGCCGTAGCCGATGTAGCGGGTCTGCCGTTCCTTCTCCACCAGTTTGGGGGTGGTGCCGGACGAGATGAGGGCGTGGAAGCCGGACAGGGCGCCGCAGGCGATGGTGACGAACAGGAAGGGGAACAGGGCCCCGGAGAACACGGGTCCGTTTTCCCGGCTGGCGAATTCGCTGAATGCGGGAACGGTGACCTCGGGACGGACCACGATGATGGCCAGCGCGAGCATCACGATCACGCCGATCTTCATGAAGGTGGAGAGGTAGTCGCGCGGGGCCAGGAGCAGCCACACCGGCAGGATGGCGGCGATGAAGCCGTAGATGATGAGGCCCCAGGCGATGGTCACCTTGTCCAGGTGGAACACGGCTGCGCCCCATTCGGTCTGCGCCACCAGACCGCCGCCGATGATGGCGGCCATCAGCAGGACGAAGCCGATGATGGAGACTTCCATGACCTTGCCGGGCCGCAGGTAGCGGAGGTAGACGCCCATGAAGAGCGCGATGGGGATGGTCATGCCCACGGAGAACACGCCCCACGGGCTTTCACCCAGGGCGTTGACGACGACGAGGGCCAGGATGGCCACGATGATCACCATGATGAGCAAGGTGGCAACGAGGGCTGCCGTGCCGCCGATGACGCCGAGTTCCTCGCGGGCCATCTGGCCCAGGGAGCGGCCGCCGCGGCGCATGGAGAAGAACATCACCAGGTAGTCCTGGACGGCGCCGGCGAGGACCACGCCGACGATGATCCAGATGGTGCCGGGAAGGTAGCCCATCTGGGCGGCGATGACCGGGCCCACCAGCGGGCCGGCCCCTGCGATGGCGGCGAAGTGGTGGCCGAAGAGCACGTTGCGGTCCGTGCGGACATAGTCCTTGCCGTCGGCCTTGTACTCGGCCGGGGTGGCGCGCCGGTCGTCAGGCTTGGTGATGTAGCGTTCGATCACCTTGGAGTAGAAGCGGTACCCGATCAGGTAGGTGCACACGGAGGCAAAGACGAACCAGATGGCGTTGACGGTCTCGCCGCGGACGATGGCCAGCATGAACCAGGCGACGCCGCCCAGCAGGGCGATCGCGGCCCAGAGTGCGATCTTTGCCGGAGTCCATTTCCGGTCCTCGGCGTCGAGCCGGGCGCCGTCCACGGCAGGCGGGGGAAGATCCGGGTCAGTAGCCAGCCCGCCCTCCGCCCGGGATCCGTTCTTCCGTTGGTCAGGCACTCCGGCCATGTCTCCTCCTTGAGAGATTTCCCACTTTTCCTACTGGGCACCCTACCAACGCCGGTCAGCGCTTTAGCGGCCGACGGCGGCGCGGCGCCGGGCCGTGCGGTGAGCGGCAGCGACGCGGCGACGAATGAGGGGACGGAGGCTGCCCTTACGCCAGGCTGCGCCGGGACAAGGGCAGGCCGGACGGGGTAAAGGTCCAGGCAAGCACCGCGCCCGTCACCGGTACCGCCATGACGAGGGCCAGCAAGTGCAGCCAGGGAATGTCCACTGCCGTCCGCATGTCCGTCGACAGGACAAGCAGGAGCGCAGGTACCACCCCTGCCAGCACTCCCAGCAGGGCGCCCACGCCACTGGTGAAAAGGGCCTGCGATCCTGCCAGGGCCTTACGCAGCCGCGGTGAGGCTCCCACCCCGGCAAGGGTGGCATGGTCCGTACGGGCATCGGCCAGGGAGAGGCCGGTGGTGATGCCCGCTGAGCTGAACGTGATGAGGGCCGCCGCGGCCACAATGGACCAGGTCATCCACTGGCTGCCCTGGGAAATGCCCGGCTCGGCCCGGAAGGCCATGCCGGGTTGCCGGTAGACGGCCGCGATGGCGGCGGAGGCTGCATCCACCTCGGCCTCCGACGGATACTTCGCCAGCTGAATAAGCAGCCCGGCGGGTTCAGCGTGGAGCTCCAGGCGTGCTGCGGTTTCCGGCGAGACAACGCCGAAGTATGGGACCGGGACCACCGGCTCAAGAACCGCTGCGGCCAGGGAAGTGCTCCTCACCACTGAGGGCACCGTGCCCGGCCCTGACGGCGCCGGCCCTTGGGTCCGCACATCCTGCGCCTGCAGCAGGACAGATCCGTCACGGACGAAGACGGGGTTGGTCACCACCATCCCGCCGGCCTCCAGCACCGCCAGGGACTCCGCAGAGGGGTCGCGGCCCAACACTGCCCGGATGTCGTCCGCGCCGCCCACCAGGATGGCCCGGCCGGAGGACTGTTCATTGACCATGGACCCGCGGCACCGCCAGTCCCCCGGGTCCACTACCCGTCCCACGGGTGTCGTCGGGCACGTATTGGCCTGCGGCCTGGCAAGCGAAAACAACAGGCAATTCGAGGTGTCCGTCAGCGCCGGCAGGCCAGGATCGGCGGGGCCCTCCGGGCAGTTCCGCAGGCTTGCGGGGGCGGTGATGAGCCGGGTCCATTGAACCGTCCCCAGGGCACCATCCACCGCGGCGGAGAGCACGCCGGCATCAATGTGCACGGGCGGCCGCATGCTGCCATTGGCAGCGAGTGGCTGGTCCACCGTGAGCGGCAGGTACGCCTGGTTTTCCAGCGCACCCCAGTAATGCGAGTCCCGCAGCCCGGCCTGTTGGCTGGCGGACAGTACCAGGGCGGCACTGGCCAGGGTGGCGGCGGCGAGTACGGCGGCCACGGCGGGGACGCTCCGGCCGCGGTTCCTTGCCGAATCCCGCGCCGCCATCCGGAGGGAGAGGGACAGCCAGCGCGTCCGGGACGTCAGCCGGGCGATCAGCCATCCGGTCAGCATTACCAGGCCCGCAACTGCGGCCACCGCCCCGGCGATCAGCATGGTGGCCACCACGGGCAGTTGCTCCGCCCGCTGGTCGGGATCGTTCGTGGAATTGCTGAGAAGCCAGCCGCCCATCAGCAGCCCTGAGGCAAGTGCCAGCGCGACGACGCCGGCCACCGTGGTGCGGCGCCCCGTGGGCGCTGGCGCCCGCCCGGATTTGAGCGCACCCAGGACGGCCTGCCGTGACACCTGGCGCGCCGGGACCAATGCGGCCAGCAGGCAGGCGCCCAATCCCATGGCCATGGCCACGGCTGTCAGGAGGAGGTCCGGGTGCAGGCCGGCCAGCCGGGCGGAGCCGGTGGAACGGACCACGTGGACGACGACGGCAGCAGCCCCCAGCCCCACTGCGGCGCCGGCGGCCACGGCCAGGCTGCCAAGCCACAGTCCACCGGCAGCGACGACGGCTCCGACGGTGGCAGTGTCCGCTCCCGAGGAGGCCAGCAGTGCCAGCTCACGTACCTGGCGCTTGGCACCGACGGCGAAAGCGGCACCGGCCAGCAGGCCTACCTCGAGCAGTGCGAGCGCACCGACCAGGCCGAACGTGGCATAGACGGTCACCAGGACAGGGGTGTTGTCGTGCAGCTGGGAACCGGGAACCGTGCGCTGGCCGGCGGGCGGCGGGTCCAGCACCACACTGCGGGAGAGCACGCCCACGCCTTCGCTGTTGGCCTCCCTGATCTGTTGCCAGGTGACCGGCTCAAGGCCCACCAGGTAATAGGACACGGACTGGCGGGTCGAAGGGCCCGGCGCCAGGTCCGCGGGCGCCTGGCCGGCCTTAAGGTACAGGATGCTGTTGCTGTCCGCGGCGGAAGCGTCACGGATGGTACCCACCGGGACGAAGGTTCCTGCCGACGTCGTAAATTCCTGGCCGAAGGCGAGGTGGAACCGCGTCATCAGCCCGGGCGAGGCGAGCACTTCCGTCCCGTCGCGCGGTGCGCGGCCGGCCAGCAGGCTGTACTTGCCGTCAAAGGCCGGATTGAGCGCGTCCACCTCGCGGCCCGGCAAGGAAACCAGGGCCGCGCCCACGCCGGTGGTCAGCGTGAGCGTCCGCTGCGGAAGGACCTCGTAGCCCGCAGGAATGGCGTCGGCAGGGTTTGTCCGCTGGAAGTCCGGGTCGTAGCGGCCGGAGCTGGAAGCGACGACACCATCATTGAGTGGGTCCTGCAGGGAGTCAGCGCTGGGAACCGGCAGGACACTGAATCTCGCCTGAGTGTTGCCCAGTTCGTACCGGACAATCTCCCCGGGCGTACGCTGGGAGCTCTGGTAGAGGGTGGCGGCGCCGGTCATGCCCGCCACCGGCAGCATGATCAGAAGGACGATCAGGAGCGAGCGCCCCTTATGGCGGGCGATGTCGCGGCGGGCCAGCCGCAAGGCAACGCGGCGGCCGCTCCGGCGGCCCTGCGGCGCGGGAGCGAGGTCAAGCGGCATCAGAGTCCGGCCTGCGTCAGGAGCATCGTGGGGTCGTGCATGGCCGCCGCCTGGTCAATGATGCGTCCGTCGCGCAGGAAGACCACCCGGTCCGCCCAGGCGGCGTGCCTGGCCTCGTGGGTGACGAGCATGACGGCGGCTCCGGCATCGGCCCGGGCCCGCAGCACCTCCATGACCCCGTGGCCGGTGGTCGAATCCAGTGCACCGGTGGGTTCGTCCGCCAGGATCAGGCGCCGCTGGCCCACGATGGCCCTGGCGATCGCCACGCGCTGCTGCTGGCCGCCGGACATCTGGTCCATGAACCGGTCCGCCAGTTCCGGGATGCCCACCTGCCGCAGCGCGTCGGCGGCCTGCCGGTGCGCCTTCCTCGCGGATGTTCCGTCCAGTTCCAGGGGCAGCGCCACGTTTTCGCTGGCAGTCAATGTGGGGACCAGGTTGAAGTCCTGGAACACGTAGCCGACGGCCCGGCGGCGCAGGCGGGCCAGTTCGTTCAGGCCCAGCCCGGCCAGGGGCGTGGATTCGACAAAGACAGCGCCCGACGTCGGCCGGTCCAATCCGCCGGCAACGGCCAGCAAGGAGGACTTGCCTGAGCCCGAAGGTCCCATGACAGCGACGAACTCCCCCGCGGAGATGGTGAGGTCGACGTCGCGGAGTGCGGCGACCGCCGTCGCGCCTTCCCCAAAGGTCCGGCCAACCTGGGCAAGTTCCAGGACCTGTTGAGGCCCCTGCACGCTCACCGGCGGCTGTCCGCGTTGAGCGGGGCGTCTTCCGTGACCCCGTTGGACGTTTTCCGGGCGGACCCCGCGGCTGCGGCCTGCGCCTGCTGGACCATCCTTGCCTCACAGAGGTCCAGCCAGCGGACTTCCGCTTCGGTCTGGAAGATCAGCGAGTCCAGTACCAGGAGCCAGGCGGTATCCGTGGCCCGCTGGTTCGCGGCCGTGTCACGCCGGGCTTTGGTGTAGTCCTGCAGGGCCCTGATGGACGCCACGCGCTGGGCCTGGATGATGGCCTGCACATCAACCCCGGGCAGGGTGACGGCGAGCGCCAGCTTGATGGCGAGCTCATTGCGGGGCGGATTGTTCCGTTCCACGGGGGCAGCGAACCAACTCTGCACCTCCGCTTTGCCGGCGGCGGTGATGCTGTACACCACGTGACCCTCGCCGTCGTCGCCTTCCTTGGCCACCAGGGAATCGCGTTCCAGCCGGTCCAGGGTGGTGTACACCTGCCCGATATTCAGGGGCCAGGTGGCTCCGGTGCGGTTCTCGAACTCGACCCGCAGCTGGTAGCCATAGCGTGGCTGGTCCTGCAGCAGGGCGAGGAGGCTGTGGCGAATCGACATGGTGCTCCCCCGGGCTTAGTCATTGCCGGCATGCACAGGCCCCCAAGACCCGTGCATACCGCGTATAGGCAGCCTAAACCGGAAGCATTCGGAACGCAATACCGGGTATGCATCCGGGGCCTTACATCACCAGGAGGACCTTGCCCACGTGGTCGCCGCTGTCGAAGTACCGGTGCGCCGCGCCCACCTGGTCCAGGGGGAAGGTCTTGGCAACCAGGGGACGGATCCTGCCGTCTGCCACCAGCGGCCACACAGCGTCGCGCACGGCGGTCATGATGGCACCTTTTTCCGCCACGGGCCTGGGGCGAAGCGCGGTGGCCACCACGGCCGCCCGCTTCTTCAACAGCAGGCCAAGGTCCAACTCGCCCTTGGTGCCACCCTGGAGGCCGATCACCACCAGGCGCCCGTAGTCGGCCAGGGCATCCACGTTCTGCGGGAGGTATTTGGCCCCCACCACATCAAGGATGACGTCCGCCCCCTTGCCTTCGTTCTGCCGCCGAAGACTGTCCGGGAAGTCTTCCTCTTTGTAGTTGATGGCGATGTCCGCCCCGAGGAAGGCTTTGGCGGTGCTGACTTTCTCATCGCTTCCGGCCGTGGTGGCCACCTTGGCACCGAAGGCCTTGGCGAGCTGGATGGCCATGGTGCCGATCCCGCCGGTGGCACCGTGGATGAGGACCGTCTCGCCCGGCTGCAGCTGCGCCGTCATGATGAGGTTTGAGTACACCGTCGCAGCCACCTCGGGCAGCGACGCGGCGGTGACCAGGTCAACCCCTTCGGGGACGCGCAGCACCTGCTCGGCCGGGACCGCCACCTGCTGGGCGTAGCCGCCGCCTGCCAGCAGGGCCACTACCTTGTCCCCCAGCGAGAACGGCTTGCTGACACCGGGTCCGAAGCCGGCGATCCGTCCTGACACTTCCAGCCCGGGGACCTCGGAGGCACCCGGCGGCGGCGGGTAGAAGCCCCTGCGCTGCTGGACATCGGCCCGGTTCAGGCCGGCTGCCACCACGTCAATCAGCACTTCGCCCTGGCCGGGCACAGGGGCGTCCACGTCCCGCACTTCCAGCACTTCCGGGCCGCCCGGTTCCGATATGTAGACGGCTTTCATGGACCTCTCCCGTTCCTGACTAAAATCCTGGCTGCATCCAGTGTGCACCGGGCGCTTCCCCGGGCCTGTTTTGTTGCAGGCAAGCGCCTATGAAACACTACTAGCTGAGGAAGGTTGTCCGAGCGGCCGAAGGAGCTGGTCTTGAAAACCAGTGTGCGGTAACCCCGTACCAAGAGTTCGAATCTCTTACCTTCCGCAAGGGAACCCCTGGCAGCCGGCACCGGCCGCCAGGGGTTTTTTGCTTTAAGCAGCCCCGGCCTGCCCTGTTGCGCGGACGTAAATTCTTTGGACTAATCCCCTGCCGAACCCGGGACCCAAAGCTACCCGCGGGTATTGTTTGTGACTGCCGGCACATTTGCGTGTCTGCCGGCAGCATCACTCCCGCCAACAGCACCTCCGGTCCGGGCTAGGGAAGCCCCGGACCGCAGGGCGGGCCGCTCCGCTGGGGAACGTCCCGCCGAATGCACGCTCTAGCCACCCTGCGTTCATTCAGCGCTGTTGTCATGTGCCGGACACCACTTGACCAGGAGCAGGGTCCGGGCCCACGTCCGATCGGTACAACCACGGACGCACTCCACCGGGCCACCCACCCGGGACACCTCAATGAAAGTAAGAGCGGATGCATCAAAAAACATGGAAGTTATCGCTGGGCACAGCGTTGTCCGCGGGGCTCATCGCCGCCCCGCTGGCAGCTGTCCCGGCAGCCGCGGAGGTCTCAGCCGCGGCCGGCACCTCCCCCGTTGTCATCAACGAGGCCTACCTCAGCGGCGGCAGCAGCGGCGCCGCCTACAAGAACAAATTCGTGGAGCTGTATAACACTTCGGACGCCCCGGTCTCCCTCGAGGGCTGGTCCGTGCAGTACCGCTCCGGGACCGGCGCTGCGGCGCCCAGCGGGGTGGCTGCCCTGTCCGGGTCCATCCCGGCCAAGGGCTACTACCTGGTGCAGGGCGGAAGCAATGGCACCAACGGCGCCGACCTGCCCAAGCCTGACCTGGTGGCGGGCGCCATGAACTTCGCCGGGGCCTCGGGAACCATCGTGCTCGCCAAGCAGCCCACCGCCGTCGCGCTTCCCACCGGTTCCGTGGTGGAAACAGCCGGCGTGGCAGACCTCCTGGGCTACGGCGCCTCCAACACCTTTGAGACCCAGGCTGCTGCGGCACCTGCCGGAAACACGGATGTGAAGAGCCTCAACAGGGCCGCCGGGGCGGACAGCAACAATAACGCCGCTGACTTCACGCTCCTTGGCGCCATCACGCCAACACCTTCGGGCGGCACAGCTCCGGCTCCGGACCCCGCGCCCTCGCCGGATCCCGTTTCCAGGACCATCGCGGAGATCCAGGGCACCGGGACGGAAAGCCCGCTGGCCGGAGCCACCGTCACCACCAAGGGCAAAGTCACCGCAGCCTTTCCCACGGGCGGCCTCAACGGCTACTACCTGCAGACCCCCGGCACGGGCGGTGACCTGACGGCCACCAACCACGCCGCATCCGACGGCATCTTCGTCTACTCTCCCGCCACCGTGGCTTCGGTGCAGGCCGGTGACTACGTCCAGGTGACGGGCACGGTGGCCGAGTACTACGGCATGACCCAGCTCAACGTCACGGCAGCGGCAGGCCTCACCAAGCTCACCGACGCTGCCCCCGAGGTCAAGCCCACCATCTTCACCCTTCCCGCCGCGGAAACCTTCCGCGAATCCCTGGAAGGCATGCTGCTGGCACCCCAGGGGCCCATGACGGTGAGCGACAACTACAGCCTGAACCAGTACGGCGAGATTGGCCTGGCGGGCGGGACCACTCCCCTGGTCCAGCCCACAGCTGTGGCACCGTTCGGCTCCGCCGAGTACACCGCCGTGGTGGCTGACAACGCTGCCCGCGGCATCAAGCTCGACGACGGGTCCAGCACCAACTTCCTGAAGGACGCCGCCACCAAGGCCGAGGTCCTGCCGTACCTGACCACCGCGGACCCCGTCCGCGTGGGTTCGCCAGTGGACTTCACCACCAACGTGGTGCTGGGTTACGCCAACAATTCCTGGAAGCTCCAGCCGCTGACCCACCTGACCGAGGCCAACAAGGCTACGGTCCAGCCGGCCGGCTTCGGAGCCACCCGGACGGATGCCCCGGCAGCCGTTGGCGGCAACGTCAAGATCGCCTCGTTCAACGTCCTGAACTACTTCCCCACCACCGGTGACATGCTCTCCGGCTGCACGTTCTACGAGGACCGCGCCGGCAACCCCATCACCGTCCGTGGCGGCTGTGACGCCCGCGGTGCAGCCAACGCGGAGAACTTCAAGCGCCAGCAGGACAAGATCGCCTCCGCCATCGCCAAGTCCGGCGCCGATGTGGTGACCCTGATGGAGGTGGAGAACTCAGCCCAGTTCGGCAAGGACCGCGATGATGCCCTGGCCAAACTCGTGGAGGCGCTCAACATCCCCACCCCGGGCATCTGGGACTACGTCCGCTCACCCGCCAATGCGCCCCCGCTGGCCGACGAGGACATGATCCGCACCGCGTTCATTTTCAAGAAGGCCGCCGCGGAACCGGTAGGCGAATCCATCATCCATAACGACACCGTTGCCTTCGCCAGCGCCCGCAAGCCCCTGGCCCAGGTGTTCAAGCCCGTGGGCGGCGGCGCCGGCACGGAATTCATCGCCATCGCCAACCACTTCAAATCGAAGGGCTCGGCAGCAACCCCGGACGATACTGACAAGGGCCAGGGCGCCTCCAACCTCGCCCGCACGGCCCAGGCCAAGTCCCTGCTGGACTTCGCCAACTCCCTGCAGGCGTCCAAGGGCACCGACAAGGTGTTCCTGATCGGTGACTTCAACTCCTATGGCAAGGAAGACCCCATCAACGTCCTCACGGGGGCGGGGTATGTCAACCAGGATGACAAGGCGCGCAACCCCGACGGCTCAGCCAAGCACTCCTACCTTTTCGGCGGCCTGGTGGGCTCACTCGACCACATCCTCGCTTCCCCCGCCGCCAACGGTGTGGTCACGGGCGCGGACATCTGGAACATCAACTCGGTGGAATCCGTGGCGCTGGAGTACAGCCGCTACAACAGCAACGTCACCGACTACTACACGCCGGACCAGTTCCGCGCCAGCGACCACGATCCTGTGGTGGTGGGCCTGGATCTTGCATCCACACCTGCCACTGTTGACCTGAACCTCCTGAACATCAACGATTTCCACGGAAGGATCGACGCCAATACGGTCCAGTTCGCGGGCACCATCGAGAAGTTGCGCGCCGCAGCCGCTCCGGGGGCCACGGCGTTCCTGTCCGCGGGCGACAACATCGGCGCCTCCCTGTTCGCCTCGGCGGTCGCCAAGGACCAGCCCACCATCGACGTGCTGAACGCTTTGGAACTGAAGGCATCCGCAGTGGGCAACCACGAGTTCGACGGCGGCTGGGCGGACCTGCGCGACCGCGTCATCGCCGGCGGCACGAATGCGAAGTTCCCCTACCTGGGCGCCAACGTCTACAAGAAGGGCACCACCGAGCCGGCACTTCCGGAGTACACCGTGCTGGACCTGAACGGCGTCAGGGTGGCCGTCATCGGCACCGTCACCCAGGAGGTCCCGTCCCTGGTGACGCCGGCCGGCATCGCCGACCTCGACTTCGGGGACCCGGTGGACGCCATCAACCGGGTGGCCGCGAAGATCACCGCGGACAAGATTGCCGACGTCATCATCGTGGAAGATCACGACGGCGCCGGCTCGGGTGTGGTGGAAGGCGCCACCCTGGAGCAGGAAGTGGCAGCCGGCGGCCCGTTCGCCAGGCTGGTCACCGAAACGTCCGCCGACGTTGATGCCATCTTCACCGGCCACACCCACAAGGAATACGCCTGGGACGCACCCGTTCCCGACGTGGCGGGCAAGACCCGGCCCATCGTTCAGACCGGCAACTACGGCGAGAACGTGGGCCAGATCCAGCTGACCGTGGACACCGCCAGCAAGCAGGTGACCGCCTACAAGGCCGGGAACGTCAAGCGCACCACGGACGCCGCCGCCGGCCTGGTGGCTGCCTACCCGCGCGTGGCCGCCGTCGACGCCATCGTCAAGAAGGCCCTGGCGGACGCCGCTGTGGTGGGCAACCAGCCCGTGGGTTCGGTCACCAAGGACATCACCACGGCTTTCACCACCGATGCCACCGGCGCCGCCAAGCGCGATGACCGCGGCAGCGAATCCACCCTGGGCAACCTGGTGGCCGACTCCCTGCTCGATTCGCTGAAGCCCGCCGGCCTCGGCGGCGCGGAAATCGGCGTCGTGAATCCCGGCGGCCTGCGCAACGAGCTGTACTACGCGCCGGACGGCACCATCACCTACGCCGAGGCCAACGCGGTCCTGCCGTTCGTGAACAACCTGTGGACCACGTCGCTGACCGGTGCGCAGTTCAAGACCCTGCTGGAGCAGCAGTGGCAGACCAACCCGGACGGCACGGTCCCCAGCCGCGCCTACCTGCAGCTGGGGCTGTCCAAGAACGTGAACTACACCTACGACGCCGCCCGGGCCGCGGGTGACCGGATCACCGCGGTGCGGGTGAACGGTGAACTGCTGGACCCGGCCAGGTCCTACCGGGTGGGCACGTTCAGCTTCCTGGCCACCGGAGGCGACAACTTCCGGATCTTCACCGAGGGCACCAATACCCGGGATTCCGGGCTGGTGGACCGGGACGCCTGGATCGGCTACCTCCAGAAGAGCAGCCCTGTGGCTCCGGACTTCGCGCGGCGTTCGGTGGCGGTCACCAACACCACCGCCGACGGGGTCAAGCCCGGTGGGCCCGTCACCCTGGCGGTCTCGAAGCTTGACCTGACCTCCCTGGGCAGCCCGGTGAACACGGCCCTGGAGGCTTCGTTCACCGATGCCGCCGGCAAGGTCACCGCGCTGGGCACAGTACCGGTGGCCGCCGGTGCGGCTTCGGTGGACCTGGCTGTCCCGGCCGGGGCGGCGGAGGGCGCGGCAACCCTGGTGCTCACCGCCGTCGAGTCCGGCACCGTGGTGAAGGTGGCCGTGCTGGTGGGAGCCGATACGCCGGCGCAGCCGGTCTGTGTTCCGCCGGTCAAGCCCACCCGTCCCGCTGACGTCAGGGGGCAGGCGAACTACGGCCAGGCCATGGCTGCCTACCGCGCCTGCCTGCGGGGCTAAAACCCTGGATGCGCCATCACTTGTGGTCCCTGTTCCGCCGGTTCAGCGACCATAAGTGATGGCGCATCGCCGTTTAAGCCCGGTGAGTTAAGCCCGGCGAAGGATGGCGGCTGCGATCTCGTCCGCATCGCGGAGCGTGCGCTGGCCACTGCGGTACGCGGGGCCGCCGGGCTGGACGGCCTCGGCGGCGATGGCGGTGCCCCACTGCGCTGACGACAACTGCAGCCCCAGCACAAACAGGCCCTCGGTCACTGACCCGTTGGCCGCAACCGGGCGGTACGGGTGCGCCTCCACGTCCAGGCCGGTGGACTCGATGGGGGCACCTTCGGCGGTCATCATGAGCTTGGGCCGCACCAGCCCATCGGCCAGCAGCTGCTCCAGTACCGGTGAATCGTTGGCCGAGACCCGGTTTCCGGGGGCCAGCGCTTCCACCATGGTCCGGGCCGTGGCGGGCGGCCCGGAAACCCACGGCGAAGCAGCGGTGAACATGGCCGCCTTCCGGTCCACCCGGAATTTCGGGTCCGGCCCAACAAAGCTGACCACCCCGGCCCTAGCCAGGGCGGCGAGCTGTTCGGAGCGCAGCGCCGGCGGTCCGCTGGCCAGGCCCTCCACGAACGATTCGAACCAGCCACGCAGGCCGGCGACCCATGACTCGTCGGTGATGCCGCCGTCGGCCACTGCCGTCTTCAGGACGGCGCGCCCGTGGTGCAGCGCGGCGATGGCCATTTTGACCGGATCGTCCTCGCCCAGGGCAGACCGGCGCGCATCGTCGAGCAGGAACTCCACCACGGCGGCGTCGTGGCCCCTGCGGGAATCGAACGAACGGCCTGCCAGTGGAGCCGCGAGCCCGGGCAGGTCCAGGCGGTGCCGGGGACCCACGTGGACGGCCAGGACGCTCTCAACGCCGTCCTCCCAGTTCGCGACGCTGTGCGCGTGCGGCTGCAGGGCTTCCTCCAGCGCTGCGAGGAATGCGGGCGCGTCGGGCACTGCGCCGGGCTGCGAGCGCACCAGCGTCGAGTAGTAGGCCCACAGCGCGTCGCGGTGCAGCAGCGGCCACAGGTCATGGTCGAACGAAGGGCGGATCCCGGCCTTCGCCAGCCGCTCGATGGCGGCCTCGGTGAGGTAGCGGAGCGTGATGGAGGAGGCGTAGTAGCCGTCCAGTGCCGCCTTGGCACGGTACGGGGTCCCGCGCCGGGACGCTGCGATGATCAGGGGTTCCTGGCCGGACGGTTCGTACTCCAGGCTTGCGCCGTTGGACACGAACTTGCCGCCGCGGCCTTCGGTGAGCTGGCCCATGGTGTCGAAGAAGTTCAGGCCCATGCCGCGGACCAGGACCGGCTCGCCGGCGGGGATCAGGGACCAGTCCACGTCCGCCGGGACGGCGGGGGGAAAGTACTGCAGGCCCAGTTGTCCGGCGGCGGCCTGGAGCTCCCGCTGTTCAGGATTCAGCCGGGAGGGGATGTGCCCCAGGGCCAGCACCACGGAATGGGCGCGGATGCCCTCCCCGGTGGCCAGGCCGACGTCGAACATTCCGTCCCCCGCGGGACGCACCGACACAGCGGTCGTTTCGTGGAATTCGATGGTGACGCCGTCGGGGGCCGTGCCCAGCAATTCCTCCACTGTGCAGCGCAGGTAGCGTCCGTAGAGGGCGCGGCTGGGAAAATCATTTGATCCCAGTACCGCCAGCTCCGCCCGGTCCCCCGCGGTGAGGGCCGGCAACGGGTCCCGCTGCTGCCTGGCCCGCCACTGGTCGAACGTGGTGCCGGCAACAGGAGCGGGAAGGGCAGGGTCCTCGGGAACCAGGGTGGGGTAGAAGGACTGGGTGTTCATGAGGAACAGCCGGGACTGGCCCGGTTGCCACACATGTCCAGGGCCTGCCGGGCACGGGTCCACGACGTCGATGTGCAGGCCGGTTTTCGGGTTGCCGGCGACGGCGGTGTGGGCGAGCAGCCGCTCCAGCACGCTGGTGCCGCGGGGACCGCCACCAATGATGACGGCCCGGTTGCTCTGCGATATTTCCACGCCATCCAGCGTACGGGCTGGAAGCGGAGCGTGCGCCGGACGCTTGACTTGCCAGCCATGGGGGATGTTGTTTGGATGGGGCGCATGACCACCACAGCAGCTGATCAAGCGTCCGTACCCGGCTCCGGCCGGGACACTTCCGGCAGCAACTCCCGGGAAACCGCGCCGGAACCCGTCGACGAGAACGTGTGGCTGGAGGACATCTACGGCGAGGAACAGCTGGCCTGGGTCAAGGAGCAAAACTCCCGCACCGAGGACCTGCTGGAGGACGGCGGCTACGCGGAACTGGAAACCGGCATCCTGGAAGTACTGGACTCCACGGACCGGATCGCCATGGTGGGCAAGCGCGGCGACTGGTACTACAACTTCTGGAAGGACGGGCAGAACCCCAAGGGCCTGTGGCGGCGGACCACCTGGGAAAGCTACTGCACCGACTCCCCGGAATGGGACGTGCTGCTGGACGTGGACGAACTGTCCCGCGCCGAAGGCGAGGAGTGGGTGTTCCACGGCGCCACGTTCCTGCGCCCCGCAGCCGGGGAGCCCTACCGCCTGGCGCTGCTTGCCCTCTCCCCCGACGGCGGCGACGCCAACCGCTACCGCGAGTTCGACGTCGAGGCGCGCGGCTTCGTGGACCCCGCCCGCGGCGGGTTTGACCTCCCGACAGCGAAGGGCAACGTGTCCTGGCTGGATGCCGATACGCTGCTGGTTGCTTCCACCGCGGACGGGCTGCCCAAGACAGCGTCCTCCTACGCGCGGACGGCGGTGACGCTCAAGCGCGGAGAGTCCCTGGCAGCGGCTCCGCGCCTCTTCGAGGTAGCGGAAGACCACATGATGGCCGTGGCGGCCCATGACTCCACGCCCGGCTTTGAGCGGACTTTCGCCGTGGACTACATCGACTTCTTCAACCGCTCCAACTTTGTGCTGCGGGACGGATCCTGGGTACAGATCGACGTTCCCACCGACGTCAACGTCAGCGCCCACCGGGAATGGCTGCTCTTCCGTCCGCAGCAGGACTGGATTGTGGACGGCACCACGTATCCTTCCGGGGCCCTGCTCGCCGCCAACTTCGAGGACTACCTCGCCGGCAGCCGCAATCTCACGGTCCTGTTCACCCCCGACGCGCACACGTCCCTGCAGTCCTGGAGCTGGACCCGGAACTTCCTCCTGCTCAACCTGCTCAAGGACGTCTCCTCCGAGATCCGGGTCCTGGACCCGTCCCGGCCGTCCGGCGGCGCGGACGGCGGCTGGGCGGCCACGCTCCTGGACGCCTGCCCGCCGCTGCACGATGTGAACGCCTACGCCGTGGATGACGAGGACGAGGGGCCGGCGCACGGCGGCGCGGGCAATGACTTCTGGCTCATCGCCACGGGTTTCACCACCCCCACCACCCTGATGCGCGGCACCCTGGAACGCGGAAGCGCCGGGACGTCCGGCGTGGTGAGCCGGCATGCAGTGGTCAAGACCTCGCCATCGTTCTTTGCCGACGCTGACTACCAGGTGGAGCAGCACTTTGCCGTGTCCGACGACGGCACCCGGGTCCCATATTTCCAGGTTGCTCCGCGGGACCTGGCTTTGGACGGGCAGAACCCCACCCAGCTGTCCGGCTACGGCGGATTCGAGGTGTCCCGGACGCCCGCCTACAGCGGCACCGTGGGCAGGGCATGGCTGGAGCGGCGGACCACGCTCTCGGACGGCAGCGACGGGAAGGCCCCCCACTCGCGCGGCGGGGTGTATGTGGTGGCGAACATCCGCGGAGGCGGCGAATACGGGCCGGCCTGGCACCGTGCCGCGCTGAAGGAAAACCGGCACCGCGCCTACGAGGACTTCGCAGCCGTGGCACGGGACCTCATCTCCCGCGGGGTCACCTCGCCGCGGCGGCTGGGCTGCGTGGGCGGATCCAACGGCGGACTCCTGGTGGGGAACATGCTCACCCGGTATCCGGAACTGTTCCGGGCCGTCTCCTGCGGCGTTCCCCTGCTGGACATGCGCCGCTACACCAAGCTCTCCGCCGGGCACTCGTGGATTGCCGAGTACGGGGACCCGGACGTTCCCGAGCAGTGGGAGTACATCAGGACCTTCTCGCCCTACCACCTGCTCAAGGACGCGGTGGAGTACCCGGAGACGTTCATCTGGACCGCGACCTCGGACGACCGGGTAGGCCCCGTGCAGGCACGGAAGATGGCCGCCCGGATGCTTGCCATGGGCATCCCGAACGTGTGGTTCCACGAGGCCCTGGAGGGTGGCCACGCCGGCGCCTCCGATAACCGGCAGGCCGCTGCCCTGCAGGCGCGCAGCCAGCACTTCCTGTGGAAAGCGCTGGCAGGCTGACCGCCATGGCACCCGGGCTGGCGGTACGGCGGGCCGTTGCCGCGGACGTGGAGCGGCTGGCCCAGGTGCACGTCCGCTGCTGGCAGGAGACCTACCGGGGCATGCTGTCCGATGCCTTCCTCGCCGCCGTGGACCCGGAAGACCGGCTGCGGCTCTGGCAGCACCTTCTGGACCGGGCCGAACCCGCCGAAGCGTGGGTGGCGTGCGACGGCGGGACGGTGGTGGGGTTCGCCGGTTCCCGCCGGCTGCCTGCCCCCGGCTCCCCGGAAGGGCATCCGCCGCCTGCCTCCGGAGATCTGGAGTTGTGGGGGCTGTACCTGCTGGCCTCGCATCAGGGTCTTGGCTTGGGCGCCCTTTTGCTGGACGCGGCCATCGGCTCCAGGGCGGCGAGCCTCTGGGTGGCAGCCGCCAACAGCCGGGCCATCGGTTTCTACCGACGCTTCGGCTTTGCACCGGACGGCGCAGCGGACGTCCTGCCGGGGTGGGAGGACCTCCCGGAGATCCGGATGGTCCGCCCGGCGCAGGGCTGAGCGCGGAGCAGCCGAACCCCGTTTACCGGGGCCGCCGCCTGTGGCGGGCACCGTTTTGCACTGCATGGCCGGATCTGCGTATCCTTGGTGGGCTAGTAATAGCAACTGGAGACGT
This sequence comes from Arthrobacter sp. NicSoilC5, assembly GCF_019977395.1. Classification (NCBI taxonomy): domain Bacteria; kingdom Bacillati; phylum Actinomycetota; class Actinomycetes; order Micrococcales; family Micrococcaceae; genus Arthrobacter; species Arthrobacter sp. NicSoilC5. The sequence continues at coordinate 3,731,895 of NZ_AP024660.1, read as the reverse complement.
GCCAGAGCGGCCGAATGGACTTCACTGCTAATGAAGGGTCGGGGTTAAACTCGACCGGGGGTTCAAATCCCCCCGTCTCCGCGTTTGGCCCCGGTCCCTTGGACCGGGGCCTTTTTGCGTTTCCAGGAGTAGCTGCACGACGGCCTCTGCAGCCTGGGCCCCGTCAGTCCCGGGCTGCTTCGCAGATCCGGGCGTTCAAGCTTCGGAAACGCGAACAACCTTATGACTCTCCGGGCCATGGCTCGGCAACCGTGGGAAAACGCTGTCCGGCAGTCGGACGCGGCGGGCGCCGCCGGAGCCGCGGTGGCAGGATTGGCCCATGGCGGCACGCAGCAACCCACTCCACCCGGACGTCGTCCAGACAGCATGGAATCCGCGCCTGGCCCTCCTGGTGGCGGCAGCGTTCTTTATGGAATTCCTGGACGGCACGGTCCTCACCACCGCCATTCCCAGTATTTCGGCGGATTTTGCCATCCCCGCCGCCGACGTCAACATCACCATGACCGCCTACCTGCTGACGGTGGCCATCGGCATTCCCCTCAGCGGCTGGCTGGCGGAACGGTTTGGTGCCAGGCGGATCTTCTGCACTGCCATCGCGGTGTTCACCCTGTCGTCCCTGGCCTGTGCGCTCAGCCAGGATCTGGCCACCTTGACCTTGAGCCGCATTGCCCAGGGTGCCGGCGGCGCCATGATGGTACCGGTGGGCACCCTGGTGGTGCTGCGCGGCACCCCGAAGTCCGAGCTGCTGCGTGCCACCGCGTTCCTGGTGTGGCCCGGGCTCCTGGCACCCGTAGTCGCCCCGTTGGTGGGCGGGGCGCTCACGACGTACCTGTCGTGGCACTGGATCTTCCTGGTCAACCTTCCGCTGGGGGTGGCCGCCTTCGTGGCGTCCCTGCGGCTGGTTCCGGCGGTGGCCGGAGATCCCGGCCGGCGGCTGGACTGGCCGGGAATGCTCCTGACAACGGTTGGCGTCGGTGCCCTGGTGACCGGCCTGGAGCTCGCCAGCAGCCACCCGGGACTGCCCTGGGCAGGAATCAGCGCTGCGGCCGGGATTGCGGCACTGGCCGGGGCGGTCCTGTGGATGCGACGGGCTCCCCATCCGCTGTTCAACCTGCAGGTCTTCCGCACCAGGACGTTCCGGGCCATGGCCACGGGCGGATTCGTGTACCGGGTCACCATCAGCTCCGTCCCGTTCCTGCTGCCGCTGATGTTCCAGGCGGGGTTCGGCTGGTCGCCGCTGCACGCCGGCGCCCTGGTGGCAGCAGTGTTCGTCGGGAACATCGGGATCAAACCGGCCACCACGCCGTTGATCCGGAAGTTCGGTTTCAAGGCGATGCTGGTGTTCGCCTCGCTGGCATCAGCCGTGACGTTCGCCCTCTGTGCCTTCCTGACACCGGAAACCCCGGTGGCTTTGATGGCCGCACTGCTGGTGTGCAGCGGCGCCTTCCGCTCCATCGGCTTTTCGGCCTACGCCTCGGTCCAGTACGCGGACATTCCCCCGGCGCAGCTGACCTCCGCCAACACCGTGTCCGCCACGCTGGTGCAGCTCGGCACAGGCTCCGGCATCGCCATCGCTGCCCTGCTGATCCGGACCTTCGAAGGCCTGTCCTCCGCGGCCCAGGATCCGGCCGGCCCATTCCGCGGCGCTTTCCTGGCGATGGCCGTCCTGATGCTGGCAAGCACCGTGGACAGCATCCTGCTCCCCCGGCACGCAGGGGCAGCAGTCAGCCGGCCTGGGCCAGCACCAGGGGCAGAACCGCTCCCGCCCCGGCCTGCCGAAGGGCGCGCCCCGCGACGGTGAGGGTCCACCGGCTGTCGGTGAGGTCGTCGATGAGCATCACCGGCTGGCCTTGGACGGACTGCAGGGCGGCCTCGAGCTCGGGACCCACCACCAGCCGGTCCCATACTCCCGCCAGCCGGTATGCGCTGTTGCCGCCTCGGCCGCCGGTGGGTCCGCCGTGGGCCAACTGCAGCTCACCAAGGTAGGGGATGCGCCCGATTTCCGAGATTCCCCGGGCCAGCGAGCCCACGAGCTGGGGCTTGCCACGGGACGGCACAGCCACGATCGCGGCCGGCCTGCCCACCCCGCTCCACCCCGGGTTCCGGCCATCACCGGTCCCCCACTCGCGCAACACCTGGACGCAGGCCTGGAGCATGCCCGGGTCCACCGGCCGGTCCTCCGCGCCGGCGGCAAACAGTTCCCGCAGGGCGCCGCCCCAGCCGAGGTCCGTCAGGCGGGCCAGGACGCGCCCCTCCGAGAGGCCCTCAGCCGGTTTGAGTTTCCCCTTCACCGGCACCCCAAGACGGTCCATGCCGCTTGGCCACTGAAGACGCGGCTCCAGGACGCCGCCCGCCCTGCTGAGGGTCTGGCTGGCCGCCGCCGTGGCGTCGGCGGCCACGTCCGCAGGGAACCACTGGCCGGCGCAGTTGTCGCACCGGCCGCAGGGACGGGCTGTCTCGTCGTCCAGGACCGACGTGATGTACTCCATCCGGCAACCGGCCGTGTCCTGGTAGATGACCATGGAGTCCTGCTCGTCCACCCGGGCCTCCGCAATGCGGCTGTAGCGCTCGGCGTCGTAAACCCAGGGCTGGCCCGTGGAGCGCCAGCCGCCGCCGACCCGCTCCACCGCCCCGTCCACGGACAGGACCTTCAGCAGCAGCTCAAGCGGCGTGCGGCGAAGGTCCACCCGGGCTTCAAGCGCCACCGTTGACAGTGCCGTTCCTGCCTCTGCCAACGCCGTCAGCACGGCGGCCGCCTTCTCCTCGGACGGCATGGACGCCGTGGCGAAGTACTGCCAGATCTCCCGGTCCTCGGAACCGGGCAGCAGCAGGACGTCGGCGTTCGCGGCCCCACGGCCGGCGCGGCCCACCTGCTGGTAATAGGCCACCGGCGACGACGGGGCGCCCAGGTGGACGACGAAACCAAGATCGGGCTTGTCGAACCCCATGCCAAGCGCGGACGTGGCCACCAGCGCCTTGACCTGGTTGTCCTTCAGGAGCTGCTCTGCCCGCTCCCGGTCCGCCGGATCGGTCCGCCCGGTGTAGGCGAGCACATTGTGCCCCGCTTCGGAAAGCAGCCGGGCGGTGTCCTCCGCCGCGGAGACGGTCAGGGTATAGATAATTCCGCTGCCGGGAAGGTCTGCCAGGTGGGTCAGCAGCCACCCCAGCCGCTCCTTGGAATTGGGCAGCGACAGGACTCCCAGCCGCAGCGAGTCGCGGCCCAGGGAGCCCCGGATGGTCAGGACCCCGGCGCCGAGCTGCTCTTCGATATCGTGCACCACCCGTGAGTTGGCCGTGGCGGTGGTGGCCAGGACCGGCACCGTGTCCGGCAGCCGGGTGATGAGGTCCGCGATCCTGCGGTAGTCGGGGCGGAAATCGTGGCCCCAGTCCGAAATACAGTGCGCCTCGTCGATGACCAGCAGGCCGGTCCGGCGGAGCAGCTCCGGCAGCTGGGTTTCCCGGAACGCCGGATTTGTGAGCCGCTCCGGTGACACCAGCAGGACGTCCACCTCGTCCGCGGCCAGCTGCTCACGGACCGTGTCCCACTCCAGCTGGTTGGCTGAGTTGATGGCCACGGCCCGGACCCCTGCCCGGGCGGCGGCAGCCACCTGGTCCCGCATCAGGGCCAGCAGGGGCGAGACAATCAGCGTGGGCCCGGCTCCCCGGCGGCGCAGCAGCAGCGATGCCACGAAGTACACGGCGGACTTGCCCCAGCCGGTGCGCTGGACCACCAGGGCCCGCCGCCCGCCGTCGACCAATGCCTCGATGGCTTCAAACTGGCCGTCGTGGAAAACGGCGCCCGGGTTCCCCACCAGGCCCCGAAGGACCTCCAGTGCCTCGGCGTGCGTGGCGGTCCCCGGACCGTCCGGGCCTGCCGACTCTGCAACTGCGGTAGCGGAAACTGTGGAAGCGTACTGGTTATTGGCCATTGATTCAGTATCCCAGCACCCTCCGACACCCCGCACAGCGATCGCGCCGCTATGTGGAAACCTGCCGGGCACGCGCTGCAAAGCCACCGCTGTGACGCAAGTTCTCCCCAAACCCGTTGGCCACATGCGCCGCCCACGTAAGATAAAGCCCGTGACTAGCGAACAGACAACGACATTTGATCTCTCGGCATCCTTCAAGGCCTACGACGTCCGTGGGATTGTGGGCGAGTCGATCACCGCCGAAATCGTCGAAGCCGTGGGGGCCGCGTTCGTGGATGTCCTGCAGCTCGAAGGCCAGACCATCGTGGTGGGCGGCGACATGCGCCCATCCTCCCCCGAGTTCTCCAAGGCCTTCGCCAACGGAGCGGCAACCCGGGGTGCCAGCGTGGAGCTCCTGGACCTGATCTCCACCGACGAGCTGTACTTCGCCTGCGGCTTCCTCAACCGCGCCGGAGCCACCTTCACCGCCAGCCACAACCCCGCCGAATACAACGGCATCAAGATGGCCAAGGCAGGCGCCGTTCCCATCTCCTCCGAAACCGGCCTCAAGGACATCCAGGCCCTCGCGGAGCAGTACCTCAACTCCGGTTCCATCCCCGCCGCCGGCGCCCGCGGCCTGATCAGCGTCCGCGACGTGCTCAAGGACTACTCCGAGTACCTCCGCAAGCTCGTTGACCTCTCCGCCTCCCGCCCCCTGAAAGTAGTGGTGGACGCCGGCAACGGCATGGCCGGCCTGACCACCCCGGCGGTGCTGGGCGACACGCTGCTGCCCAAGCTGCCCTTCGGCATCGTTCCGCTGTACTTCGAACTGGACGGCTCCTTCCCCAACCACCCGGCCAACCCGCTGGAGCCGGAAAACCTCCGCGACCTGCAGGCCGCAGTGATCGAGCACGGAGCGGACATCGGCCTTGCCTTCGACGGCGACGCCGACCGCTGCTTCGTCATTGACGAGAAGGGCGAGCCCGTCTCGCCGTCGGCCATCACCGGCATGGTGGCACGCCGCGAAATCGCCCGCGCCAAGGCCCAGGGCGAGGAAACGCCCAGCATCATCCACAACTTGCTCACCTCCCGCGCCGTTGCGGAACTGGTGGAGCACGACGGCGGACGCGCGGTCCGCACGCGGGTGGGCCACTCCTTCATCAAGGCAGTCATGGCCAAGGAAGGTGCCGTGTTCGGCGGCGAGCACTCCGCGCACTTCTACTTCCGCGACTTCTGGAACGCTGACACCGGCATGCTGGCCGCCATGCACGTCCTGGCGGCGCTGGGCGAGCAGGACGGCCCGCTTTCCGAACTGGCCCGCGAATACGAGCCGTACGTCAGCTCCGGCGAGATCAACTCCGAGGTGGAGGACAAGCCGGCAGCGGTGGAGCGCGTGCGCCAGGCGTTCGCGGACGAGGACCTCACCATCGACAACCTGGACGGCAGCACGTTCACCGCCAACGACGGCAGCTACTGGTTCAACCTGCGCCCGTCCAACACCGAACCGTTCCTGCGGCTCAACGCCGAGGCCACGGACCGGGCCACCATGGAACGCGTGCGCGACCGCGTCCTTTCCCTGGTGCGGGCCTAGCACCGGATGACTGACCATACCGGGCAGGCAGCGGACGGAAACAGCGGGCAGGACAGCTGGCGTGATTCCGTCTCCGAAGCCACGGCAACGGACCTGGAGAACCTCCTGGGCACGGGCGTCAGCGCGGCCCAGGAGCAGCTCCAGCGCAACGGCGGCTTCCTGCCCTTCGCGTTGACCGTCCAGAACGACGGCGAAGTGCGGCTGGTTGCCGTCTCTCCCGCGGATGCCGGAGAGGGCAGCGACGCGGACTTTGACGCCGACGCCATGATCCACGACCTGCAGGCGCTCCTCCGCCAGAACCGGGACGACTTCCGCGCCGCTGCCGTGGTGTGCGACATCCTGCTGGTGGAGGAGGATTCGGACGCCATCCACGTGGCGGCTGAACACCGGGATGGTTCGCTCTTCGCCGCAGTGCTCCCCTACTCGGCAAACGCCACCACCCAGTCCTGGGAATTCGGCGAGCTCGGTGCAGATGCCAGCGAGCCCGTCATCTGGGTGGACTAGACCGGACCCGCAGCAATGAAGATCAATGCCTTCGCCGACGTGAGCCTGCGGGCACTCATGGTGCTCGCAGCGGTTCCGGACGGCACGCTGCTCACCACCCAGAGCATCGCGGACTCGGTGGGGACACCGTACAACCACGTCAGCAAGGCCATGGCCAGGCTGCGGACCATGGGCCTGATCGAAGTGGTGCGCGGCCGGTCCGGCGGTTCACGGCTCAGCCATGCCGGGCGCATCGCCACGGTGGGCCAGATCCTGCGGCAGCTTGATACCCGCACGGATCCCGCGGACTGCGTGTCCCCGGCCGGCAACTGCCCCCTGATCAACGAGTGCAGGCTGCGTGGCGCCCTGGCCCGTGCGCGGGAGGCTTTTTACGCCGAGCTTGATTCGGTGGTGATCGGGGACCTTCCCCAGGCCCCTCAGATGGCGCCGGTCTTCCGGATGATCGGCCTCCGCCCCGGCCTCTGAGTGTCCCATATCCGGTTGCCTGCTCCCGGTTTGATTTCAAACTTCTACAAGGTGTAGAACTGAGGCAGAAATACTCGCATTTCAAATATGAGTTTTCATCCGGCCGGACGAAGGCCCCGGCCATAACCTCAGGAGTACAGATGCTCTCGGACAAGTCCCGCCCCGTCATTGAGGCCACCCTGCCGCTGGTCGGCTCCCGGATCGGTTCCATCACCCCCAACTTCTACGCCCGCCTGTTCGCGGCGCACCCCGAACTGATGGATGGCCTGTTCAGCCGCTCCAACCAGCGCTCCGGCAACCAGCAGCAGGCCCTGGCCGGGAGCATCGCCGCCTTCGCCACCCACCTGGTGAACAACCCGGGCACCCTGCCGGAGACGGTCCTTTCCCGCATCGCCCACCGCCACGCCTCCCTGGGCATCACCGAACCGCAGTACCAGGTGGTCTACGAGCACCTGTTCGGCGCCATCGCCGAGGACCTGGCCGAGGTCATCACGCCCGAGATCGCCGAAGCCTGGACCGAGGTGTACTGGCTGATGGCCGATGCCCTGATCAAGCTCGAGAAGGGCCTGTATGCAGCCCAGGCCAATGACAAAATGTGGATGCCGTGGCGCGTGGCGGCCAAGACCCCCGCAGGGACCGGGTCCATGACCTTCACCCTGGAGCCCGCGGACGACACCCCCGTCACCCCGGCCCTTCCCGGCCAGTACATCAGCGTCAAGGTGGCCGTTGCCGACGGCCTGCGCCAGGTGCGCCAGTACTCCCTTTCCGGCGACGCGGGCACCAGCCGCACCTTCACCACCAAGCTGGACGACGGCGGCGAGGTCTCCCCCGTGCTGCACAACACCGTCCAGGTGGGCGACGTCGTCGAGATCTCCAACCCCTACGGCGAGATCACGCTCAAGGAAGGCGACGGACCCGTCGTCCTGGCCTCCGCCGGCATCGGCTGCACCCCCACCGCCTCCATCCTCCGTTCCCTCGCCGAGTCCGGCTCCGACCGCCAGGTCCTGGTGCTTCACGCCGAGAGCACCCTGGACAGCTGGGCCCTGCGCAGCCAGATGACGGACGACGTCGAACGCCTGGACGGTGCCGAACTGCAGCTTTGGCTGGAGAAGCCGGTGGACGGCGCCAAGCAGGGATTCATGTCCCTGCGTGAAGTCGACCTGCCGGCCGACGCCTCCCTGTACCTCTGCGGCCCGCTGCCGTTCATGAAGAACATCCGCAACGAGGCCATCAACGCCGGCATCCCGGCCACCAAGATCCACTACGAGGTCTTCGGCCCGGACATCTGGCTCGCCAGCTGATTTCCGGCGCCTTCGTGAACGACGACGGCCCCGCACCTTTTCGAAAAGGTGCGGGGCCGTCGTCGTATGGAAGGTGGGCGGCTGCTAGTGCCGGGCCATCCGGGCCTTCAGGGAATCGAGCTCGGAGCGCAGGGCCTCGGGCAGCGAGTCGCCGAACTTGGCGTACCACTCCTCGATGGAGGCGAGCTCCGTGTCCCACTCCTCGCGGTCGACGCGGACGGCGTCCTCTACGTGGGCGTGGGTGAGGTCCAGGCCGGTGAGGTCCAGCGCATGCCCGGCGGGGACGTATCCGATCGGGGTCTCGACGGCGTCGGCCTTGCCCTCGATGCGCTCGATGGCCCACTTGAGGACGCGGGCGTTGTCGCCGAAGCCGGGCCAGGCGAAGCCGCCGTCGGCCGTGCGGCGGAACCAGTTCACCAGGAAGATGTGGGGCAGGCGTTCCGGGTTGGCCTTGCCGGAGACGCTGATCCAGTGCTTCAGGTAGTCGCCGGCGTCGTAGCCGATGAACGGCAGCATGGCCATGGGATCGCGGCGGAGCACGCCAACCTGGCCGGCGGCCGCGGCCGTGGTCTCGGAGGACAGGGTGGAGCCCATGAAGATGCCGTTGGTCCAGCTGCGGGCCTGGGTGACCAGCGGAACAGTGGTCTTGCGGCGTCCGCCGAAGAGGATGGCCGAAAGCTCCACGCCCTCGGGGCTGTAGTACTCCTCGGCAAGCATGTCGATCTGTGCGATCGGCGTGCAGAAGCGGGAGTTCGGGTGTGCTGCGGGCTTGTCCGAGTCCGGGGTCCAGGAGTTGCCCTGCCAGTCGGTCAGGTGCGCCGGAACCTCGTCCGTCATTCCTTCCCACCACACGCCGCCGTCGTCGGTCAGGGCGACGTTGGTGAAGATGCTGTGGCCCTTGGCGATGGCGCGCATGGCGTTGGGGTTGGTGCCCCAGCCAGTGCCGGGGGCAACGCCGAAGAGGCCTGCTTCCGGGTTGGTGGCGCGGAGTTCGCCTTCCTTGCCGATCCGCATCCAGGTGATGTCATCGCCCAGCGTCTCCACTTCCCAGCCTTCGATGGTGGGATCCAGCAGGGCGAGGTTGGTCTTGCCGCAGGCGGAGGGGAAGGCGGCGGAGACGTAGTAGGTCTTCCGCTCGGGAGAGGTCAGCTTGAGGATGAGCATGTGCTCGGCCAGCCAGCCTTCGTCGCGTGCCATGACCGAGGCGATGCGCAGGGCGTAGCACTTCTTTCCGAGCAGGGCGTTTCCGCCGTAGCCGGAGCCGAAGGACCAGATGGAGCGCTCCTCGGGGAAGTGGACAATCCACTTGTCCGGGTTGCAGGGCCATGCCACGTCTTCCTGGCCGGGCGCCAAGGGTGCACCCAGCGAGTGCAGGGCCGGAACGAAGAAGGCGTTGGTCGCGGTGATCTTGTCCAGCACTGCGGTGCCGATGTTGGCCATGATGCGCATGGACGCAACAACATAGGCGCTGTCCGTGATTTCGACGCCGAACTTGGGGTCCTCGGCGTCGAGGTGTCCCATGACGAACGGGATGACGTACATGGTGCGGCCGCGCATGGAACCGGCGAACAGGCCGCGCAGCTTGTCCTTCATCTCCCGCGGGTCCATCCAGTTATTGGTGAAGCCTGCGTCGCGCTTGTTCTCGGAGCAAATAAAGGTCTGCTCCTCAACCCGGGCTACATCGGCGGGGTCGGAGAACGCGGCGAAGGAATTCGGGAACAGGTCCTGGTTGAGCCTGGTCAGGGTGCCGGCAGCAACGAGTTCGTCCGTGAGGCGGGTGTTTTCCTCTTCGGAGCCATCAACCCAGTAGATGCGGTCCGGCTGCGTAAGCTCAGCAACCTCTTCGACCCATGCCAGCAGGCCGGCATGTGTGGTGGGTGCTTTCTCAAGCAGCGGCTTCTGCGCCAGATCGCCCATTGCAGTTCCCTTCCTCGGGTTCATCGGTGTGTCCTAAATGCTATGGTCCGGACCAGTGGAGTTTTTGGGGAGCTTGACTGACATATCCGGTCACCGAAAGTGAATTCCGCGGGAAATCAAGGAATTGTTGCCGCGAAAACGCCCATTAAGTGACGAAGGTCACCTAGACCGGTCTAGTCGCACAGATTACAGCCGCTTCGATTTGGCATCGGGCCCCGCCTCGCGTAAAGTAATTCGAGGTTCGGGGAGAGCGGTTCTTCTCCCGGGACACAGAATGCGCCCATAGCTCAGCTGGATAGAGCGTCTGTCTACGGAACAGAAGGTCAGGGGTTCGAATCCCTTTGGGCGCACCAACAAGGTCCGCACCGGTTCGCCGGTGCGGACCTTTTTTGTGCTGTCAGGCCGGCCGTCCCCGGCTAGGCTTTGGTCATGAATCCCGAGGCCGCTGGGCGCGAATTTGATGTTGTTGTTATCGGCGCAGGCGCCGTAGGGGAAAACGTGGCCGACCGCGTGGTCCAGGGCGGCCTGACGGCCGTCCTCGTGGAAGCGGAACTGGTGGGCGGCGAATGCTCTTACTGGGCGTGCATGCCATCGAAGGCACTCCTCCGGCCCGGCACTGCGCTCCACGGGGCACAGACCACCCCGGGGGCCAAGGAGGCGGTCACGCGCACCCTGGACGCCGCCGCCGTCCTGGAGCGCCGCAACTACTTCACCTCCAACTGGCAGGATGACAGCCAGGTTTCATGGGTCAAGGACACCGGCATCGAACTGGTGCGCGGCCATGCATGGCTGACCGGGCCGAAGGCCGTCGAGGTGGCCGGCCTCGACGGCACGCAGCACCTCCTGCGGGCCCGGCATGCCGTGGTGCTTGCCACGGGCTCCACCCCCAACACGCCGCCCATTGAGGGACTGCAGGACGTGCAGGTCTGGGGAACGCGCGAAGCAACGTCGGCCAGCGAGGTCCCGGACCGGCTGACGGTTTTGGGCGGCGGTGTGGCCGGAGCAGAGCTGGCCCAGGCCTTCGCGCGGCTTGGTTCAAGCGTTACCCTGGTGGCGCGCAGCGCACTGCTGGGCACTTTTCCGGAAGAGGCCGCGGCCCTGGTCGCCGCGGGACTGAGGGCGGACGGCGTCGAACTCCGGCTGCACACCGCGACCGAGCGGATCAGCGGAAACGACGACGGAACCCTCACCGTAAGCCTCGGCGACGGAACCACTGTCACCTCGGACAAGGTCCTGGTCTCCACCGGCCGCCACCCGGCACTCGAGGGCCTGGGCCTGGAAAGCGTGGGTTTCGAGCCCGACGAATCAGGCCACCTGTCCTTGTCAACGGACGCCTCGGGCCTGGTCCGCGAAATACCCGGCGACGATCCCTGGCTCTACGCCGTGGGCGACGCCGCCGGCAAGAACCTCTTCACCCACCAGGGCAAATACGAGGCCCGCGCCACGGGTGACGCCATTGCCGCCCGGGCCAGGGGCGGGCTGAAGGGGACCCCGGAGGACTGGACGCGCTACGCGCAGACGGCCAACCAGCATGCAGTGCCCAGCGTGGTCTTTACCGACCCCGAACTGGCCGGCGTGGGACGGACCCTGAAGGCGGCGAGGAAGGACGGGTACAACGCCTCGTCCGTGGAGCTCCCCATCCAGGTTGCCGGCTCCTCCCTCCACTCGGAGAACTACGACGGCTGGGCCCAGCTGGTGGTCGACGAAGACCGGAAGGTTCTCCTCGGCGCAACGTTCACCGGCCCGGATGTGGCGGAACTGCTGCACGCCGCCACCATCGCCATAGTGGGCGAGGTGCCCCTGGACCGCCTGTGGCATGCCGTCCCCTCCTACCCCACCATCAGCGAGGTGTGGCTCCGCCTCCTGGAGAAGTACGGTCTCTGAGGTCTATTTGAACTGACCAGTCAGTTCGGTTAGTCTTGATGCAGACTTCTTCTGCGAAAGGCAATCCTTGCTCTCAGCACACCAGCTCCAGGCCAAAGGACGCCGGGACCCGCTGCTTCCCCCCACCTCCCTGGGGGTGGCGCGCGGTGAACTGCTGCTCGTGACCGGCGACAGGCAGGACCAGCGCACGGCGTTGTCCCTGCTGCTCAGCGGCAGGATGAAGGCAGCCGCCGGGCAGCTCAGCTGGGACGGCGGTTCCCGCACCAAGCAGCTCCGCCTGGCCGCAGCCCTGGTGGATTCCCCGGGTGTCAACGAACCCGAGGAGCACCTCAGCGTCCGCGACCTGGTGACCGAAGACCTCGCCCTGATACCCCGCCGCTACCGGGGAGCGTTGCTCAGCGGCCCCTGGCTCAAGGTCAACCGCTTCGAGGACATCGCGGGTCTGTGGACCGAGCAGCTGGAACCCGGGCGGCGGCTTGAACTGCTGACCGCGCTGGCGCTGGCCAACCCCCGCACGGACCTGCTGGTGGTCGATTCGCCGGACCGCCACAGTGCGGATGAGCTCACCTGGCTGCCGCGCCTCCAGGAGTTGGCGTACGACGCCGGCCGGCCGCTCGCCGTCGTGGCGGCAGTCAGTGCCGTCCCCGCCTCGTGGAACGGCCCCATGGCCGGGATCGGCAATGCCGCACCCGAGCCTGCCCCCGCCGGCAAGCACGCCGCACAGACCGGGGAAGCAGAGACCGCGGAAACCGTCCGTGAGGCGGAAAACCAGGAAACCAAACTCGAAACTGAGGTTGCCAAGTGACTGTCCTGCGGCTGGCCCGCTCCGAACTGAAGCGCATGACCGGTGGGCTCCTGCCCAAGCTGACCATCCTGGCGCTGACCATGGTCCCGTTGCTGTACGGCGCCGTCTACCTGTATGCCAACTGGGATCCCTATGGCCACCTCAACAACCTGGATGCTGCCCTGGTGGTGGAGGACTCCGGCGCCACCAACGCCGATGGTACGCGCCTTGAGGCAGGGGCGAAGGTGGCGGACAGCCTGGTGGAGGGCAACGTGTTCCATTGGGTGCCGGTGGAAAGCTCAGCGGAAGCCGATGCCGGCGTCAGCAGCGGCCAGTACGCTTTTGCGCTGAAGATCCCGAAGGACTTCTCCGCCAACCTGGTCTCCCCCGGGAGCTTTGACTCGGCCAGCCAGGCCATGCTGAACGTGACCACAAACGATGCCAACAACTACCTCCTGAGCACCATCGTGGACAAGCTGACCACTGCCGTGCACACCACGGTGGCCAAGGAAGTGGGCGAGGAAACCGCCAACCAGCTGCTCACCGGGTTCGGCACCATCCACTCCAAGATGGTCCAGGCGGGGGACGGCGCGTCCCAGCTGGCCGACGGCGTAGCCACGCTCCGGGACGGAACGGTTACCCTCCACGAGGGGACCTCAGCCCTGAGCAGCGGCGCGGACCAGTTGTACGCCGGCCAGCTGAAGCTGCGGGACGGGGCCAACCAGCTGACCGACGGCGCGGGTCAGCTCAGCAGCGGCCTGGCAGTCCTCAAGGACAAGACAGCCACCCTGCCCACCGACACCCAGACCCTCGCTTCCGGCGCCGCCCAGGTTGCCGCCGGGAACGCACAGCTGAACACGAAGGTGCAGGACGTGGCGGCCCAGCTGGAGGCGGTGGACCAGGGCCTGCGCAACCGCGTGGTGGAGTCCAACAGCAGGCTCGTCGCGTCAGGCGTCCTCACCCAGGCGCAGGCGGACAAAGTCCTGGCCGATTTCGATGCCACCGCCGCGGCCAGCCCGATGGCTGCTGCGAAGGGCAAAATCCAGGCGGATGCTGCCCAGGTCCAGCAGCTGGCCACCGGATCCGAGGCCGTGAGTATCGGCGCAGCCCAGCTCGCAGCCGGGATGCCGGAACTCAAGGGTGCCATCGCACAGGCCTCGGCAGGGGCTGACCAGCTGCACACGGGTGCCGCCGCGCTCGCAGCCGGTGAGCAGTCCGCCGTCGACGGCGCCGCCGGCCTTGCCGACGGAGCGCGGAAGGTTGATGCCGGGGCCGCCCAGCTCTCGGACGGGGCGGGACAGGCCGCCACAGGTTCGCGCACCCTCTCCGATGAGATCGGCAAGGGTGCCGGACAGGTCCCCAACCCCGACGACGCGCAGAAGAGCAACCTGTCCCAGGTGATGGCGGATCCCGTGGCGGTCAGCAACGTCTCGCAGGCCAAGGCCGGATCGTACGGCGCAGGACTGGCACCGTTCTTCCTCACCCTCGCCATGTGGATCGGGATCTTCATGCTGGTGCAGGCCATGCGCCCCATCACGCAGCGGGCGCTGGCCTCCAACGCACCGTCGTGGAAGATCGCCCTGGGCGGCTGGCTGCCCTTCTTCCTGGTCTCGGTGGTGCAGGCGTCCCTGTTGACCCTGGTGGCCGACCTCGCGCTGGGCCTCAATCCCGCCCACCCGGTCCTGATGTGGCTGCTGATGCTGGCCGCCGCCATGGCGTTCAGCGCGCTCATCCAGGGCATCGTGGCACTGCTGGGCTCCCCCGGCAAGCTGGTGGTGCTCATCCTGCTGGTCCTGCAGCTGGTGTCATCCGGGGGCACGTTCCCGTGGCAGACCACCCCCGAGCCGCTGCATGTGGTGCACCAGATCCTGCCCATGGGATACGTGGTGACCGGAATGCGGCACCTGGTCTACGGCGGGGACCTGTCCATGATTGCCCCCACCTTCGTGGGCCTGCTGGGCTACACGGTGCTGGGCGCGGCCATGTCCACGCTCGCGGTGCGCAAGAACAAGTACTGGACACTCAAGACCCTGAAGCCGGAGATCGCGGTATGACCACCGAACCCACATCCGCAGGCAAGGGGCTGCGGCCCGCCCGGACCAACGCCACCCGCCAGAAGCTCTTCGACGCCTCCATGGAGCTGATCGGCGAGCGCGGGGCCGCCAGCGTCACCGTGGATGAGATCGCGGCAGCTGCCGGAGTCTCCAAGGGCACCGTCTATTACAACTTCGGCAGCAAGTCGGAGCTGATCGCGCAGCTCCTACGGCACGGCGTGGACATCCTCAAGGCGCGGCTGCTCGAGGCCGCCAACGGCGGAGCAACGGGCCGCGACCCGCTGCTCGCCATGGAGGCGATGATCGGCCAGGCCATGGACTTCATGGCGGAGTACCCGTCCTTCGCGCGCCTGTGGGTCAGCGAAAACTGGCGGATTCCCAGCGAATGGCAGGGCACGTTTTCTGTCCTGCGCGGGGAGCTCCTGGAAGTCATCGGCCAGGCCGTGGAAAAAGTGGCCGAGGCTTACCCGGTGGACGATTCGGTGTCCAGGGGAAGCCTGGAAACTGCCATCTTCGGTGCGTGCTTCGTGGTGGGCCTGGACCGGCAGACGTACAACCCCGAGCGCACCCGTGACCAAAGCGTTGCAGCAATCATGGCCATCATGCGCGGCTACGTCCTGAAGGGGCCAGCTCCTCAGGGATGATGGAGCACATGCGCCATACGGGGAAGAGCGGAAAGTTCGCGGTGATCTGCGGCGTCGTTGCTGCAGGGCTGCTGGTGCTCACGGCCATGACCCTCGCAGAGCCGGTGTTCCTCGCGTTCCTGGGCGTCCTGGGGCTGGCCTACCTGGCCGCTGTGGCCGAGGTCCTGGCGAGGCGGCGCCGCTTTGCCCTGTTTGCAGCCGGCGCCGGGACCGCCCTCGCCCTTGGCTTTTCGCTGGCATTCCTCAGCACGTGGGAGCTGGCGTTCGACGGCCAGTCCTCCTTCCTGGGCACCCCGCTGCCTACCGACGATCCCGACAACTACTTCATCGGCGCTGCGGGCGCCCTGGTGGCCACGTTCGGGGTCCTCTTCCTGGGTGCCCTGTGGCCGGGGCAGCGACGGACGGCTGCGGCGCGCAGGCAGGCGCCGCGGCAGGCGGCCCAGCGCGGCCCGTCACAGCGCGGGACCTCACAGCGGACCGGCGCGACGGCGGCGCGCGGCGCCCGCGCTGCCGCACCCAGGTCCGCCACGCCCCGGACCGGCGCACCCAAGACAGGCGCATCCAGGACAAGCGGCCAGGGAGCCGGCGCCCAAGGATCTGCCGCTCAGCGGACGTCGGCTCCCCGAACCCCCGCCCGGGGGACGTCCTCCGCAGCCCGGCGGCCGTCGTCGTCCGCCCCGCCTTCGCCCAGGCCGGCACCCAGGTCCGGCAACGGCCCGCTCCCCCGCCGCTGACGCCGCCCTCCGGCCCGGGTGAGCACCGCCGTCGCCACGCCGCCCAACAGGAGCATTCCGCCCGCCAGCTCCGTCGGTGACGGCACCTCCGCGAGGACCAGCCACGCAGCGCTCATGCCCACTACCGGGACCAGCAGGGTGAACGGAACAACGGCCGACGACGGGTGGGTGGCCAGCAGCCGGTTCCAGATTCCGTAGCCCACCAGTGAGGCGAAAACAGCGGTGTACAGGGCACTGAGCATGGTGGGTGCCTGAAGAGAGGACAGCGACTCCCAGAAGGTTCCCGGCCCGTCCACCAGCACCGACAGCGCTGCCAGCGGAAGCGGAACCACGGCGCCGGACCACACCACCAGCCCCAGGCCCGAAGCTGCCCTGGCCTTCCGGGCAATGACGTTCCCGGCGGCCCAGGACAGGGCCGCGGCCAGGACAATGACCAGCGGGAGCAGCGGCGCCACGGCGCTGCGTCCCACCGCCACGAGGGCGAGTCCGGCCACGCCGAGCGCCACCCCCGCCAGCTGGCGCCGGCTGGGCCGCTCACCGAGGAACACCGCCGCGAGCAGGACCGTCAGCAGTACCTGTGCCTGCAGCACCAGCGATGCGAGGCCCGCCGGCATGCCCAGCGCCATGGCCAGGTAAAGGAGGCCGAACTGGCCCGCGCTCATGAAAAGCCCGACCCCGATGATGGCTTTCCAGGAGACCTCCGGCTTCCGTACAAAGAAGATCCACGGGACAACCACCAGGACAAAGCGCATGGCCACGAACAACAGCGGGGGGAAGTTTTGGCCGCCCGCGTGGAGCCCGATGTCAATGGCGACGAAGTTCAGGCCCCACAGCAGGGCAACGACGACGGCAAGGAGGGAATTGCGGAGGTTCACGCTCCTACTGTGGCAGAGCAGCGGATGAAGCACCAGCGCCTAATTCAGCATTCAATCATGTACCTTTGCTTCATGATTGATATCGGGTCACTGCGTGCCCTCGCGGCCATTGAGCAGCATGGCACAGTCATTGCCGCCGCGGAGGCGATGGGGTTCAGCCCGTCGGCCGTTTCCCAGCAGGTGAAGAAGCTGGAGAAGGAGGGCGGCTTCGCAGTCCTGGAGCGCCGCGGCCGCGGCGTCCTGCTGACCGAGCGCGGGCTGGCCCTGGCGGCGTACGGCCGGCGCATCCTGGCCGAGCTCGAGGAGCTTGAGTCCACGCTCCTGGCGGATCCGGCCAAACCCACCGGCAGCCTCCGCGTGGTTTCCTTTTCCACTGCCGTCAGGGGGCTGGTGGGCCCGCTGCTGGCGCGGATCGGTCAGTCGGGGGCCGCGCTTGACCTGTCCGTCCTGGCCGAGGACCCGCGCGAGGCGGTGGCGAGGGTTGCCAACGGCGAGGCAGACCTTGGCCTGGTGCACAACTGGAACTCGGTGCCGCTGGTGATCCCGGAGCACTTGACGCTTGAATGGCTCTGCGAGGACGTGGCGGACGTCCTGGTGCACAGCAGTCATCCGCTTGCACGCCAGGCGGAGGTGGAGCCGGCACAACTGGTGGACGAACGCTGGATCAGTACGCCCGACGGCGCCATCTGCAATGAAGCGCTCCTGCGGATTTTCGCCGATCTTGGGCGGGTCCCGGACATCAGGATCTACGACCCCGATTTTGCGACCCACATTGCGTTGGTGGAGCAGGGCGTGGCCGTTGCGCTGGTGCCCCGCCTGGGACGGCCTGCACTGCCTCCGGACGTGGTGGCCGTTCCTGTAGTTAACCCCATCCAGGCCCGGCAGGTGGGGCTGGTCCATCGCAGGACCATGACGGCCAGCCCGGGCATCCGGCACGTGGCGGCGCTGCTGCGCGGGATTGCCGGCAGTGGAGCTGCAGCTAGTGGGCCCGGGGCACCGCGAACCGGGTAATCCGGGCGTCCTGGCCGTCGAGTTCCGCCCACGGCTTCTCCGTCTCCAGGACGGTGAGGGCGTTGGTGGGGAAACGGGTGGCGGCGTCCATGTAGGCGTCGTGGTCGGAATCCCGCGAGGCGAGGTGCATGGCCAGGTCCTGTACGCCCGGCAGGTGCGCGATCAGCATCAGCGTGGTCACGGTGTCCGGCACATGGTTGACCACTGTCAGCATCCGCAGCGCCGATGCCGCGTACAGGCCGTCTTCGAGTTTGGGCGTGGGGGCCTTGTCGCCGAGTTCGGAGCACACCCAGGTGCAGGTTTGCCGGGTGCGCAGGGCACTGGAGCACAGAATGAAGTCCGGGACGATGTTGTGGTTGAGCAGCCAGCGCCCGGCCAGGGGCGCCTCCCGGTGTCCGCGTTCCTCCAGCGGCCGCTCGTGGTCAGCCACGCCGCCGGGCCAGTCAGCCTTGGCATGGCGCATGATCACAAGGCGTCGAACGTGGTGCGAACTCATGGCCCAAGCCTAGCCGGGGGGAACCATCAGAAGCAGCGTCACGCAGAGCACGCTTTCATGGGCGTGCAATGAGACAAAGCCCGCGAATTCAGGGCGCAGCTACAAACGGGATGTCAAAAGCATGCCCACAGTGACACGAGCGAAGGCGACCAGTCCACGGGAGCAGGTCGCCTTCGCGCGCGAAAGATACTTAGATCGAGTACTCCGGAGCGGCCCAGACAACAACCTCCGGGTGCTCGTAGAACCGGTAGCCCTGGCCGCGTACGGTGCGGACGGTGTTGGCGAGGCGGCCGAGCTTGGAGCGGAGGCGGCGGATGTGGACGTCGATGGTGCGCTCGTTGGGCACTTCTTCGGCGTTGCGCCACAGCCCCTCGAGGAGCTCGTCACGGCCCACGGTGCGGGTGCCGTTTTCGACGAGGTAGTTCAGGAGCTCAAACTCCTTGAACGTCAGGTTCAGGGATTCGCCGTCGAGGTGGACTTCGCGGCGGGCGAGGTCGATGAGCACACCGGAGGGACGCGGTTCCTGCGGCTGGGCAGGGCGCGGGGTTTCGGTGCGCTGGCGGGAGTTGACCGTGGGGTCGCCAAAGGTGGAGCGGACGACGTCGAGCGCGGAACCGGGAGTGCCGGCCGGCGCGACCGCCACGGCTGCGTAGCTTTCGGCACCGGAGACGAGCGACTGGGCGTAGGCGCGGATTTCCTGCGCAAGCTTGGCGATGGAGGTGCCTGCTGCCGCCGCGGTCTCCTCATCGATGCCCATGTAGAGGACGAACCCGCGGGCAACGTTGTCGTTGGCTACCGGGCGGACCTGGTTTGCACCTGGCACCACAGGGGTAGGGGCAGTAACGGGAGCGGACTCGGCGGGATGCACGGCGCGAAGCTGGCCGTAGGAATTCGGGTTGTAACCCTGCGGGGCGAAGCCCTGGGCCGGGAAGCTGCTACCGGATGCGGAGGGAGCAAGCGAGGGACGCGGGCCGAAGCCGGGACGGAGGCCGGTGGCCTGGCCGGCCTTGGCGGCGTTACGGACAGAGATGTGGACGTATCCGGATGCAACTGACATGAATGCTTACCTCAATGTGAAATGGCCGGCTCCGCGGCTCGAATGCTGGTTTCCCCGTCACGCGGACCGGGGAGGGACGCCCGACGCTGGGCTTGGGGGCGAATGCCTAAGAACTTCGGTGGGTGGGGAAGGTCAGGCGTGCATTCGACAACAGCGCATGTCGGCAGCAGCGGATGTGCTGGGCCAATATTCTGCGGCTGCAGGTGCTGTTGAGTTCTTGTTCACATTGGAAGTGTGCCGCGTAACAATGCCAACTTGCAAGTAACAATGGACCGAATCGTCCGCATTGTGAGACAGATCCGAAAATTGTGCCGCATGTCACTATTTCGGCAGCGGGGATGATTTGGGACGCTCGAATCGGCAAACGGCCAAAATTTGGACGTATTCAGAATAATCTTCGCCTTTATGGATGTTTACCGAATGTGTCCGGAATTCAACCGTTTGACGTGGAATCGCACCGGGACCTCTGCGGCGTGTCCAACCGATGTCCTGCCCCCAGCAGATTTTTTTGCCCGCGAACGCCGCTGAGCCGGAGGCAGGACAGTCCAAACATCGTTTCAGGCCACCGTCAGTTACTGCTGGTGCCCTGGCTGGGGGTGGTGGCGGTGGTGGCTGCGGCCAGCTGGATGGTCTCGGCAGTGTAGGTGTCCGAATTCTTCAGGGCGGTCACCCGGACGCTGGCCCCTGCGGTCACATTGGAGAGGCTGAGCGTGGTGCCGGTGGAACCTCCGCCCCGCTGCCGCATCCCCTGGGTCACCTGGACGTCTGATCCCACGGCGTAGGTCCGGGAAAACCCGTCCTCACTCTTTACGGTCATGGACGTGCCGGAGATCTCGGTGACGGTGCCTGCCTGCCCCGCCATGGTGACGTAGCTGGAGCCTTGGAGGACAACGTATTCGGAGTGGACGGCTGCGTTGAGCCCTGCCGAGCCCATCCCCATGCCACCAGGCCCGCCGTCCATTCCCATGCCGCCGTCCATGCCACCTGCCATGCCGCCACCCATGCTGCTTTGGCCGTCCGGACCGGTCATGCCGCCCTGGCTCCCCGGGCCGAACTGGCCCATGGCACCCGTGCCGCCCTGGCCATTGTTCGCTGAAGCCGTTCCGCTCCCGTTTCCGGCAGCATAGGCGCCGGCACCGGCTGCCGCTGCCACCACCACCGCGATGCCACCCACCAGGAGCCCCTTCTTCGCGGTCCAATTCCCTTTCCCTGCCCGGGTCGAATCAGTGGGTGCGTACTGCCGGGGTGCGCCCCATCCCATGCCGGAGTCGGGCGCCTGGCCCTGCGCCGTCGTCGTACCCCACACCGCAGAAGGCGAACCGGGAACGGGGGCGCCCCAGCCCTGCGCGGCACCGTCGCGGGCGGCACCATCTGCCGCGCCTTCCCACACCGGGGCCGGTTGGCCCGGCTGCTTTCGGCCTTCTGCGGACGGGTCCGCCTGGCCGTTGTGGCCTGCTGCCCCGGGGTAGGCGTTGTCTTGCTGTTCCATGGCTTTCTCCAAGAAGTCGTCGGTGTTGGTGGTGGCGCTGTTGTCCCAACAGGCTGTGCCGCTTTGCTGTGCAGGGGCTGTGCGGCGGACCAAGCCTGCCTGTGACCTGCCAGGGCACAGGCCAGGCCGCCACCTCGCCGGGTCACAGGTGGCTAGGCTGGAGCTCACAGCCGGAACACAGCAACGTCAAAGCATCGGCAAACCGACAGATCGGAGAGTTGTCCCATGGCATCCCCGCACCCCATGACCAACAACCTTCCCCAGCTCACCCACCCGGACGGTTCCCCGATCCGCGCCCTGGTGGTGGATGACGAGCCCAGCCTGTCGGAACTGATGAGTATGGGCCTGCGCATGGCAGGCTGGTCGGTGGCCGTGGCCGGCGACGGGCCCACTGCCGTGAAGCTCGCCAAGGACTTCCACCCGGACGTCCTGGTGCTCGATGTCATGCTGCCAGGGTTCGACGGCGTGGAGCTGCTGGGCAGGATCCGCGCCTTCGCGCCGGAGGTACCCGCGCTTTTCCTGACGGCCAAGGACGACGTCCAGGACCGCATCGTGGGGCTGGCCGCCGGCGGGGACGACTATGTCACCAAGCCCTTCAGCATGGAGGAAGTCCTGCTCCGCCTGCACCGCCTGGTCCAGCGTTCCGGGGTGGCTGCCATGGACACCGCCGAGCTGGTGGTG
The DNA here is from genome assembly GCF_019977395.1 of Arthrobacter sp. NicSoilC5. NCBI lineage: Bacteria > Bacillati > Actinomycetota > Actinomycetes > Micrococcales > Micrococcaceae > Arthrobacter > Arthrobacter sp. NicSoilC5. The sequence continues at coordinate 3,710,500 of NZ_AP024660.1, read as the reverse complement.
GGCGACCTGGTACTCAACGTGGACACCCGGGAAGTCACCCGTGCCGGGGACGACATCCCGCTGACGGCCACCCAGTTCGAACTCCTGCGCTACCTGATGGAAAACCCGAAACGCGTCGTGAGCAAAGCCCAGATCCTTGACCACGTGTGGGATTACGATTTCGGTGGCCAGGCAAACATCGTGGAACTGTACATCTCCTACCTGCGCAAGAAGATCGAAGCGAACCATCCGCCGATGATCCACACCGTGCGCGGCGCGGGCTACGTCATCAAGCCAGCAGACTAGCCGGAGGAAGCGCGTGTCTCTTTCCGGTGTCCCCCGGCCTGCCGGCCGCTCCTGGTTCAACCCCTCCACCTGGCACCTCCGCACCCGGCTGATCCTGCTCTCCATGGCCCTCCTGGTGGCAATCTCCAGTGCGATCGGCGTGGTCAGCTATGCCTCCATGGATGTGGTCCTCACCAACCAGCTGGACGCCCAGCTGAAGCTGGCATCCCGCGGCCGGCCGCCGGAAGGCAACCCCTCCGGCCGTCCCGACCCCCTCGACGCACGCGGACAAAGCGTGGGAACGCTCAATGCAAGGGTGGTGGGCGGACAGGTCAGCCGGGAAGCGGGCTTCCTCTCCTCGGACGCCACCCGCACAGCCCTGACCGCCCGGGACGCGGCCACCCTGCAGGCACTCCCCCACGACGGCATGCCGGTGGACCGTGAGCTGTCCAACGGCGACTACCGGCTGATGGCAACCGAAACCCCATACGGCGATGTTGTGATCACCGGCCTGCCACTGGCAACGAAACAAAGCACCGAGGCCTCGCTGGTCCTGACGATGGTGCTGGTTTCGCTGGGCGGCCTGGTCCTGATCGGGCTGGCCGGCACTGCCCTGATCCGCCGGACCATGCGGCCGCTGGAACAGTTGTCCGACGTCGCCACCAAAGTGTCCAAGCTCCCCCTGGACGCCGGTGAGGTTGCGCTCGCTGTCCGCGTGCCGCCCTCTGCGGCGCATCCCACCACCGAGGTGGGCAGCGTGGGCCACGCCCTGAACCTGATGCTGGACAACGTCTCCAGTGCGCTGGAAGCACGCCAGCGGAGTGAGACGAAGGTGCGCCAGTTCGTTGCCGACGCATCCCATGAACTTCGAACACCGCTGACCG